>JBKHCM010000138.1:0-7940 GCA_046541805.1 Alphaproteobacteria bacterium
TCGTCGTTGCGGCAACCACCTCAGCTTCGGCAACAATTCTGGCGAGGCAATGCGCGCCCACCGAGGTTGACGCTCTACACGCGATCCCGGCTGATCTCCTTAATGCTCTTGCCGTGAACAAAGTAGTCCCGCCGGACCTTCGCCGTCGTCTCCAAGGAGATCATCCCCGCTCTCACCTCGGTCTCCCCGCATGAAGACCGAAGCCGCCGCACCACCGCAGGGAGGGGTCAAATTTGAACGCCGATCCCCCCGCTTAGAGGGTCACTTTTGCGCGCCGATCTACACGAGGGTGAATCAATCCGCCGCAGCCGGCGCTCGCACCCGCCGCGGGGTCACCCGCCGCCAATCGAGCCCGTCGAACAACGCCTCGAACTGCGCCCGCGTGAGCCGCATCACGCCGTCCTTGACCTGCGGCCATCGATCGTCAGGAGACGATCGATCCGATTCCGAAAAGGAACCGCGCGCGTGCCGTGCGCGCGGAGGGGCGAAGGCGCCGGCGTCGAGCCGCTTGTAGGTCAGCACCAGGCCGGTGCCGTCCCAGACCAGGATCTTCACCCGGTCCATCCGCTTCGAGCGGAACACCACCGTCAGGCCGGAGTGCGGGTCGAGGCCGAGCTCGTTCTGCACCGTCGCGGCGAGGGCGGCGTGACCGCGGCGGAAGTCCACCGGCCGCGTCGCGATCACGATCGGGGTACGCTGGCCCGGCACGATCACCGCCGCGCCTCCAGCGCTGCCGCGATCTCGGCGATGCGCACCGCCGGTGTCGTCGCCGGCAACCGCACGACCACCGGGCCGACCACGAGCTCGATCGACCCTGCGGCCGCCGTCGCCGGTTCCGGCGGCGGATCCTCGGCGACGACGAGCGCGGCGAAGGCACCGGCGCCGTCCTCGCCCGCGGTCTCATTCTCCGGCGCCTCGGCCAGCGCCAGACGACCCTGGCGCGCCAGCCGCCGCCACGTCGTCACCTGCTGCGGCATCAGTCCGTGCCGCCGCGCCACGCCACTCACCGTCGCCCCCGGCGCCAGGGTCTCCCCCACGATCCGACCCTTCACTTCGGGCGGCCAATTCCGCCGACCGGAGCGATCCGCGCGCACCTCCAGACGCCCGACGAAACCCGAGCTCCAGCTCCCGCCGTTCGCCTCCGCCGTCCGTTTACTCCGCATGCCGCACCTCCCGAAACCAGGGTGCAGCCTTACGATGCCGGCGCTGCCTTCAAAGCCGCGCCGCCAATGGGGCGTGGACGTCGCTTACCACCGAGCGCGGCGACGGCAGCGTGCGCACGCTGCTCGACGAGGCGGCGAACGTGCTACCGTTGAAGATCACCCGCAGCTGCGCGTTGCGCGAATGGGGCCCGGCGCTCGCGAAGCGCAGCGGCTCGACAAGGCCCCTCGGCGCGCGATGGCCGCCGTCGCCCGCAAGCTCGCCGTCCGGCGCCACCGTCCGTGGCGCGACGGCCCACCCCGTGCGGCCGGCCGCACGGGGACCCCGGCGGCACCGAGTTGCTGGCGCGCCGCGCCCGCCGCCGTCCGAGGCGGCGCGGACGCGGTCTCCACCCCTGCGTCCCCGCACGCACGACGGCGTCGAGCGCGCGCGACCCCACCGACGACGGCGGGCCCAAGCCCGACCTCGCCCACCACACGGCAAAGCTCACGTCCGTGAACGCCAACCTGGGACGGTCGAACGCGCCGATCCCGTAGAGACCCCTTCACCCGGCGGCCGCGGGCCCAGCGCGACCATGCTTGACCGGCGTGATGAGAGAACGTCAGGGGACACGGCCGACTGCAGTCTGGTTTGACAACGAACCGGCGCAGCCCCCGCGACGACGGCGTCAACCGCTCGCCGTCATGGGGCGTCGACATCGCTTACCACAGAGAGCGCCGCCGACCGCGACCGCGGAGTGCATAGCTACGACCGCGGCCTCGCTTGACCGCCGCCACACCGCTGAGCGGCGCCAAGCTCGTGGTGGGTGCGGCGTTGGCAAACTCGACGGCGACGACCGCCTCGATTTCGACCCGCTCGCGCGCCTCTACGAAGGCGACGACGCCGACCGGGTGCTGGTCCCCGAAACGCCGTCGTGGTCCCCCGGTGGTCACCAGACCAAGCGAGCCGCCCCTGCGGTGTGGTGCGGGGCGGCGATTTCTCTAGCGCTTTCAAAGCGAAAGATGGTGCCGCATGCCGGACTCGAACCAGCGACCCCGTGATTACGAATCACGTGCTCTACCGACTGAGCTAATGCGGCGACCTCGGTCGCGGCGAACGCGCCGCCCGCGGCATCGCTACCTACGCCCGCCCGCGCGCCGCGTCAATCGCCGGCGGGCGGGGTGGTCAATCGCTCACCGCCGATGCTTCCAAATCCATCGTGGCGCGGCCGAACGCTCCACTCGGCGCAGCGGCGACGAAGGTGGCCACTTTCGGTGGGGATTGCCAGCGCAGGGTATCGAACTCGCCGGTGGGCCCGAACGGTTGCCAGCGCGGCACCACCTGGCCGGTGCGCTGGCACACCCAAGCCTCGTCCGCCGGCGCGTCCGCCAGCAGGGCCTCGAACTCGGCGATGCGCGGCGAGTCCGGCTCGACCGCCTTGAGCGCGTCGATGGCGGTCTGCAGCGTGCCCGCGGTCGGGTTGGTCCCCGGCACGTCCCGGACCAGACTGCGCGCCCGACCGGTCTCGCCGGCGGCGAGCGCGGCCTCGATCATGATCCGCTGGGTCAGGTGGTGGTTGGCGTTGCGGCTGTAGAGGCGCTCGAAGCGGCCGTAGCGGGCACTGGCCGTCTCGTCGGGCGCGAGCGCGGCGTAGGCCTCGACCAGCTGCGGATGCGGCGCGCGCGCCCAGGATTCCTCGATGACGCTGCGGGCTCGACGCGTCTTGCCGAGCCGGTTGGCGAGCTCGCTCGCGAAGGCGGCGGCGGGCGCGAAGGCGCGCTGGCGCCGGGTGGCGTCCATCGCGCTCTTGAAGGCTTGCTCGAGCTCGCCCTTCTCGGCGTGCTTCTGGGCGAGCAGGAATTTCAACCGCCCGCGCAGCCGTTGAGCTTCGGCGGCGTCGACGACACGGTTGAGCTTGAGGTCGTCGACCCGGCGCAGCGCCTCGCTCCAAAGCTGATGATGCACGAGCAGGTCGAACAGCTGCTGCACCACCCACTCGGTGTAGGGGTATTCGCGATAGGCGCGCCGCGCGAGCTCGAGCGCCTGGTCCATGTCGCCGGTCGCGAGCGCATCGTGCAACAGGCCGCGCAGACCCAACAGCGCGGTGGAACGTTGCCGCAGCATCTGGCGGTATTTGAGCTGGGCGACCTCGTGGTTGTCGTCGAGCTCGGCGGCCTGGGCGGCGAGCAGCAACGCCGCGGGCTCGCGCTCGCCCAAGAGCTTCTCGGCCTCGCGCTTCAACTCCTTCGCCTGCGTGCCGTCGCCGGCGGCCACGGCCATCATGCCGCGGGTGACGGTGCGCAAGCCCTCCAGCTGGCGGTTCACCTGCCGCTTGCGCCACCACCGCGTCGGATAGCCGAGGACGATGCGCAGGAGCTCGTAGACGACGACCGCGGCGAGGGCGAAGGTGAGGCCCGCGACGATCAGCCAGGCGAGGCTCCAGTCGTAGACTTGGCCGTCGAACCAGCGGATCTGCAGCGGGTTGTCGTTGTCGAAGATCCAGGCGGCGCCGAACATCAAGACGGCGGCGACGATGAAGAAGCCGAGCAGGCGCAGCATGAGGCGTCTCTCTTCCTTCGTTTCTAGGATCCGCCCGCCGCTGCGGCGAGCTCACGACCCAGGTCCAAGAGCTCGCCCCGGGCGTCGGCCACGGTGGCGTGCTGGCGCGCGGCCTCCAGCCAGGACGCGAGGGCCTCCCGCGCCGCCGTCGGCAAGTCGTCGGCCGCGGCCACGGCCGCGGCGACGTCGCCTCGCGTCAACGCCCGCGCCATCGCGTCGATCGTGTTCGCGACGTCCACGGACACACCCCGCGCGCGCAGGTTGAAGCGGTCCATCAAGGTGCCGGTCACGCCACCCCCGTCGTCCTCCGGCGCCGCCGCTTCGATCAGGTCGGGGCGGAGGTCGTCGAGGCTGCGCTGCAGCGCACCCGCCGTCGCGATGCCGTCGGCGTGAACGCGAAGCGCGGCGCGGATGTCGTCGAGCCGCGAGCGCTCGGCTGGATCGAGCGCGTCGGTGGTGAGCCCGTCCAGCGTCGTCACCGCGGCCCCGAGGGGGTCGCCGGTGGCCAGGGCGGCGTCGACCTGGCTGGCCGCCGCGTTGACCCCGGCCGCCGCGCGCGTGCGGGCGAGCGCGGCGGTGACGCGCTCGCGGGTCTCCTCGGCCGTCGTGACGGCCGCGTCGACGCGCTCGCCGGCGGTGGCGACGCTCGCCTGCAGACGCGCCACGCGCTCCTCCATCTGCGCCGTGAAGGCCTCGGCGTCGCCCCGCAGGCGCTCGGTGAACTCGGCCACGGTCGTCTCGGTCGCGGCCATGTCGTCCTCGAGCGCGGCGGCATCGGCTGCGACGGCGTCCGTGCGCCCGGCGAGGTCGTCGATCGCCGCCCGCATCGTCGTCAGCTCGTCGGCGGTCGCCGTTTCGAGCTGGCTGAAGCGCGCGTCGGCCGCGCCGAGCGACTCCCGAAAATCCGAGATGTCGCGCGCGAGCGCGTCGATCCGCCCGGCGAGCGACGCGGCGCGCTCGACCAGCGCGGTCTCGTCCGCCGCGACGCGTTCCTCCAGCGCGGAGGTTCGCCCAGCGAGTTCGTCGCCGAGCGCGTCGAGCGCCGCTACGGTCTCGTCGAGGTCGGCCTGACCCTCCTCCAGCCCGCCGAGCCGGCTCGCGAACCCGTCGACGGCGGCCTCGAGCGCGGCCACGTTCGAGCGGCGCGCGGCCGTCTCGTCGAGGGCGGCGAGCTCTTCGGCGACCGCGTCGATGCGCTCGGCGAGGCCGGCCTCGAGCTCGCCCAGGCGCTCGTCGAGGGCGCCGGCGCCCTCGGGCGTGGCCAGCGGGCTCAGGCCGTCGCGCAGCCGCGCGAGCTGGTCGGCGGTCGCCGCGCCGGTGACCTCGTCGGAGAGCTGGTCGATGCGTGCCCTGAGCTCGTCGATGCTGGCGCTCTCGTCGGCCTCGCGGACGGCGCCGCGGAGCTGGGCGAGCTCCTGCTCGAGCGCGCTGATGCGGGCGACGGCGTCGGGATTGACGATCAGCTCCGCCTGGCGTGGCAGCGGGAGGTTGTCGCGGACCTCGGGGATCTGCAGCGCGTAGATCGACCCTCCGGCGCCGAGGACGCCACCGACGAGGCCGGCGATGAAGCCGCGTCCACCCCCGCCGGATCGGCGCTCGGGCGCCGGGCTCGCGGCGCGCGCTTGCTCCTCGGCCATGACCACGTCTCTCCCCGCCGCCGATGCTGCGATCGGCGTGCCCACAATATGTCTTCTCAGGCGCTGCGACCGTCCTGCGCGCGTTCGCTAGCACCGATGTCGGAGGTCTTCAAGCAACCCGCCCATGCCGGTTTCGTCCGAACGGGCGGCGATCTCGACGGCCCGCCACCGGAGCGCGCGGGCGGCTGCGGCGACGTTCGCGCTCAGGCAGAGAGCGGTGACGTCGCGGGTCGCCTCCTCGAGGTCGGCCGCGCGCAGCTGTTCGGCGAAGAGCCGCGCGCTACGCGGGGAGTGCAGGGTGACGGCGTCGATCCGGCCCGCGGCGAGGGCCCGGCGCGCCTCGTCCGCGAGGCCGGCGGTCGCGTCGGCGGCGTAGACCACCCACGGCCGGTAGACGAAGCCGGCGTCGGCGAGGGCGTCGGCGAGGCCGCGGGCCCAGACCTCGCCGGTGGGGTGCAACAGCGCGCCCGCGGCCGGATCGAGCCGCCCGCGCAAGAGCCGTGCGAGGCTGACGCCGTCACCCTCGCCGAGGCCGGCCAGGGCCAGCCCGGCGTCGCGTAAGCCGGCGGCGGTGCCGTCGCCGACGGCGTAGATCGGCCGCTCCGCCGCCAGCCGGGCGACGGCGGGAACCGCGTTGCGGCTGGTGACGAGGATCGCCTGGACGTCGTCGAGCGAAGGCGGCGGGGCGGCGCGCGGCTTGATGGCCATGACCGGGGCGAGCACGACCTCGTGGCCGAGCGCCCGGCAGCGGGCGGCGGTGCGCTCGGCCAGATCCGCCGGCCGGGTGATCAGCACCCGCGCCACGGCGCTCAAAGCCAGTCGATCGGCCCGGCCTCGGCGCGGACCTCCCGGCCGGCATCGTCGCCGAGGCGATGGGCATCGGCGGGGCGGCCGCGGCGGCTGGCGCGCCAGACCTTCGCGCCGTCCGGGTAGGCCAAGAGGCCCTCGAAGGCGACCTCGTCGCCGTCCAGGCGGGCATAGGCCGCGATCGGCGTCCGGCACGAGCCGTCGAGCGCGCGCAGAAAGGCGCGTTCGGCGGTGACGGCCATCGCCGTCTCACCGTGGTCGAGCGGGGCGAGAAGGGCGCGGGTGGCGTCGTCGTCGGTGCGGATCTCGACCGCGATGGCGCCCTGGGCGACCGCCGGCAGCAGCTCCTCGGTCGCGATCGGCGCGCTCGCGGCGTCGGCGCGACCCAGGCGGTTGAGCCCGGCCATCGCGAGCAGCGTGGCGTGGATGTCGCCGTTGGCGACGCGGGTCATGCGGGTCTGGACCGAGCCCCTGAGGTTCACCACCTGCAGATCGGGACGGAGCGCGAGGAGCTGGGCGCGTCGGCGCAGCGATGCGCTGCCGACCATCGCGCCCTCGGGGAGCCGGTCGAGGCGGGTGACGGCGCCGGCGATCAGGGCGTCGCGGACGTCCTCGCGCGGCAGGATGGCGGCGAGGTCGAGCCCGTCGGGCAGCACCGTGGCCACGTCCTTCAAGGAGTGGACGGCGAGGTCGATGCGGCGATCGAAGAGGGCTTCCTCGATCTCCTTGGTAAAGAGGCCCTTGCCGCCGATCTCGGAAAGCGGTCTGTCGAGGACGTGGTCGCCCGTCGTTTTGATGATGACGAGCTCGGTGGTGAGGCCGGGCGTGTTCGCCTCGAGGCGTCGGGCGACGCTCTCCGCCTGCACGCGGGCGAGCGGCGAACCGCGGGTGCCGATCTTGAGATGTGTCATTTGGCTGTGAAAGCGCTGGAAGCTCGGGTCATGGACGAGGGGCCTAACACACCCGGCGGCCCCGACCAGACCGCCATTATGCTCGGTCTGGAGACGAGCTGCGACGAGACCGCGGCGGCGCTCGTCCGCGGCGACCGCACGGTGCTCGCCGCCCGCGTCGCCAGCCAACTCGCCGAACACGCGCCCTTCGGCGGGGTCGTCCCCGAAATCGCCGCGCGCGCCCACGTGGAAGAGCTCGACCACGCGATCAAGGCGGTGATGGACGAGGCGGGCCTGGGCTTCGCCGAGCTCGCCGGCGTCGCCGCCACCACCGGTCCGGGGTTGATCGGCGGGCTGATGGTGGGAGCGGTGACCGGCAAGGCGCTCGCCGCCGCGCACCGCCGCCCCTTCGTCGCGGTCAACCACCTCGAAGGCCACGTCCTCACGCCCCGGCTCACCGCCGCCGTCGGCTTGCCCTACCTCGTGCTCCTGGTCTCCGGCGGGCACACCCAGCTCGTGCTGGTCGAGGCGATCGGGCGCTACCGCCGGCTCGGCACGACCATCGACGACGCCGCCGGCGAGGCCTTCGACAAGGTCGCCAAGCTTCTCGGCCTCGGCTATCCGGGCGGGCCGGCGCTCGAGCGCTTCGCAGAAGGCGGCGATCCCGCGCGCTTTTCGCTACCCCGGCCGCTCGCGGGCCAGCCCGGCTGTCACTTCTCGTTCTCGGGGCTCAAGACCGCCGTCCTGCACGCCCTCAAGCGCGCGGGTGAGGTGGACGAGGCGATGCGCCGCGACCTCGCCGCGAGCTTTCAGGCGGCGGCGGCCGAGGCGCTCGCCGACCGCACCCGCCGCGCCGTCGCGCGCGCCCTCGCGCAGGCACCGGGCCTCGAGCGGCTGGCGGTCGTCG
>JBKHCM010000139.1:0-7939 GCA_046541805.1 Alphaproteobacteria bacterium
GGAGACCCTCGCCGACGCGCTGCAGGACGCCATCGGCGAGTGAGGCGAACGGATGCGCGCGATCGAGCTGGCCTCCCCCCGCGAGTTTCGCCGGCGGCTGTCGCCGCTGCCGGTCACGCTTTCCGCGCTCGTCGCACTGTTGGCGCTGAAGCTCGCCGCCTTCGTCCCGGCGTCGACGACGGCGGAGATCGCAGCCGTGGCGATGCCGCTGGCCGACGTCGCCCCGGCGGCGCCCGCCGCGACGCCGGCGCACCCGGAACTCGAACAGGTGGCGTCCGCCGGCTCACCCGCCGCCCTCCAAGCGCCCGCACCGACCGACGCGGCGGCCGAGCGGCGGACCGCGGGGGTGATCGACGAGCTACTCGCCCCCGCCGCCGGCGGCGGCGCCGACGCGGCCGCGGCGGATGCCGCCGGCGGGGACGATCCGCTCGCGGCCGAACCGTTCCTGGAGGAGCGGCGCGCGCTCGCCCGTCAGCGCGAGGCCCTCAAAGTCCGCCAACTCGCCGTCGACGTCGCCGAAGAGCGTCTGCGCGAGCTGGTCGACGAGTTGAGCGCGCTCAAGCGCGAGATCGATGCCCGCCTCGCCGAGCTCGAGGCCGGCGACGAGGAACGCCTCGCCCGGCTGGTCAAGCTCTACGAGAAGATGCGGCCCAAGGAAGCGGCACTCATCTTCGACGACCTCGACTTCGAGGTGCTGGTCCCGCTCGCGCTGGCGATGAACGAGCGCAAGCTGGCCCCGATCATCGCCGCGATGACGCCCGAGGTGGCGCGCGAGCTCACGGGCGAGGTCGCCGCCGAGCGGGCCGACGCGGAACTCGCCGCCGCGCTGGAGGAGACCCGACGCTGAGGCCGCTCAGCCCCGCGCCTGGCCGAACAGCTGGGCCCGCCCGCGCGGCAGGGATTTCCGGATCTTGCCGGTCGAGGTCTGGGCAGGTCGGTGAAGACGGTCCTGCGCGACGGCTTGACGCCCACCATCGCCCGCGCCCGCGCGTCGACCGTGCGCTCAAGCCGGTCGGGCCGGGCGCGGGCGGGCCCCGGGGCCGAGGTGAGGCCGTAGAGGTGGACGACCTTGAAGCCCAAGGGCGCCATCGCGGCGATGCCCGCGCGTGGCGGCGCGGCGCCGCCGGTGGCGACCGTGACCCGAGACGCGAAGGGCCGCGCCGGCTTCGCTCCTGCGCAGGCCCACATGGGTGCCGCCGACAGCGGTCAGTTTTCGGGTGTAGGTCCCGCCGTCGCAGCGGAACATCGCCAGCGTCCAGCGGCAGAGGCTGTCGGGCCGGAGCCCGAAGACGCCGTGCATTCGCCGACGGCGCGGTTCGAGGTGACGAGCATCGCCCCGCCGAACGCGGCGAGAAACGCCGAAACGACGGGCCGAAAACGGCGCGTTGAACGCGTTCTGCAAGGCAGCGAACCGCAGTCGGAGCGCACACGATCGGAAATTGGTCGCTTCGACCCAAGGGGGAGGCACCCCTTGCCGACCCCGGGCACGGTGGCGACAAGCGGGGTGACCCGCTGTTGTCCACGGAGACCCCATGATCCGCGTCGATCTCGCCAGCGATACCAAAACCCGCCCCACCCCGGCCATGCGCCGCGCGATGGCCGAAGCCCAGGTCGGCGACGAGCAGGCCTTCGAGGACCCGACGGTCAACGCGCTCTGCGAGCGGGTGGCCGACCTTCTCGGCCACGAGGCGGCGGTGTTCCTGCCGTCGGGGACGATGGCCAACCAGATCGCCTTTCGCCTGCTGACCCGTCCCGGCGACGAGGTGCTGGTGGAGGCGAGCACCCATCCGCTCCACTTCGAGAGCGGCGGGCCGGCGGCCAACGCCTACTGCATGTTCCGTCCGCTCGCGGGCGTGCGCGGCAAATTCACCGCCGCGCAGGTCACCGACGCCGTCCGCGGCGGCTACCGCCACCACCCCCGCACCAGCGTCGTCGCCATCGAGAACACGACGAACATGGGTGGCGGCGCGGTCTGGACCGTCGAGGAGGTCGCCGCCGTGGCCGCGGCCGCCCGCGCCCACGGGCTCAAGCTCCACATGGACGGCGCCCGCCTCGCCAACGCCGCCGTGGCCCAGGGCGTGCCGCTCGCCGCCTACGGCGGCTTGTGCGACACGGTCTGGCTCGACTTCTCCAAGGGCCTGGGCGCGCCCGTAGGCGCCTGCCTCGCCGGGTCGGCGGCGGCCATCGACGAGGCCTGGCGCATCAAGCAGCAGCTCGGCGGCGCGATGCGCCAGGCCGGGATCGTCGCGGCGGCGGCGCTCTACGCCCTCGACCACCATCTCGACCGCCTCGCCGAGGACCACGCCCGGGCGGCGCGGCTGGCGGCGGCGATCGCCGAGATCGACGGGCTCGCGCTCGTGAACCCGCCGGTGGAGACCAACCTCGTCTTCTTCTCGACCGAGGAAAGCGGCTGGTCGGCGCCGGCCCTGAGCGAGGCGCTCGCCGCGCGTGGCGTGCGGATCGGCGCCATGGGCCCGCACCACCTGCGCGCCTGCACCCATCTCGACGTCGACGACGCCGCCATCGAGGCGGCGATCGCCGGCCTGCGCGCGATCCTGGCCGGGTGAGCCGCCCCCATGGCGGTGCCGGATTTCCAGACGCTGATGCGGCCCGTGCTGGCGGTGCTGGCGGAGGGGCGCCGTTCGTCGGCTGATCTGCGCGCCGCCGTCGCCGCGCGCCTGCAGCTCGCCGACGCCGACCTCGAGGCGAAGCTGCCGAGCGGCCGGCAGACGGTCTTCGCCAACCGCGTCGCCTGGGCGAACGTCTATCTGCAACGCGCGCGCTGCGTCGCGCGCGTGACGCGCGGCGTCTACGAGGCGACCGAGCGCGGCCGCGCGCTGCTCGAGCGGCAGGACGGCCGGATCGACATGCGCACGCTGGCGCAATTCGACGAGTATCGCGACTGGGTCGCGGGCAGCCGGCGGACCCGCGACGCGGCGCCCGCCGCCGACGACGCGGCCGCCGACGAGACCCCCGAGGAACGGCTGGAGCAGCTCGTCCAGTCGATCCACGCCGACCTCGAGGCCGAGCTGCTCGACCGCGTCAAGCGCCTGCACCCGCGCGAGTTCGAGGCGCTCGTGCTGCGGCTGTTGGCGGCCCTGGGCTACGGCGGCGGCAAGCCCGCCCTCGTCCAGGCGACGGCCTATGCCGGCGACGGCGGGGTCGACGGCGTCATCAACGAGGACGCCCTCGGCCTCGATACGATCTACGTCCAGGCCAAGCGCTACGCCGAGCAAAAGGTCGGCCGCCCCGAGATCCAGGCCTTCGTCGGCACCCTGGTCGGCCTGAACGCCCACAAGGGCGTGTTCGTCACCACCGCCGGCTTCGCGCCGTCGGCTCGGGACTATGTCGCCCGCATCGACAAGCGCGTCGTCCTCGTCGACGGCCGGCACCTCGCCCGCCTGATGCTCGACCACGGCATCGGCGTGCGCACGAAGGCCACCTATGTCGTCCAGGAGATCGACGAGAACGAGTTCGGCTGACCCCCTCGCCGCCGAATCGGGTCCAACGCTGAGTAAGCGAGATGGTGGGCGCGGCTGGGATCGAAGCAGCGACCCCTACGATGTCAAACCCACGCGTGGGGTCGAAAATGGCGGAAAACCTCGCACCCCACGCCTCCGCTGGTGGCGCAAGCGCACGATCTGATGGCGGCGTTCAACCCGAGGTATGATGGCTGCCACATGCCCGCGACGCTGGTCGGCCACGGACGACATGACGACCACCGGTCAGCCCGCCTCTCGCGCTACCAAGTACAGTGGGTCGCGAAAGCCCGCGTGTCGCCACCGCGTCCCCGTGGGGCGGAGTTCTCAAAAATGCGAGTGACGTCCTCCGCGACCAACTCCATACTCCACGAACGGAGTACGGGCTCGGGGGCGTATCAAGGGGCGGCGCGCACGGGCATGTGAGGGACTTGGTGTTGTGTACGTGGGCCAGAGCCCAAACCCTTCCGGAAGCTTGGCCGAAGGCACGCTAATAGCTCCAACGGGTAATGTGCGCTCGGACAATACCTATTCACCCAAGATCATCTTCCCCGCCGGCGCGGCGAAGCGGACTGTATAGCGGGTGGCCGTGGCTCGACTGGCGGAAACGGCGTCCATCCGTGATGCCCCGACGCTAAGCATCGTCATTCCTGTTCGAGACCGAAGCCACGCGCTTAGGCGACTGCTGGTGCGGCTCGCCGATTTGACCCGCGCCTGTTCGAACGACGTTGAGGTCATCGTGGTCGACGACGGCTCGCAAGAGCCAGTGGTTTTACCTCAGTGCAGGCACAACGTTCGCCTCGTCCGTCAGCGCCGCAAGGGCGCCAATCCCGCACGCAGTGCCGGCCTGAAGCTTGCACGCGGATGCTACGTTCATTTTCACGACAGCGACGATGACTTTCACGATGATTGGTTTCTAGAAGTGTTTCCATTCCTCCGAAATGGCCAAGCCGACGTCATACTGACGGGGCGCAAGGAAGCGCTGCCCGATGGTACCACGCGCGTCCGTATTTCACGCTTTGCTCAATATCACGCCCGAAGGCCGGCATTTATCGGCAGACGATTGCGCTACGAAAATACTCTCGGACCTTTCGGTGGCGTTATCTTCCGTCGTGAAATACTCAATAAGATTACTTTTCTCGGGCTTGATGCCTGCCAGGATTGGCAAATCTACGGCGCCCTTTATTGGTCGACGCTTACCATCGCTGTCATTGATGCGCCGCTACTTATTTCTAATAAAAGAGGCTGTGATCGAATTTCGCAATCGATGAGGCGCCGCACGCTCGGCCATCTCCAACTCGCGCGGCACTGGAAGCTTTCAAAGATAGGGCAGAAACGTCTCCGGCTTTTTTATCTGTGGCGTTTGCGTCGGGATCTGAAAAGCGGAGTGAGCCGCCATGAGGGTCGATTGTGGCGGCTCGCCCGGCCTCACGCTATCGCTTTGGGGATCTCGTGGGAGGTCCGTCTCGTCGCCCAAGGGCAATTTGCATCCATACTGAGCGTCATCTATGTAAAAGTAAAACGCAGACTGTTAGGTTGTATTACTACTTCGCCCAACGCTTAAAAAGACCGCAGGTGTCGAAAACAATCTTCTGATCGAATGCGTCCGGATCAAGGTTGCGAAATACTTCGTGACCTGTCAGGACTACTATAATGTCAGCGGTTTCGATAGCAGCATTGAAGTCAGCGAGTTCGCAACCTTGGAGTACAGGCGGCAAATCGTCCACATAGGGTTCTGCAACCAACAGCCGACCGGTGCCGATCAGTCCACGGACGATTTCGATCGATGGGCTTTCGCGTAGGTCGTCGACATCAGGCTTATAAGCGAGGCCAAGGCAGGCGATCGTTGGATTTTTGAGTTTTTCGGCCTTCGCCCGGACCTGCTCGACTACCCAGCCTGGCTTCGCGTCATTCGTTTCGCGTGCGGTGCGGATAACGCGTGTCGCTTCCGGAGCCCCATGCACAATGAACCATGGATCGACCGCGATACAGTGACCACCAACGCCCGGCCCCGGCCGCAGGATGTTCACCCGCGGGTGCTTGTTCGCGAGTTCGATCAACTCCCAGACGTTGATCCGGTAGCGCTCGCAAATGATGCTAAGCTCGTTCGCGAACGCTATATTCACATCGCGAAAGGCGTTCTCGGCGAGCTTCGCGAGTTCGGCCGTTCTCGCGCTCGTGATGTGGATATCGCCCTCGACGGCCATCTTGTAGAAATTGGCCGCGGCGGTACCACAGCGGCGGGTCATGCCGCCAATCACACGCGCGTTGTGCACGACCTCGTGCAAAACTTGGCCGGGTAGCACCCGCTCCGGACAGTGCGCCACGCGCACCTGCGCGAGATCGCCAACCTGCTGCGGGAAGGTCAGATCGTTGCGTATCTCAGAGAGCCACCCGGAAAGCCTCTCAGTCGCGCCGATCGGCGAGGTGCTCTCGAGGATAACGAGGTCGCCTTCACGCAGGACGGGCGCGATCCCTCTCGCCGCGCTTTCGATGTAGGTGAGATCGGGAGCATGACTGTCTTTGAAGGGAGTCGGCACCGCGATGGCGTGAACGTCTGCCGGCTCAGGCTCCAGCGTGGCGCGGAGCTTGCCAGCCTCGACGACGCGGCGCAGGGCTGCGTCGAGGCCCGGTTCAACGATGTGCGGTCGTCCGCCGTTGATGCTGTTCACCGCGTCGGGGTTCACGTCGATGCCAAGCACGTCAAGCCCCGCCTCGGCGAACACTACCGCGGTGGGAAGTCCTACGTAGCCCAGGCCGTGCACCGCCAGTCGTCGCGTTGTCATCGAGGGTCCTCCCGAAGGGTCTTCACGATCCGCCCAGCCGCCAGGCCATCGCCATAAGGATTGTGTGCACGAGCCATAACCTCGTAGGCGTCCGCGTCATCGAGTAGCCGCGTCGCTTCGGCCTCGAGTTGCGTCGCCGAGGTCCCGACCAGACGCACCGTCCCGGCCTCTACCGCTTCGGGTCGCTCGGTCACCTCACGGGTGACGAGTACCGGCTTTCCGAGCGACGGGGCTTCTTCCTGCACGCCGCCACTGTCGGTGACAATGATGCTTGCCCGATTCATCAACCAAACGAAGGGGAGGTAGGGCTGTGGCTCAATGAGGTGGACGCTTGGCCGCCCGGCCAGCACGTCGGCAGTGGTCGCGCGCACCGTCGGATTGAGGTGGACCGCGTAGACCACCTCGACATCGCCGCGCGCGGCGAGCCGTGCCAGCGCACGGCAGATCTCGGCGAGGCCACCGTCGAAACTCTCGCGCCGATGACCAGTCACCAGTATCAGCCGCTTCTTTGGGTCAAGCCAAGCGAGGTCGCGTGCGATGCCCGCCTCGATGTCTCCGCGCAACACACGGTCGCGAACGTGGAGCAGCGCGTCGATCACCGTGTTGCCGGTGACGTGTATCCAAGCCTCGGGAACCGCCTCCTCCAGGAGGTTCGTACGCGCGCGCGCAGTCGGCGCGAAGTGCCATCGCGTCAGTCGCCCCGTGATCTGACGGTTGGCTTCCTCGGGCCACGGCCGCTTCAAGTCGCGCGTCCTGAGCCCGGCTTCGACATGGCCGACCGGGATGCCGGCATAGAAGGCCGCGAGCGCCGCGGCCATCGCCGTAGTCGTGTCGCCATGCACCAACACCCGGTCGGGGCGTAACTCTTTTAGCGTGATCTCGAGTCCGGCCAGCACGGCGCAGGTCACGTGAGTAAGCCCCTGCGCTGACCGCATGACCTTGAGATCACGGTCGTACTTTAGACCGAATAGGTCGACGACTTGCGCCAACATTTCGTTATGCTGGCCGGTCAGGCAAATGAGCGAGGTGATATCATCAGCGGCATCAAGCTCTCTAACTACCGGTGCCATCTTGATGGCTTCCGGACGTGTGCCGAATACGCTGAGAACGCGCATGAATTCTCCTTGTAGAGCGTCAACCTCGGTGGCCGCTGCCGACAACCAAGATGGCCGGTGTTGAGGCCGCTGCGGCTTGATCGATCAGGCGCTTTGCTGGGCTCCGTGCTGGTTGTCGGTAGGGCTGTCGGTGGTAGTTGTCGCCGCTGCGGCAGCGTTGCCGGCGCGGCCTTCGGCGGCGCGTCGGCGGTAGCTGTCGACGTTCATCTCGAGGATGGTGGCGTGGTGGACGAGGCGGTCGATGGCGGCGACGGCCATGGCCTCGTCGGGGAAGACCCGCTTCCAGGCGCTGAAGGGCTGGTTGGCGGCGACGGCGAGGCTCTTGGTCTCGTAGCGCCTTGCGATGAGTTCGAAGAGGACGGAGCTCTCGGCCTGATCCTTCTGGGCGTAGGTGATGTCGTCGAGGATGACGAGGTGGAACTTGTCGAGCTTGGCGAGCGCGGCTTCGAGGGCGAGGTCGCGGCGCGCGGCCTGCAGGCGCTGCACGAGTTCGGTCGTGCGGGCGTAGAGGACGCGGTAGCCGGCCTCGATCAGGGCGTGACCGACGGCGGCGAGGATG
>JBKHCM010000140.1:0-7820 GCA_046541805.1 Alphaproteobacteria bacterium
TCCAGCGCGCGGGCGTAGAGCGCCCGCCGGGGGCGGCCGCAGCGCCGCGCCACCCGCTTGGCGGCCTCGCTCGGCCCGTGCGCGGCCAGCTCTTCGACCAGCGCGGCGTCGACCGCGGCGTCGTCCAGCGCCACCGCGGCATCCGCCGCGCCGGCGACGACGAGGACGACCTCGCCGCGGGGTGGCTCGGCGCGGCAGCCGGCGGCGAGCTCGCCGATGGTGCCATGGCGGAATTCCTCGAAGCGCTTGGTGAGTTCGCGCGCCAGTACAGCCTCGCGCTCGCCGAGCCCGGCCGCCAGCGCGGCGAGCGCGTCGGCGGCGCGCGCGGCGCTCTCGAAGAAGACGAGCGTCGCCTTGAGCGACGCCAGCTCGGCGACGACCCGTTCGCGCGCCGCCGCCTTCGTCGGCAGAAACCCTTGAAAAAAGAAGCGGTCGGTGGGCAGGCCGGAGGCGGTCAGCGCCGCGAGCACGGCCGAGGGCCCCGGTATCGGGTGCACAGCGATGCCGGCGTCGCGGGCGGCGCGCACGAGCTTGTAGCCGGGGTCGGAGACCAGGGGCGTGCCGGCGTCGCTCACCAGTGCCAAGGTCGCGCCGCGGGCGAGTTCGGCCAGGAGCGCCGGGCGCCGCTTCTCGGCGTTGTGCTCGTGATAGGCGACGAGCGGCTTGTCGAGGCCGAGGTGGCGCAGGAGCCCGCCGGTAACGCGGGTATCCTCGCAGACGATGCGCTCCGCCGCCGCCAGAACGGTGCGGGCGCGCTCGGTCACATCGGCAAGGTTGCCGATCGGGGTGGCCACGAGGTAAAGCCCGGAGGCGAGCACGGTTGCGTTCTCGGCCGCGGACGCCGTATCCGTTCCCATCTCCGGCCCGATCCGGTTCACGTGGTGAGGTCCTCCGGTGGCGTCAGCCCCAATCAGCAGAGCATGGCGCGCCCTCGCCCTGGTCGCGGCGCTGTTCGTCGCCGCCGGCTGTCAGCAGGCTAGCAGGACGGACCCGACGCCGTCGACGACCGCGGCGGAGGTGCCGAGCGCGCCCACGGCCACGGACGAGCCGCGCCGCATCGGCGTGCTCGTGCCGCTCACGGGCCGTGCCAGCGAGGTCGGCCGCGATCTCGCGCGCGCCGCCGAGATGGCGCTGTTGGAGCGGGGCGACGCCGATATCGAGTTGATCCCGCGCGACACCGAGAGCACGCCCGAAGGTGCCATTCTCGCTGCTCGCGAGCTGGTCGAGGTCCACGAGGTCGACGTCATCCTCGGCCCCCTTTTTGGCAGCCACGCCGAGCGCGTGGCGAGCGTCGCGCGGCCCGCCGACGTCGTCGTCCTCGCCTTTTCGAACCAGCGCGACATCGCCGGCGACGGGCTCTTCGTCCTCGGCTACCGCCCCGAGGAGCAGGTCGAGCGGGTGGTCACCTACGCCGTCGATCGCGGGCTTTCGCGGATCGCCGGGCTGGCTCCGGACGACGCCTACGGCCGCGGCGCGACCGCGAGCCTCGAAGCCACGGTCGAGGGCGCGCTCGGCGCCGAGCTCGTCGGCACCGAGTTATACGGCAGCGACGCCATCGACGTCGGCGCACGTCTCGACGCGCTGCGCGGCGACGCCGAAGCGTCGGATCTGCCGCCGTTCGACGCCCTCTTGATCGCCGACGGCGGCCAGCGGCTGCGGCAGGTGGCCCAGCTCCTGCCCCGCCACGACGTCGACGCGGTGGACGTGCGGATGCTCGGCACCCGACTTTGGGAAGACGACCCGGACGTGCTGAGAGAGCCGGCGCTGCGGGGCGGCTGGTACGCCGGCGCGCCGGAGCAGGCGATGGGCGAGTTCCGCAGCCGCTTTCGCGACGTCTACGGCCGCGCGCCGCACCCGTTGGCCATCCTCGCCTACGACGGCCTCCTGGTCGGCCTCGACGCCGCCGAGGCGCCGGCGACGGCGACCCAGCGCATCACCGAGACCCGCGGCTATAAGGGCGGCGCGGGGATCTTTCGGCTGTTGCCCGACGGCCGCACCGAGCACGCCCTCGCCATCTTCGAGCTCACCGCCGGCGGGCCCGTCGTCGTCGATCCGGCACCCTGGCGCTTCGTCGACGAGCCGTCCTGAGCCAGGAGCGGCCTCAGGTGCCACCCGGCACCGCGAGATGGGCACCGCCGTCGACGCAGATCATTTGCCCGGTCACCGAGCCGGCGTTCAAAAGGTAGCGAAAGGCGGCGGCGACCTCGTCCACCGAGCCGCCGTGGCGCAGCGGGAAGTCGGCCACCAGCGCCTCGGCGCGGTCGTCGCTCATGCCCTCGTCCGGCAACGCGATGCCGGGGCCGATGCCGTTCACCCGCACGTTCGGCGCGAGCTCCACCGCCAGCATGCGGGTGAGCGACCACAACCCGGCCTTGGCCATCGTGTAGGTGAGGAAGTGCGGCGAGGCGCGGTGGATGCGCTGGTCGATCATGTTGACGATGTGGCCCTCCGCGGCCGCCGGCAGCGCCTCGAGGAAGGCGCGCGCGAGCAGGAGCGGGGCGCGCAGATTGAGCGCCATGTGGGCGTCGAAGCCGTCGGCCGTCGCCGTGCCCAGGCGGTCGTGGGTGAAGAGCGCGGCGTTGTTGACCAACAGCCGCGGCGTCTTGCCCTTCGCCGTAAGGCGCGGGATCAGCGCCGCCGCCGCCGCGGCGTCGGCGAGATCGGCGGTGATGAGGCAGGCCGGCACGCCGCGGCTCTCGAGATCGGCGACGGTCACCTGCCCCGCGTCCACCGACCGGTTGGCGTGGACGGCGACGGCGTAGCCTTCGCTCGCCGCGGCGTCGACCAGCGCCCGGCCGAGCCGGCGCGCACCGCCGGTGACCAAGGCCCACGGGCGGTCTGCGGTCATCACGGGCCTCCGGGATCGAAGTCGTCCGGGGCGAGCTCGAAGCCCGCGAAGGTGAAGCCGGGGGCGACCGTGCAGCTCACCAGCGTCCAGGCCCCCAGCGAGCGCGCCGACTGCCAGGCGAAGGGCGGCACCACCGCGTGACCGACATGGTCGCCCGCGAGGTCGGGGCCGACATGGTGGCGCGCGACGCCGCCCTCGCCCACGATGTCGAGGGCGAGGGCGTCGCCGGCCTGGTAGTGCCAGATCTCGCTGGCGTCGACGCGGTGCCAGCGCGAGCGCTCGCCCGCCCGCAGGAGATAGTAGATGCAGGTCACCGGCGCGCGCCCGCCGTCGCTTGCGGGGGCCCGGTGCGTTTCCACATAATGGCCACCCTCGGGATGGGGCTGCAGCCCCAGACGGGCGATCAGATCTTCCGGGGTCATGGCGGGTCCCCAGGATGCGTTGCGACCTCGAGTAAACGCCGGAGATCGGTCGCTCACCACCGTCAACATGTCGAAGGAGCCTTGCGTGCAGGGAGATCGCGTGACCGTCGTCGGCGGTGGCCTGGCCGGCAGCGAAGCCGCCTTTCAGCTGGCCCGCGCCGGCGTGCCGGTGCGCCTCGTCGAGATGCGCCCCACCCGCACGACCGCCGCGCACAAGACCCCACGGCTGGCGGAGCTCGTCTGCTCGAATTCGTTCCGCTCGGACGACGCGCTCAACAACGCCGTGGGTTTGTTGCACGCCGAGATGCGCAGGCTCGGCTCGCTGATCATGGCCATGGGCGACCGGCACCAGGTCCCCGCCGGCGGCGCGCTCGCGGTCGACCGCGACGGCTTCGCCGCCGACGTCCAGGCAACGCTCGAGGCGGAGCCATTGGTCGAGATCGTGCGTGGCGAGCTCGAGGCCCTGCCGGGCGCCGACGCCGGGCTCCACATCGTCGCCACCGGCCCGCTCACCGCCGCGGGCTTGGCCCACTCGATCATCGAGGTGACCGGCGAGGATCAGCTCGCTTTCTTCGACGCCATCGCGCCCATCGTCTACAAGGACAGCATCGACTTCGACATCGCTTGGCTCCAGTCCCGCTACGACAAGCCGGGGCCGGGCGGCGACGGCAAGGACTACGTCAACTGCCCCTTGAGCGAAGACGCGTACCACGCCTTCGTCGACGCCCTGCTCGCGGGGGAAAAGCACGACTTCAAGGACTGGGAAAAGGACACGCCCTATTTCGAGGGCTGCATGCCGATCGAGGTCATGGCGGAGCGCGGCCGGATGACGCTCGCCTACGGCCCCTTGAAGCCGGTGGGCCTGACCGACCCGCGCACCGGCACAAGGCCCTTCGCGGTGGTCCAGCTGCGCCAGGACAACGCGCTGGGCACGCTCTACAACATGGTGGGCTTTCAGACCAAGCTCGCCTGGGGTGCGCAGAAGCCGGTCTTCCGCACGATCCCCGGCCTTCAGCACGCCGAGTTCGCCCGGTTGGGCGGGCTGCATCGCAACACCTTCTTGAACAGCCCGCGGCTCTTGGACGGCGAGCTGCGCCTGAAGGCCAGGCCGAACGTCCGCTTCGCCGGGCAGATCACCGGCTGCGAGGGCTATGTCGAGAGCGCCGCGATGGGCTGGCTCGCGGCCCGCTTCGCCGCCGCCGAGTTCAGCGGCGAGCGGGCGAGCCCGCCACCGCCGACGACGGCGCACGGCGCGCTGTTGCACCACATCACCGCCGGCGCCGACGCCGAGACCTTCCAGCCGATGAACATCAACTTCGGGCTGTTGCCGCCGCCGGAGCAGCGGGTGACGAAGCGCGAGCGCAAGCCGTGGCTCGCCCGGCGCGCGCTCGCCGACCTCGACGCTTGGCTCGCCGGCACGCGCGCGGCGGCCTGAAGCGGGGTGTCAACCGCGGCGCGCAAATTTTTGTGGATGAAGACTTCGCGACGCTTGTCTCCGCGGGCGATCCACCGCAATCTGCGCCAAATGTCGCGCGCCCCGGCCGGCGCTCCAGAGCCCGCATGACCGACGCCAAGCCCTACCAGATCCGTGGGACGCTGCAGACGCTCTTGGCGCTGCGCGTCGAGCGACCGGACGCCCCCGCCTTCTTCGAGCTCTTGCGCGAGGACGTCCTGCGCGCGCCCGGCTTCTTCAAGAACGCGCCCGTCGTCCTGGACGTCCAGCCGATCCTGGCGCAATCGCCGCTCGATCTCCGAAAATTCATCGCGCGCGTGCGCGCCTGCGAGCTGCAGCCGATCGGCCTCGTCAACGGCGATGCCGCCTGGAACGACGCCGCGCGCAGCGTCGGCTTGAGCGTGCTCGCCGCCGGCACGCCGGCGGAGGTCACGGCCAACGCGCCCGCGCCCGCCGCCGCCCGGGCGGTTGAGAGCGCACCGGCACCGCAACCGCCGCCGGCCGCGGCGCAAGCGCGCAATCTGTTGGTCGAGCAGGCCGTGCGCGGCGGCCAGCAGGTCTACGCCGCCGGCGGCGACGTCGTCTGCCTCGCCCCGATCTCGAACGGTGCGGAGGTCATCGCTGCCGGTCACGTCCACGTCTACGCGCCGCTGCGCGGCCGGGTCTTCGCCGGCTTCGAGGGCGATCGGCGGGCGATGATCTTCTGCGATCGGCTCGAGGCGGAGCTGGTGAGCATCGCCGGCGCGCATCTGGTGAGCGACGACTTCCCGGCCGCCGCGCGGGGCAAGCGCGCCCGCATCCGGCTCGCCGAGGACGGGCTGGTCGTGGACGTCATGAACTGACCGCACGAAAGGAGAACGGTCCTTGGCCAACATCGTCACGGTCACGTCGGGTAAGGGCGGCGTCGGCAAGACCACGTCGGCCGCCTCCATTGCCGCCGGGCTGGCCCAGGCCGGCAAGAAGACCGTGGTCATCGACTTCGACGTCGGCTTGCGCAACCTCGATCTGATGATGGGTTGCGAGCGTCGTGTGGTCTTCGACTTCGTCAACGTCATTCAGGACGATATTCGCGTACAGCAGGCGCTGATCAAGGACAAGCGCCTCGACAACCTTTCGATCCTGCCGGCCTCGCAGACCCGCGACAAGGACGCGCTCGACACGGCCGGGGTCAAACGGGTGCTCGACGAACTGCACGCCGACTTCGACTACATCGTCTGCGACAGTCCCGCCGGGATCGAGAAGGGCGCCTTGATGGCGCTCTATTTCGCCGACGAGGCCATCGTCGTCGCCAACCCCGAGGTCTCCTCGGTCCGCGACAGCGACCGGATCATCGGCATCCTCAACAGCCGCTCCAAGCGGGCGGAAGAGAACGCCGAGCCGGTGAAGATCCATCTCCTGTTGACCCGCTACGATTCCGACCGGGTCGATCAGGGCGACATGCTCCGCACCGAGGACGTCCTCGAGATCCTGGCCATCCCCCTGCTCGGGGTGATCCCCCAGGACCGTGCCGTGCTCGCAGCGTCCAACGTCGGGACGCCGATCGTCCTGGACGACCGCTCGGCGGCAGGCCAAGCTTATCGGGACGCGGTGCGCCGGCTCATGGGCGAGGAGGTGCCCATGCGCTTCTCGGAGCGCAACCGGGGCGGCTGGTTCCAGCGCCTCTTGAGGAGGACGGCGTGAAACTGCTCGATTTTTTCATCGGCAACCGGCCGCGCAGCGCCGACGCCGCCAAGGACCGCCTGCAGCTGATCGTCGTCCGCGATCGGGCCGCCACCGGGGAGGGCCCGGATTTCCTGCCGATGCTGCAGAAGGACCTGATCGAGGTGGTGCGCAAATACGTCGACATCGCCGACGACAAGGTGAACGTCGACGTCGACCGCCGCGACAACCTTTCGATGCTCGAGGTCAACATCGAGCTGCCCGGCCGTTTCGGGAGCAGCTGAGCCGGGCGCCCTACCCCACCGATCGCTGACGCCTCAGCCCAGAGGCAGGCCGCCGTGCACGAGCAACGCCTTGAAGAAGGTCTGCCGATCCGTCGGCAGGTGCGCGGCGCCAAGCGCGCCGGCTGACCCGCGGACGGCTTCGACCACCGCCAAAGGTCCGTCTCCCATCCGGATGACATTCGCGTTCATCTCAGCGAAAGGTCCAGTCTGCGGAGGAGACGACGATGGTCGTGCCCACCAGCCTGGCGGCGGGCTATCTGCGCTTTCGCCGCCGCCGCTACGCCCGCGAGCGCCAGCTCTACGCCGAACTCGCCGAGGGTCAGTCGCCCCGGCTCGCCGTACTCGCCTGTGCCGACAGCCGGGTCGATCCGGCGATGATCTTCGACGCCCGGCCGGGCGAGCTGTTCGTGCTCCGCAACGTCGCCAACCTGGTGCCGGACTACGAGGCCGACGGCGGCTTTCACAGCACCTCGGCCGGGCTCGAATACGCCGTCCGGCACCTCGCGGTCGACGACATCGTCGTCATGGGCCACGCCGCCTGCGGCGGCATCGACGCCTGCGTCCACCACTTCACCGACGGCGCCGCCGCCGGCCGGTTCATCGACCCCTGGGTCGGGCTCGCCGGCGACGCCTTCCGCAAGGTCCGCGAACGCCACCCCGAGCTTGCGGGGCACGACCTGCAGCACGAGGTCGAGCTCGAATCCATCCGCTGCTCGCTCAAGCGCCTCAGCGCCTTTCCGTTCGTGGTCGACGCCCTCGAAGACCGGCGCCTGCGCCTGCACGGCGCCTGGTTCTCCATCGCCTCCGGCGAGATGCTCTGGCTCGACCAGGACAATGGCGCCTTTCACGCCGTGACGGCCCGCGCGCTCGCCAAAGGCCACGTCGCCTGAGGCCGACCGGCGCCCGCTCGCCCAGCCTGGCCGAGCGGACCGCGAGCGCGCCAGCGCGCGCCACGCCCGATGCTCCAGCACCGGCTCGACGCCCGCGCGCCGACCCATGCTGGCGCGCGTGCTCAGGTTTACCCGAGGTGGCGTGGGCGCCGACCGCGGTCGATCCGATGCCATCCCTCCGTCGGTGGGCGGCGCCGCGGCGGTTCCAGGAGCGGTGCTCGAGTGTAGAGCGTCAACCTCGGTGGCCGCCGTGTTGCCTCATCG
>JBKHCM010000141.1:0-7816 GCA_046541805.1 Alphaproteobacteria bacterium
TCGAGGACCTGATCGAGGAGATCGTCGGCGAGATTCAGGACGAGCACGACCGCATCGTCCGCCCCAAGCTCTTGGAGACCACCAACGGCGAGCTCGAGGCCGACGCCCGGGTCGAGCTCGACCGCCTCGAGACCAAGCTCGGGGTCCAACTCCTCGACGACGATCGGCGCGACGACGCCGACACCCTTGGCGGGCTGGTCTTCATGCTGCTCGACCGGGTGCCGGCGCGCGGCGAGGTCATCCGCCATCCCGCCGGCCTGGAATTCGAGGTCCTGGACGCCGATCCGCGGCGGGTGAAGCGCCTCAGGATCCACCGCCAGCCTCAGCCGGCGGCCGAGCCCGCCGAGGCCTGAGCCCGGCAGACGCCCGAGACCCGGCGGAGAATTGACGCCGCGGCGGCCTGCTTTAGCACGGCGGGCGCGATCCTCCTCGCGCCGGAGATGTCATGTCACGCTTTCCCCTCCCCGGCTTGCTCGCCGCGGCCGCCGTCCGCGCGTCACGGTCCGCCGGCGTCGCGGTCGCCGCCGACGCGTTGCGCGATGGCGCCTGAGCGCGCCGCCGCGGCGCCGCCGCCGTCGCGGTGGTGGCGCCGCCTGGCCAGGCCGTCGCCGGCCTTGGAGGCCAGCCTGGCGGGCGCGCTCTCCGCGCTCGCGCTGCCGCCCGTCGACGCCTTTCCGGCGCTGTTGGCCTATGGCTGGCTGTTGGCGCTCCTGCTCGACGCCCCGGGCTGGCGGGCGGCGTGGCGCCGGGCCGTGCTCTTCGTCTTCGCCCAGGCGCTCGCCGGCCTGCACTGGGTGGCGATCGCCTTCACCGTCGATCTCGACCGCTTCGGCGCGCTCGCGGTGCCGGCGGTGGTGCTGCTCGCTCTCGGCATCGCGCTCATTCAGGGCAGCGTGGTGAGCCTCGTGGCGCTGCGCCGCTGGCGCGCGCCGTTCGCGGCCGCCGTGGTCTTCGCCGGCCTGTGGCTCGCCGGCGAATGGCTGCGCGGTATCATCGGCCAGTTCCCCTGGAACCTCGTCGGCTACGCCTTCACCGATTGGCCCGCCCTCGCCCAGACGGCGGCGCTCGGCTCGGTGTGGCTCTTGGGTGGCATCGCCTTGATGCTCGGCACCCTACCCTTGGCCTGGCGCTCGGGGCTGCGCGCGCGGGCGCTTTGGATCACCGCGGTGGTGGTGCCGGTCACGGGCCTCGTGGTCTGGGGGCATCTGCGCCTGCTCGAGCCCGTGGCCGAGACCGACACCCGGCTGCGGCTGGTCCAGGGCGCCTTCGCCCTCGACCACGAGTTTCGTCCCGAGCTGATGCGGCGTTGGTTCGACCGCCAGCTGGCGCTCACGCGCGGTGCGGGGGCGGCGCCGATCGACGCGGTGATCTGGGCGGAGGGGGCGAGCCCCTATCGGCTGGCGAGCGACGCCGCGGCGCGCGCCGAGGTCGCTTCCGCCCTCGACACCGTGCCCGCGCCCTGGCTGATCACCGGCGGGGACCGCCTCCGGCGCGACGGCGAGGGCGAGGTGAGTGGCGTCCACAACAGCGTCTTCGCGGTCGACCGCGACGGTGCGCTCGCGGCGGTGTACGACAAGGTGGATCTGGTGCCGTTCGGCGAGTTCGTGCCGTTGCGTGCCTGGCTCGGCCGGCTCGGTCTGGAGAAGCTCACCGCCGGGGCGGTGGACTACGTGCCGGGCGAGCGGCGGGTGACCCTCGATCTCGCGGGACTGCCGGCGTTCACGCCGCTGGTCTGCTACGAGGCGATCTTCGCGGGCCGCGCGGTCGGAACGCCGCGCCCCGATTGGCTCTTGAACGTCACCATCGATACCTGGTTCGGGCGCAGCCTCGGCCCCCATCAGCATCTCGCCATGGCGCGCCTGCGCGCCGTCGAGGAGGGGCTACCGCTGGTGCGGGTGGCCAATTCCGGCATCAGCGCGGTCATCGGCCCCAAGGGCCAGGTCTTGGAGCGGTTCGGGCTGGACGCCCGTGGCGCCTTCGACGTAACGCTTCCGGTGGCGGATGACCCCACCCCCTTCGCCGCTTGGCGCTGGCGGCCCTGGTGGGTCGTGATGGCGCTGGCGCTGGTCGCCGCGGTGGTGTGCGAGCGCATCGCGCTACGGCGCCCTTAGCAATTTGTCGGGAAACGTTCATAGTCGCACCACCGGACGATGCCGGGACCTCGCCATGCCGCTGACGCCGCACCACGTCGATCGCCATGTCGGGCGCCGGTTGAAGCTGCGGCGGCTCCTCCTCGGGTTGAGCCAAGAGCGCCTCGGCGAGCTTTTGGGTCTGACCTTTCAGCAGATCCAGAAATACGAGCGCGGCACCAACCGGCTGGGGGCGTCGCGGCTGTACGCGGCAGCGCACGCGTTGGGTGTCGATGTCGGCTTTTTTTTCGACGAGCTCGACGGACGCCCCCACGGGCTCGCGGAGGATGCGATCGACAACGGCGACGAGCCCGCTTGCGGGCCGGCGCAACGGCGCCGCGACACGCTCGAGCTGGTCCGCGCGTTCGAACGTATCGACGACCCCCAGTTGCGCCGGCGGGTGCTCGACGTCACCAAGGCGGTGGCCGACGCCGGGCTCGGATCGGGTCGCGGTGCTTGACCCTCGGAAAAGACTTCCCCACAACGACGCCCCGGTAACCGGCCAAGGCCTCACCACCAGGAAAGGAAAGTGCGTGGCGGAATTCCTGTTCACCAGTGAATCGGTTTCCGAGGGGCATCCGGACAAGGTTTGCGACCGGATTTCCGACGCTGTTGTCGACGCTTATGTCCGTGCGTTTCCCGAAGCCCGGGTCGCGTGCGAAACGTTGACGACGACGAACCGCATCGTGATTGCCGGTGAAACCAAGGGGCCGGCGGAAATACTGACGCAGGTGGAGGATATCGCGCGCAACGTGGTGCGCGACATCGGCTACGAGCAAGAGGGTTTCCACCACGCCAAGGCGCAGGTGGACGTGCTGTTGCACTCGCAGTCCGCGGACATTGCCATGGGCGTCGACAAGGACGGCGCCGGTGACCAGGGCATCATGTTCGGCTTCGCGTGCGACGAGACGCCGGAGTTGATGCCGGCCCCGATCCTCTACGCCCACAAGATCCTGCGCTTCATGGCCGAAGCGCGGCATCGCGGCGAGGAACCGCTGTTGGGCCCCGACAGCAAGAGCCAGGTTACGCTGCTCTACCGCGACGGCAAGCCCGTCGGCTGCGACAGCGTCGTGGTCTCGACCCAGCACAGCGAGCGCGCCAGCGCCGACGATGTCCGCGGCATCGCGATGAAGTACATCCAGCAAGTGCTGCCCGAGGGCTGGGTACCGGCGGAGGACCGCGTCTTCGTCAACCCGACCGGCAAATTCGTCATCGGCGGCCCCGACGGCGACGCCGGTCTCACCGGCCGCAAGATCATCGTCGACACCTATGGCGGTGCGGCCCCGCACGGGGGCGGCGCGTTCTCGGGCAAGGACCCGACCAAGGTGGACCGCTCGGCGGCCTACGCCGCGCGCTACCTCGCCAAGAACGTCGTCGCGGCGGGCCTCGCCAAGCGCTGCACGATCCAGCTGGCCTATGCCATCGGTGTCGCGCAGCCCTTGGCGGTCTACGTCGAGAGCCACGGCACCGGTAAGGTCCCTGAGGCGCGGCTCGGCGAGATCCTCCGCAAGTCGCTGGACCTGTCGCCGCGCGGCATTCGCACGCAGCTCGGCCTCGACAAGCCGATCTACGAGCGGACCGCCACCTACGGCCACTTCGGTCGTGAGCCGGAGGCCGACGGCGGCTTCGCCTGGGAGCGCACCGACCTCGTGGACCTGCTCAAGCGCGAGGCGTGAGCGACGGCGCAGTCCGTCGTTTCATCTACGGCCGGCAGCGCGGTCCGAAGCTGAAGCCCGGACAGCGCCGCCGGTTGGAGACGCAGCTGCCGGCGCTCGCCGTGTCGCTGCCCGCGGGCGGCGGACGGCTGGCGCCGGCAGCGCTCCTCGCCCCCGGCACGCGCGCGCTGTGGCTGGAGATCGGCTTCGGCGCCGGCGAGCATCTCGCTTGGCAGGCGGAGCACCATCCAGACGTCACCCATCTGGGCGTCGAGCCCTACCTCAACGGCGTGGCGTCGCTGCTGGCGCGCGTCGAGGCCGAGCGGCTCGCCAATGTCCGGATCTGCGTCGACGACGCCCGCTTGGTCCTGCGCGCCCTGCCGGACGCGGCCCTCGAGCGCGTGCACGTACTCTTCCCGGATCCGTGGCCGAAGCGCCGCCACCACAAACGCCGCATCGTCAACTCCGAGACGGTCGCCCAGATGGCGCGCACGCTCGCCCCCGGCGGCGAGCTACGCCTGGCCAGCGACGATCGCGACTATGTCACGTGGATGCTCGCGGCCTTGCGGGGCGAGCAGCGCCTCAGCTGGTGCGCCCGCCGCGCGGCGGACTGGCGCGAGCGTCCGGCGGACTGGCCGGCGACCCGCTACGAGGCGAAGGCCCGCGCCGACGGCCGGGTCTGTGTTTTCCTCCGGTTCACACGCCGCGCCGAGGGCATGCCGGGGATTGCCCGCTGAGGACTTGTCATACCGCGGCGGCTTTCGCATATTGAAGTCTCATGCAACCTGCGGACGCGGGCGCTCGCGCCCGCTTTTTTGTTTCCGACGACGCGGTGCCTCAGATCAGTCCCTCTTGCGACGCCGCCCGCGAAGGCCGGATCGCCGAGCTGCTCACCCCGACCCTGGAGGCGATGGGCTACGAGCTGGTTCGCGCACGGCTGGGCGGCAAGACCCTGCAGATCATGGTCGAGCGCCAAGATCGCGCGACCATGACGGTGGATCACTGCGCCGAGGCCAGCGAGGCGATCTCGGCCATTCTCGACGAGGCGGATCCGATCGCCGGCGCGTTCGAGCTGGAAGTCAGCTCGCCCGGCCTCGATCGGCCGCTGACCCGGCCCGACGATTGTCGACGCTTCGCCGGGCTGGACGCGTGGGTCGAGCTGCGCGAACCGATCGCCGGGCAGCGCCGCTTCACCGGCCGTCTCGCGGGCATCGAAGCGCACCCGGAGACGGCGGTGGTGCTGACCACGGATCAGGGTCCGGTGCGCTTGCCCTGGCGCGCGGTGAAAAAGGCGAAGCTCGTGCTCAACGACGCGCTGATGCGCGCGGCGGAGCGTTGGGCGAAGGCAGGGCGCTCGCCCTGAGCCTCGCGAGGGGCACGAGGTGGACGTAACGCTCGAGGAACGAAGGACCAAGTGATGAACACGCCGAGCCTCGGACGGGTGGAGCTCTTGCGGGTCGCCGACGCGGTCGCGCAGGAAAAGGGCATCAGCGCCGACGAGGTGCTCGAGGCCATGGCGCAGGCGATTCAGACCGCCGCACGGCGCAAGTACGGCCTCGAACACGAGATCACCGCCGAGATCGACCGCAAGACCGGTGAGATCCACGTCTACCGCCAGCTCGAGGTGGTCGACGAGGTGAGCGATCCCGACCGCGAGGTCACCCTCGCCGTGGCCCGCCGGCAGAACCCGCAAGCCGAGCTCGGCGACCACATCCTCGAGCCGCTGCCGCCGATCGATCTCGGCCGGATCTCCGCGCAGAGCGCCAAGCAGGTGATCGTGCAGAAGGTCCGCGAGGCCGAGCGCGAACGCCAGTTCGAGGAGTACAAGGACCGCGTCGGCGAAATCATCGTGGGCGAGGTCAAGCGCATCGAGCACGGCAACATCCTGGTCGACCTCGGCCGCGCCGAGGCCATCGTGCGCCGCGACGACGTCATCCCGCGCGAGATGTTCCAAGTGAAGGACCGCATCCGCGCCTATCTCTACGACGTCCGCCACGAGCTGCGCGGCCCGCAACTGTTTCTGTCGCGCACGCATCCGCAGTTCATGGCGAAGCTGTTCGAGCAGGAGGTGCCGGAGATCTACGACGGCATCATCGAGATCAAGTCGGTGGCACGCGATCCGGGCTCGCGGGCGAAGATCGCGGTACTCTCGAAGGACAGCAACATCGACCCCGTCGGCGCCTGCGTCGGCATGCGCGGCTCGCGCGTGCAGGCGGTGGTCCAAGAGCTTTCCGGCGAGAAGGTGGACATCATCCCCTGGTCGGCGGACGACGCGACCTTCGTCGTCAACGCGCTCGCGCCCGCGGAGGTCACCAAGGTCGTCCTCGATCCGGACAACCAGCGCATCGAGGTGGTGGTCCCCGACGAGCAGCAGCACATCGCCATCGGCCGGCGCGGCCAGAACGTCCGCCTCGCCTCGCAGCTCACCGGCTGGAACATCGACATCATCTCCGAGAGCCAGGAGAGCGACCGGCGCAACGAGGAGTTCCGCGCGCTCACCGGCATGTTCGTCGACCGCTTGAACGTCGAGGAGATGATCGCCCAGCTGCTCGCAACCGAGGGCTTCTCCAGCGTCGAGGAGCTGGCCGATACGCCCTTGGACGAGATCGCCGCCATCCAGGGCTTCGACGAGGAGATCGCCGCCGCCTTGAAGGAGCGCGCCGAGCAGACCCTGGAGGAGGAGGCCGAGCAGCTGCGCGAGACCTGCGAGACGCTGGGCCTGACCCAGGAGCTGGTGGACTTCGAGCCCTTGTCGATCCAGTCGATCATCAAGCTCGGCGAGCAGGGGGTGAAGAGCCTCGACGACCTGGCCGACCTGGCCGCCGACGAGCTCGTCGAGATGCTGCCCGACGCCGGTATCACCGAGCACGAGGCCGGCGAGATCATCATGGCGGCCCGCGCCCACTGGTTCGCCGACGAGGCGGGCGCGGCGACCGCCGAGGACGAGAGCGACGCCGAGGCGGCGAGCGCGCGGGAGACGGCTTGAGCGAGGCGGGGGACGACACCACCGTGCTGGCGGAACCCGACACCCCGCGGCGTCGGCCGCGCCGCTGCGTCGCGAGCCGGACGGCGCGCGACCGCGACGACCTGATCCGCTTCGTGGTCGGGCCCGACGACCGGCTCGTGCCCGATCCCGATGCGCGGCTGCCGGGGCGCGGGTTGTGGTTGAGCGCGGAGGCGGAAAGCTTTAAGAGGGCGGTGTCTCGAAATCTGTTCGCCAAGGCGGCCCGCCGTCGGGTGGTCGTCGATCCCGAGATCGCTGAGCGCGTGGACCGGATGCTGGCGGAGCGGTGCCTGCAGTGGCTCGGGCTCGCACGGCGTGCCGGCCTTTTGGAGATGGGCTTCGAGCAGGTGATACGGACGGCGCGAGCGGGCGAGATCGAGGTGTTGGTGGTGGCGAGCGACGCGGCGGCGGACGGGCGCGAGAAACTCGCCCGCGCCGCCCCCGACCGGCGCTGTATCACGCTGTTCGACCGCGCCGAGATGGGTGCCGCCGTCGGTCGCGAGGCCCTGGTCTTCGCCGGGGTTCGGCCCAATCGTTTGGCGACGAGGTTGTGGAACGACGCGCGTCGGCTGGCAGGGCTGCGCGGTCTAGCGGCGCCCGAGCGGGCGTCAAAGGAGTTGATCGAACAGGCATGAGCGAAAGCAAGGGCCAGGATCGCACGGAGCGGATCTCGCTTCGATCGGGCGGACGGCGCGTGGATTCGCGAAAGGGTGAAGGCCAGACGGTCCGTCAGAGCTTCTCGCACGGGCGGTCCAAGCCGGTCGCGGTCGAGGTCAAGCGCTCGCCCTCGGGTCGCCGCCCGGGCGTCAAGGGTGGCGCCCGCGAGGAAGGGGCGGCGACCGAGACCGCCGCAACCCAGGGCGCGACGCCGGCGCAGTCGGCGCAGCCCACCCAGGGCAAGGAGCCGGGCAAGGGCGGCGGCCGCGGCGGTCGTCGTCCGATGGTGCTCAAGCCCCTCACCGACGACGAGCGCCGAGCCCGTCAGGCCGCGCTCGTCGAGGCGCGCAAGCGCGAGGAGGAGCAGCAGC
>JBKHCM010000142.1:0-7621 GCA_046541805.1 Alphaproteobacteria bacterium
GATCGTCCTCGTCGGCGACCGCGGCTGAGAGGCGATTTCGTCAACGGGCTGTTAAGCCCGCTTCGGGCCGGCTCCGGGCGTCGGCGCGCGACCGTGCGTGGATATTGTCCGTGAGACGGCCGATACGCGCCAAGCTCGCTTTGCCGCCCGCCGGTCAGTCCTGCAGCTGCAGGCGGCGCTCGATCCGCTCGATGCGGGCGCGAAGCGCGGCGAGATCGGCGTCGCGGGTGAGTTCGCTGGTGACGCGGCCGGCGAGGTGCGACCGCATCGCCAACTGGGTGTGTTCGATGCTGGTAATCCGTTCTTTGACCTGCGCCACGTCGGCCTGAACGGCTTTCAGCACCTCGTAGATGAGCGCGTTGGTGATCTCGGCCATGGCCGATGCCTCGTGCTGTGCGCGGTGAACCCCGCCTACGGGACGATTCCAACCGATCCCACCGCTGCGGCCAGCCGCCTCAATCGAAGACCACGCTCGGCAGCCAGGTCGCCAGCGCCGGGAACGCCGCGACCAGCGCGAGGCCGACGAGCTGGATGACGACGAAGGGCGCGATGCCGAGATAGATGTCCATCGTCTTCACCTCCGGCGGGGCGACGCCCCTGAGGTAGAAGAGCGCGAAGCCGAAGGGTGGCGTCAGGAAGGACGTCTGCAGGTTGACCGCGATCATGACGCCGAGCCAGATCGGATCGAGCCCCATCTGCAGGAGCACCGGGCCGACGATCGGCACGACGACGAAGACGATCTCGATGAAGTCGAGGAAGAAGCCCAAAAGGAACATCAGCGCCATGACCACGATCATCGCGCCGAGCGCGCCGCCCGGCATGCCCGCGAGCACCTCGTGCACGATCTCTTCGCCGCCGAGGCCGCGGAAGACCAGCGAGAAGACCGAGGCGCCGAGGAGAATGAGGAAGACCATCGAGCTGATCTTCGTCGTCGACTGCATGACGTGGCGCAGGACCGCCAGCCCGAAGCGGCGGCGGGCGATGGCGAGGACGGTCGCGCCGACCGCGCCGACGGCGGCGCTCTCGGTGGGGGTGGCGAGCCCGGCGAGGATCGAGCCCAGGACCGCGATGATCAAGAGCGCCGGCGGCACCAGCGCACCCAGCACCTTGGCGCCGAGCGCGCGGTCGTCGTGCGATTGCATCGGCGGCGCCGCCGCCGGGCGGAAGCTGGCGACGGTGAACTGCCAGGCGATGTAGAGCGCCACCAGCAAGAGCCCCGGCAGCAGCGCGCCGGCGAAGAGGTCGACGACCGAGACCGGCTCGGGCGCGAAGTTGCCGAGCGCGAGCTGGGCCTGGGTGTTGGCCCCCTGCATGATGTCGCCCAGGATGACGAGCGCGATCGAGGGCGGGATGACCTGCCCCAGCGTGCCCGAGGCGCAGATGGTGCCGCAGGCGAGCTTGGGGTCGTAGCCGGCCTTGAGCATGGTCGGCAGGCTCAACAGGCCCATCGTCACCACCGTGGCGCCGACGATGCCGGTGGAGGCGGCCAAGAGCATGCCCACCAGGGTCACCGAGATGGCGAGCCCGCCGCGCACCCGGCGCATCAAGAGGCCCATCGTCTCCAACAGCTGCTCGGCGATCCCCGAGCGCTCGAGCATCACGCCCATGAAGACGAACAGCGGCACCGCGACCAGGACCTCGTTCACCATCACGCCGAAATAGCGCGACGCCAGGCCGCCCAAGAGCCGCATGTCGAAGATGCCGACGACCTCGCCCAGAAGCGCGAAGGCGAGGGCCGTGCCGGCGAGCGAGAAGGCGACGGGAAAGCCCAACAGCAGCACGCCGAAGGCGACGGCGAACATCCCGAGGCTCAAGATCTCGCCCAGGAGGACGTCGCTCATGCCGCCATCTCCGGCTCGCGGCTTTTGGCCTCGGCCACCATCTCCGGCTCGCCCCGGAGCACCAGGAACGCGCGGGCGGCGAGTGCCAGCGCCTGCAGCCCGACCAGGACGCAGAAGACCGGGATCACCGTCTTCAACAGGAAGAGCCCGGGCAGGCCGCCGGCCTCGCGCGAGTCCTCGAGCCGGCTCCACGACGTCTCGACATAGGGCAGCGAGACGACGAAGACGGTGATCAGCATCGGCAGCGCGAGGAGGAGCGCGCCCAACAGATCGACCCAGGCTTTGTAGCGGATGGACGCGCCGCGGTAGAACACGTCGACGCGGACATGGCCCTCCTGGCGCAGGGTGTAGCCGGCGCCGAGCATGAAGACGATGCCGTGGAGCCAGACATAGCTCTCCTGGATCCAGACGCGGCCCCAGGCGAAGCCGTAGCGGGCGATCACGACGAAGAACACCAGCACCACCATCGCCGCCGTGAGCCAGGAGACGGTGCGGCCGACGCGGTCGTTGAGCGCGTCGGTGACGCGCACGAATCGTTTGAGCCCGTTCACGGACGTGCCTCCCCAGGGTCCCGCGCGACGAAAATCCGGCGCCTTCTAGAGGATCGGGCTCGACCCCGCAAACCCCGGCGCACCGGTTGCCGCGGGCGGCTGCGGGGTCTACACACGCGACGACCGCAACATGGCGAGACGGGGTGGCAATGGCGGACACGTTCCGCGCCTGGGTGATCGACCGCGGCGACCGCGGTCAGAGCTGCACCCTGCGCACCGACCTCACCAACGACGACTTGCCCGAAGGCGACGTCCTCGTCGACGTCCAGGCCAGCACGGTCAACTACAAGGACGGCCTCGCCGTCACCGGCAAGGGCAAGATCATCCGCAACTTCCCGGGCGTGCCGGGGATCGACTTCGCCGGCACGGTGCTCGAGAGCACGTCCGAGCGCTTCGAGCCGGGCGATCAGGTGGTCCTCAACGGCTTCGGCGTCGGCGAGAGCCACTGGGGCGGGCTCGCCGAGCGCGCACGGGTGAAGGCCGACTGGCTGATCATGCTGCCCGAGGCGTTCACGCCCGTGGAGGCGATGGCGATCGGCACCGCCGGCTACACCGCCATGCTCGCGGTCGACGAGCTCGAGCGCGCCGGCGTCGCCCCGGGCGCGGAGGTGGTGGTCACCGGTGCCGGCGGCGGCGTCGGCTCGGTCGCGATCACGCTGCTCGCCGCCGCCGGCTTCCGCCCGGTGGCGGTGACGGGGCGCGCGAGCCTCGCCGACTACCTCCGCGCGCTCGGTGCGGTCGAGGTGCTGCCGCGCGCCACCTTCAGCGAGCCCACCAAGGGCCCGCTCGCGAGCGCGCGCTGGCCGGCGGCGATCGACACCGTCGGCGGCGAGGTCTTGGCCAACCTGCTCAAGGCCATGGCCTACGAGGGCACCGTCGCCGCCTGCGGCCTCGCCGGCGGCGTCGAGCTTGCGACCACCGTCATGCCCTTCATCCTCAGAGGTGTTCGGCTCATCGGCGTCGAGAGCGTGTACCAGCCGCTCGCCCGCCGCGAGGCGGTCTGGCAGCGCCTGGCGCAGCTGGTGGCGAGCGAGCGCCTGGCCGAGATGAGCCGGATCGTGCCGATGGACCAGGTGCCCGCCGTCGCCGAGGAGATCCTCCAAGGCCAGGTCCAAGGCCGCACCGTCGTCGACGTCAAGGGCTGAGCATGGCGCGCGTCCTCGTCCTGAACGGCCCCAATCTCAACCTTTTGGGCGAGCGCGAGCCCGGGCTCTACGGCGCGGTCTCGCTCGCGGCGATCGAGGCGCGGCTGGCCGCGCTCGGCGCCGAGTTCGGCATCGAGCTGCGCTTTCGCCAGAGCAACCACGAGGGCGTCCTGATCGACGAGGTCCACGCCGCGCGCCACGACTGCGAGGGGGTGATCGTCAACGCCGGCGGCCTCGCCCACAGCTCGATCGCGCTCGCCGACGCGCTGCGCGCCTTCGACGGCCGCATCTGCGAGGTCCACGTCACCAACATCCACGCCCGCGAGCCCTTCCGCCACCACTCCCACATCGCCCCCGTCGCCGACGCGGTCCTTTGCGGCTGCGGCCCCGTCGGCTACGAACTCGCCCTGCGCTTTCTCGCCAGCGATCGCTGATATGAGCAACCTCAAGGTCGACCCCGCCGTCATCGAACGCCTCGCCGAGCTGTTGGAGCGCACCGGCCTCGCCGAGATCGAGCTCGCCGAGGGCACGAGCCGGGTGCGCGTCGTCCGCCAGGCCGCCGTCGCGCCGCCGCCTTCCCCGGCGCCCGCCGCCGCGGCCCGGAGCCCGGCGCCACCCCCGAGCGCGGAGCCCGAGGCGGCCGAAGGGACGGTGTTCTCGCCGATGGTGGGCACGGTCTACCTCGCCCCGGAGCCCGGCGCCGCGCCCTTCGTCGCCGTCGGCACCACCGTCGCCGAGGGTCAGACGCTCTTGATCGTCGAGGCGATGAAGGTGATGAACCCGATCCGCGCGCCGCGGGCGGGCACGGTGCGCGCGATCCTGGTGCCCAACGCCGCGCCGGTGGAGTTCGGCGAGCCCCTGCTCGTCGTGAGCTGAGGGCCGCGGGCGTGTTCAAGAAGATCCTCATCGCCAACCGCGGCGAGATCGCCTTGCGCATCCTGCGCGCCTGTCGCGAGCTCGGGATCGAGGCGGTGGCGGTGCACTCCACCGCCGACGCCACCGCCATGCCCGTCCGCCTCGCCGACGAGAGCGTCTGCATCGGCCCCGCCTCGTCGAGCGAGAGCTATCTCAACAAGGCGTCGATCCTGGCGGCGGCCGAGATCACCGGCGCCGACGCCATCCACCCCGGCTACGGCTTTCTCTCCGAGAACGCCGACTTCGCCGCCATGGTGGAGGACCACGGCCTCACCTTCATCGGCCCGACCCCCGACCACATCCGCCGCATGGGCGACAAGATCGCCGCCAAGCAGGCGGCCGCCGAGCTGGGCCTGCCGGTGGTGCCGGGCTCGGCCGGTGCCGTGGGCTCGCTCGCGGAGGCCGAGCGCTCCGCCCGCGAGGTCGGCTATCCGGTCCTGGTGAAGGCCGTCTCCGGCGGCGGCGGCCGCGGCATGCTCGTGGTCTGGAGCGAGGTCGACCTCGCCGAGGCCTACCGCACCGCGCGCCAGGAGGCCTTGAAGGCCTTCGGCGACGACCGGGTCTATCTCGAGAAGTACCTCGACCACCCGCGCCATATCGAGGTGCAGGTGCTGGGCGACGGCAAGGGCCGGGCGGTCCATCTGGGCGAGCGCGACTGCACGCTGCAGCGCCGCCATCAAAAGGTGCTCGAGGAGGCCCCCGCCCCGGTGCTCAGCGCCACCAAGCGCTGGGAGATCGGCGAGCGCGTCGCCGCGGCGATGCGCCGGCTCGGCTATCGCGGCGCCGGCACCGTCGAGTTCCTCTATCAGGACGGCACCTTCGCCTTCATCGAGATGAACACGCGGCTGCAGGTGGAGCACCCGGTGACCGAGGCCATCACCGGCGTCGACCTCGTCACCGAGCAGATCCGCGTCGCCGCCGGCGAGCCCTTCCGCCTGCGCCAGGAGGAGATCCGGCTCGATGGCCACGCCATCGAGCTGCGCGTCACCGCCGAGGACCCCGCAACGCTGGCGCCGCGCCCCGGCAAGGTCACCGCCTACCACCCGCCGGGCGGGCTCGGCATCCGCGTCGACAGCGCGCTCTACGCCGGGGCGGTGGTGCCGCCGCACTACGACAGCCTGATCGCCAAGCTGATCGCCTTCGGCCCCGACCGGGCCACCTGCATCCGACGGCTTTTGCGCTCCCTCGACGAATATGTCATCGAGGGTTGCGGATCGACGATCCCGCTGTTGAAGGACATCCTCCGCGCCGAGGACGTCCAGGCCAACCGCTACGATACCGGCTGGCTCGGCCGCTTCCTCGACGCCCGTCGCGAGGGCACGTGAGACGCGCACGACCATGAGCGAGCTGCGTCCGGACACGCTTCTGTGCGCCTACTCGGTCGGCATCTTCCCGATGGCGAACGATCGCCACGACCGCGAGATCTTCTGGGTCGAGCCGCGCCGCCGCGGCATCCTGCCGCTCGACGCCTTCCACGTCCCCAAGAGCCTGAGGAAGATCATCAAGCGCGGCACCTTCGAGGTCACCGCCGACCGCGACTTCGCGGGCGTCATCCGCGCCTGCGCCGAGCCGACGCCGATGCGGCCGCGGACCTGGCTCAACGACGAGCTCATCGAGGCCTATTGCGACCTCCACGCCGCCGGCCACGCCCACAGCGTCGAGGCCTGGACGGGCGACGCCCTCGCCGGCGGGCTCTACGGCGTCTCGATGGGGGCGGCCTTCTTCGGCGAGAGCATGTTCTCGCGCCGGCGCGACGCCTCCAAGGTGGCGCTCGTCCACCTCGTCGAGCGCCTCAAGGCCGGCGGCTTCACCCTGCTCGACAGCCAGTTCATGACCGATCACCTGCGCCAGTTCGGCGGCATCGAGATCGACCGCGGCCTCTACCGCCGCCTGCTGCGCCAAGCGCTGCTGGCCAACGCCCGGTTCGGGTGACGCGGGGCGCAACCGCTGGGCAAGACGGCCGCGCTCGGCGCGGCGCGTCGCAGCTCAGACCTGGATCAGCGCGCTCTGCGGGCGGTGATCGCTCGGCTGCTTCTCGCGATGGCCCGGCTTGGTGTCGTCGACCGACGCCTGCCAGATGGCGTGCTCGATGGTGCCGTCGGTCGCCCGCTTGCCCGCGTCATCCCAGAACAGGGATGCCGAGACGAAAATGTGATCGAGTAGTGGTCGCTTTTCACGCTCTTCGATGAAGTCGTAGAATATCGCAGTGTAGTTGTCTTCCTTGTTTACCAGATCGACGAAAGCGTGGCGCAGCATGCGACGTGGCTCATAGGGGCTACCCGCGATGAGGCCAGCGAGGTCGTGCGTGAGAAAGCGCTGCTCGAAGAAATCCAGGCCAGGGCCGTCATTGAAGTCGCCGGTGACAACGAGGGCGACGCGCGCATCCTTGGCAAAGCGTTGGTTCAGGTAGGTCCGCACCCGCATCGCCTCGGCCGATATGCGCCGGCGCGCCAGCAGTGCCTGCTCGATGAACTCCGGACGTGTCGCCGGATTGTTCCAGAGATTGCCGCCGTTGTGGACGTACTTCGATTTCGTGTGGAGCGTCATCAACTCGATCACGCGGCCAGTCGTCAACGTCAAATCCACCAAAAGGGGCGGACGCGTCAGGCGATAGGCGTCGACCGCGAGATCACCGTCGATGTCCACTTCATAGACGTCGTCGAAATCGAACCCATCGCGCTCCTCGAGGCGGGCATGCGCGGCGATGATGCGCGAGTCCTTGCGGATGAGTGCATAAAGCTTCTGTTGCCCTTTGCCGGCGGGGCCGACGATCTCCCATCGCCCGCCGAGCACCGAGTCCACGAAGAGCGCCATCTCGTCGAGCCGGCTGGGGCCCTCTTGAACCGTGAGGACATCCGCCTCGAGTCCGTCGATGACCTTGCCGACCCGGCTCGCCAGATCTCGAAGGTCGCTAACGCCGCTGACGTCCTGGCTGCGCTTGAAGGCGGCCGCCGAGCGGTCGGCGACGAACCAACGGTTCATCCACTCGATGTTCCAATTGGCAATCCTGAGCTCCGGCATCCTACTCTCCCGCCACCGAGCACGCCTTGGTAGCAGTACCGTGTAGCGGGATCGTGACGGCGGCGGCGGCGGCGGCGCCGGCGGGCGTGGCCGGGCGCCCGCGCCCTCAGCCCTCCGGGCGCCCGCGCCCTCAGCCCTCCGGGCGGCG
>JBKHCM010000030.1:0-27432 GCA_046541805.1 Alphaproteobacteria bacterium
CGTGCCGCGCCACCGGGCGAGGTCGGCCCGGGCGGCGTCGACGTCGTCCTCGCGGCCGACGACGTCGACGCCACCCCGGCGCCGCGGCTGTGGCCGGAGGGCATCGCCGACGGGGCGCGCGACTGGGTCACCGAGAACATCACCGCCGGGCGGATCGCGCGCCTCGACCTGCGCGTCGACCTCGACGCCGCGGCGCTCGAAGGCGGCCTCCCGCCCACCGACGCGGTCTACGGCGAGGCCCGGATCGAGGACGCCGAGATCCACTATCTGCGCCCGATGCCGCCGGCCACGGGCGCCGACGCCACGGCGCGCTTCGACGGCGACCGCATGACCTTCACGATCACCGGCGGCGCGGCCGCCGGCGTCGAGGTGACCGGCGGCGAGGTGGTGGTCCGCGACTACGCCGACCCGTCCACGGTCGAGCGCCTCGAGGTCGACCTCGCCGGTCGCGGCAGCGTGCCGGCGATCCTGGCCCTCACCGACCACGAGCCGCTCACCCTGGCGAGCCGCAAGGGCCTGCCGGTGGCCGACAGCGCCGGCAGCGGCACCTTCGAGCTCGAGGTCGGCCTACCGCTTCTGCGCGACCTCGAGCTCGACGCCGTCGATCTCGCCTTCGCGGGCACCTTCGCCGACGTCGCCTTGCCGAACATGGCGGCGGGCCGCGATCTCAGCGACGTCGATTTGACGATGGAGGCGACGGTCGACACCGTCAGCGCCGCCGGGCGCGGACGGGTCGGCGGCATCCCGCTCGACCTGACGTTCGAGGTGGAAGGCGACCGCGAGGTGCTGGGGGCGCGCGGCGAGGTCGACGCCGCCCGCCTCGCCGAGCTCGGGGCGCCGCCGCTGCCGCTCGCCGGCACCGTCGGCCTCGACGCCACGATCACGACCACCGGCGCGGTCGAGCGCAGCGAGCTCAGTCTCGACGTCACCGCGGCGGAGGTGGACCTGCCGAACCTCGCCGTCTGGAAGCCCGAAGGGGTCGAGGGCACGGTCGAGGTGCGGGTCGTGCAGAGGGGCGACAGGCTCGAGGTCGAGCGGCTCGCGTTGAGCTGGCCCGGCGCCGAGATCGCCGGCGCCGCCGCGCTCGACGCGAGCGGACGGCTCGAGGCGCTCAGCCTCGACCCGCTGCGGGTGGCGGGCACCGACCTGCGGGTTACGGGCGCGCGCGAGGCCGGCACGCTCGCGCTCGAGGTGGCGGGGGCGCGGCTCGACCTCGCGCCGTTCACCGGCGGCGGCGATGGCGATGTCGCGACGGGGCGCCTCGGCGCGCAGGCGCCGCTCACGCTGGCGCTCGCCATCGACGAGGTCGTCGCCGGCGGCGACGGCGCGTTGACCGGTCTCGACGGCCGTCTTCACGCCGATGGCGACGGGTTGAGCGGCTGGCGGCTCGCCGCCGGCATCCGCCCCGGCGACGGCGTCGTGCGGACGCGACTGGAGCCGGCGAACGACGGCGCCCGGCTGACGCTCACGACCGACGACGCCGGCGGCGTCGCGGCGGCGCTCGGGCTCAGCGGCGAGCTGCGCGGCGGCCTCTTGGAGTTCACCGGCGACGTCACCGCGCGCCGGCCGCATTGGCGGATCGCGGGCGAGATCGCGGCGCAGGACTTCGTGCTCCGCGGCACGCCACCGGTGATGCGCGTGCTGGCGGCGGCGCCGGCGACCGAGGACCTGGCCGACGACGACCTGGCGGTGGCCAGCTTCAACTCGCCGATCACGCTCGACGGCCGCGTCGTCACGCTCGAGGACGCGCTGTTGATCGCGTCCAATCTGGCGGTGCGAACCTCGGGCGACGTCGATCTCGACGCCGAGCGGCTAGAGCTCGAGGGCAGCCTGGCGCCGGTGCAGGGGGTCAACCGCTTCATCGGCAGCCTGCCGCTGATCGGCGCCCTGCTGCAGGGCTCGCAAAAGGCCGGTGCCGTCGCGCTCTCGTTCACCGTCGATGGCCCTTGGCGCGATCCGGCCGTCAGCGTGAACCCGCTCTCGGTCGTCACCCCCGGCGTCCTGCAGGACCTCTTCGCCGGCGCCGAGGTCCGCCCGCCGCGGGTGCCGAAGGACACCGGCGACTGACGCGCATCGTCACCCTGCGGCGGCACGGGCGGCCGGTCGGTCAGCCGGCGCGCAGGAGGACGTGGCGCTTCTTGCCGGCGGAGAGCTTGAGGGTGCCGTCGGGCCGGAGCTCGCCGTCGCCGAGCCGGGCGAGCTCGTCGTCGATGCGGGCGTCGTTCAGCTTGGCGCCGCCGCCGCGGATGAGGCGGCGCGCCTCGCCCTTGGTCCGGGCGAGGCCGGCGTCGACCAGCGCGTCGACGACCGCGAGCCCCTGGGCGAGCACGGTGCGGTCGATCGCCACCTCGGGCAGGCCCGCCTCGGCGCCGGCCTGCTCGAACACCGCCGCCGCGGCGCCGCGCGCCTGCTCGGCGGCGGCGTCGCCGTGGGCGAGCCGGGTGGCCTCGGTGGCGAGCACCTTCTTCGCCTCGTTGATCTCGGCACCGGCGAGCGCCTCGAGGCGCGCGATCTCGTCCAGCGGCAACAGGGTGAACAGGCGCAAAAATCGGCCGACGTCGGCGTCCTCGGTGTTGCGCCAGAACTGCCAGTAGTCGAACGGGTCGAGCTTGTCGGCGTTGAGCCAGATCGCGCCTTGGACCGACTTGCCCATCTTCTCGCCGGACGATTTCGTGATCAGCGGCGTCGTCACGCCGTAGAGCTCCTCGCCGCCGAGCCGGCGGTTGAGCTCGATGCCGTTGACGATGTTGCCCCACTGGTCCGAGCCGCCCATCTGCAGCCGGCAGCCGTAGCGCCGGGCGAGCTCGGTGAAGTCGTAGGCCTGCATCAGCATGTAGTTGAACTCGAGGAAGGTCAGCGGCTGCTCGCGTTCCAGCCTGAGCCGCACCGAATCGAAGGTCAGCATGCGGTTGACCGTGAAATGCCGGCCGATGTCGCGCAGGAACGGGACGTAGCGCAGCTCGTCCAGCCACTCGGCGTTGTCGACCATCAGCGTGCGGCCGCCGGCGACGTCGAGAAACGCCGCGAGCGAGCGGCGGATGCCGGCCTTGTTGGCCGCGATCGCGTCGTCGTCGAGGAGCTTGCGCGCCTCGTCGCGAAACGACGGATCGCCGACCTTGCTGGTGCCGCCACCCACGAGCGCGATCGGCCGGTGCCCGGCGTCCTGCAGGTGGCGCAGCAGCATGATGCTGACCAGGTTGCCGATGTGCAGGCTCGCGGCCGTGCAGTCGAAGCCGATATAGCCGGTGATCGGCCCGGCGGCGGCGAGCCGGTCGAGCCCCTCGGGGTCGGTGATCTGATGGACGAAGCCGCGAGCCTCCAGCGCCTGGAGGAACTCGGAGCGAAAACGGCTCATCGGGCGCATCCCGTGGGCGCGGGTTGGGGGGCGCGGGTGGCGGGCTCAGGCGGTGGTGGCCTCGGTCGCGGCCATCTCGCGGTCGATATAGCGCTCGACCGCCCGGGTCAGCACGTCGAGCGTCTTGTTGAAGACGTGGTCGGCGCCCTCGATGACCTCGAGATCGATGTCGATCGAGCGCTGGTGCTGCAGCCGGTCGACGAGCTTTCTCACCGCCTCGGTCGAGGTCACGATGTCGTGCTCGCCGTGGATCACCAGGCCCGAGGACGGGCACGGCGCCAGGAAGGTGAAGTCGTAGAGGCTGGCCGGCAGGGCGGCGGTGATGAAGCGGTGGATCTCCGGCCGCCGCATCAACAGCTGCATGGCGATCCACGCGCCGAAGGAGAAGCCGGCGCACCAGACGATGCGGCTGTTGGGGTTGTAGGTCTGCATCCAGTCGAGCGCCGAGGCGGCGTCGCGCAGCTCGCCCTGGCCGTGGTCGAAGACGCCCTGGCTGCGCCCCACCCCGCGGAAGTTGAAGCGCAGGACGGAGAAGCCGCGGCGCTGGAACGCCTGGAACATGGCGTAGACGACGCGGTTGTTCATCGTGCCGCCGTGCAGGGGGTGCGGGTGCAGCACGATCGCCAGCGGCGGATTGGGACCCTCGCCGTGGACGTAGCGGCCTTCCAGCCGACCGTCCGAGCCGTTGAAGATCACCTCGGGCATGAACGTCTCCGTCTGGGTCGCGCGGACGGCACGGTCGTCCGGCGCTTGACCGCGCCGCCGCCACGTCCTTAACCGTTGTCGTCAGGTGGCGACCAAGCCGGCACCGCTCGCGTCGTCGCCGCGATCGGACCGCCGGCGTCCGGTGGACCATCGACGCATCGCCGCCACTTGTCGGGCCCGGGACCGATTCCCACCTTGACATCTCGCATATAGGCGCGGGGAAGTGCGATGTTCAAGAGACTGCGCAACGACGTGGCAGCGGTCCGCGAGCGCGACCCTGCGGCCCACTCCTCGCTCGAGGTGCTGCTCTGCTATCCGGGCGTGCACGCGGTCATCTGGCACCGCCTCGCCCACGCCGCGTGGAAGCGGGGCTTCAAGCTGCTCGCGCGCATCATCTCCAACATCGCGCGCCTGATGACGGGCATCGAGATCCACCCCGGCGCGGTCATCGGCGACGGCGTCTTCATCGACCACGGCATGGGCGTCGTCATCGGCGAGACCGCCGTCGTCGGCGACAACGTGACGCTCTACCAAGGCGTCACCCTCGGCGGCGTCAGCCTCGATCCCGGCAAGCGCCACCCCACCATCGAGGACGACGTCATCATCGGCGCCGGCGCCGCGGTGCTCGGCCCCTTCACCGTCGGCCGCGGCGCCCGCATCGGCTCCAACGCGGTCGTCCTCCACGAGGTCGGTGAAGGCGAGACCATGGTCGGCATCCCGGCCAAGCCGGTCTCGGCCAAGCCGGCGCGGCCGCCGCGGCAGCGCTGCTTTCCGGCCTACGGCACCGAGCCCGGCGAGGAGCAGGACCCGCTCGCCCCGGAGGTCGACGCCCTGGGCGCGCGCCTGTATGAGCTCGAGGCCCGCCTCGCCGCGCTCGAGAACCACGACGAGACCAGCGAGGAGGCGCGCGCCCGCCGCTTCGCCTCGTGAGCCGCCGCATGATCCACCTCGACCACAACGCCGGCTCGCCGCTGCGCCCCGAGGCGCGCGCGGCCATGCTCGACGCGCTCGACGCCGCCGGCAACGCCTCGGCGGTGCACGGCCTCGGTCGCCGCGCCAAGGCGCGGCTCGAGGACGCCCGCGAGACGGTGGCGGCGGCCGCGGGCGTCGACGCCGAGCGGATGGTGTTCACCGCCGGCGGCACCGAGGCCGACGCCACGGCGCTGCACGGCCGCCGGGTCGTGGCGGCCGCCGTCGAGCATCCCGCGGTGCTGGCGCAGCCGGGCGTGGTCGCGACGCTGCCCGTGGACGCCGCCGGGCGGGTGCGGGTGGAGACCATCGCCGCCGCGGTGGCGGCGGCCGGCGCCGACACCGTCGCGGTCATGGCCGCCAACAACGAGACCGGGGTGATCCAGCCGCTCGCCGAGGTCCGCGCCGCGCTGCCGGCCGGGGTGCGGCTCCACGTCGACGCGGTGCAGGCGCCGGGGCGGCTCGACCTCGCCGCCGTGGTGGCGCTCGCCGACACCGCCGCGCTCTCCGCGCACAAGCTCGGCGGACCGCCCGGCGTCGGCGCGCTGATCCTCGGCCCCGAGGTCGAGCCCCTTCCTCTCCTGCGCGGCGGCGGTCAGGAGCGATCCCGCCGCGCCGGCACGGAAAACCTGCCCGGCATCGTCGGTTTCGCCGCCGCGCTCGAGGCCACCGCGGCGAGCGGCGACGACGCTCGCCTCGGCGCGCTGCGCGACCGGCTGCTCGCCGGCTTGCGCGACCTGGTGCCGGGTCTCGTCGTGTTGGGTGACGGCGCGCCGCGACTTTCGAACACCCTGGCGGTGAGTGCCCCGGGCTGGCGGGCGGAGACGCTGGTGATGGCGCTCGATCTCGCCGGCGTCGCGGTGAGTAGCGGGGCGGCCTGCTCTTCTGGTAGGGTGCGTACCAGTCACGTGCTTGCAGCGATGCAGGTGGGTGACGAATTGATGGAGGGGATGGTCCGCTTCTCGCTCGGTTGGTCGAGCGTGGCGGCGGACATCGAGCGGGCGCTCGCGGCGATGGCACCGATCCTCGGCCGCCAGCGCCGTGCCGCTTGAGCGACAATCGAGGTTCGACCATGGCCACACGACCCGCACCGATTTCGATCACGCCCGCGGCCGCCGACCGCATCCGCGAGCTGATGACCCGGCACGGCGGCGCCGCCGAAGGCATCCGCCTGGCGGTGAAGACGGCCGGCTGCTCGGGGCTGACCTACAAGCTCGACTTCACCAGCGAGATCCGTGAGCGCGACGAGGTCGTGGAGCTCGACGGTGCCAGGCTCGTCGTCGACCCGGAAGCCGTCATGTTCCTGATCGGCACCGAGATGGACTTCGTCGAGGACAAGCTCGGCTCGTCCTTCCAGTTCCGCAATCCGAACGAGAAGGGCCGCTGCGGCTGCGGCGAGAGCTTCACGGTCTGATCGTGCCCAAGGTCGTCGTCACCGAGCCGCGGGGTGCGGTGCGCCAGCTCGACGCCCCTGCCGGTGCCACCATCCTCGAGCTCGCCCGCCGTGAGAACCTCGCCCTCGAGGGCACCTGCGGCGGGCAGATGGCCTGCGCCACCTGCCACGTCGTCATCGACCCCCACTGGTACGGCCGGCTGCCGAAGCCCTCGAGGGAAGAGCGCGAGATGCTGGAGCTGGCGGTGCGGCCGCGGCGGACGTCGCGCCTCGGCTGCCAGGTCCGGCTGACAGCGGACCTCGACGGTGTCGCCTTCACGGTGATCGGCGAATGAGCGATCCCCTCGGCCTCGGCAAGGAGCCGGCCAGCACGCGGGTCGTGGTCGCCATGTCCGGCGGCGTCGACAGCTCGGTGGCGGCCGCCCTCGTCGCCCGCTGGGGTTACGAGGCGGTCGGGGTGACGCTGCAGCTCTACGACCACGGCGCCGCCACCGGCAGCAAAGGTGCGTGCTGCGCCGGCCAGGACATCCACGACGCGCGTAGGGTCGCCGACCGCCTCGGCATCCCGCACTACGTCCTCGACTTCGAGCGGCGCTTCGAGCAGGCGGTCATCGACGATTTCGCCGCCACCTACGCCGCCGGGCGGACGCCGATCCCGTGCGTGCGCTGCAACCAGCGCATCAAGTTCCGCGACCTGATGGCGATCGCGCGCGATCTCGGCGCCGACGCGCTGGTCACGGGCCACTACGCCCGGCGTCTCGGGCCGCCCACGGGCGGCGAGCTCCACCGCGCCGTCGACGCGATGCGCGATCAGACCTACTTCCTCTTCGCCACGACGCGCGACCAGCTCGATTTTCTGCGCTTTCCCTTGGGCGGGCAGCCCAAGGCGCGGACCCGGGCGCTCGCGGCGGAGCTGGAGCTGCCGGTGGCCGCCAAGGCCGAGAGCCAGGATATCTGCTTCGTGCCGCAGGGGCACTACAGCCGCGTCGTCGAGCGGCTGCGGCCCGAGGCGGGCGAGCCCGGCCCGATCCTCGACGAGGCGGGCCGTGAGCTCGGCCGCCACCAGGGCCTCGCGCACTACACGGTGGGCCAGCGCCGCGGCCTCAAGCTGGCGACGGGCACGCCGCTCTACGTCCTCGCGCTCGACGCCGCGCGGCGCGCCGTCATCGTCGGGCCGAAGGAGCGGCTGCGCGCAGCGGCCATCCATCTGGGCGAGGTCAACTGGCTCGGCGACGGCGCCCTCGCCGGGACGACGCGGCGGCTCTCGATCAAGCACCGCGCCAACGAGGCGGCGATACCGGCGCGCCTCGAGGCCACCGGCGGGGGCGCGCGCGTCGTGCCCGAGGAGCCGACCCTCGGCGTGGCGCCGGGCCAGGCCTGCGTCTTTTACGACGGCACGCGCGTCCTCGGCGGCGGCTGGATCGAACGGGTGGAAGCCCCGGCCCGCGCCCCGGCGGCGTCCGCTTGACAGGGGCGGGGCCGGCGCTCTAACTGCCGCTCACTCCGGGGCGGAGTAGCTCAGCGGTAGAGCAGAGGAATCATAATCCTTGGGTCGGGGGTTCAAATCCCTCCTCCGCCACCACGCCGCCCGCTCGGCTCAATCGGCCGCCCACTGGGCTCAATCGAACGACTTGTCGATCTGGTCGCCGACGAAACCGCCGGCGGCACCGGCCGCCGCGCCGACGGCGCCGCCGCCCAGGATCGTTCCGCTGCCGAAACCGCCGACGACCGCGCCGGTGGCCGCACCGACGCCGGCCCCCGTCGCGGTGCGGCGCCCCGTCTCGCGGTCCACCGCCGCACAGCCGGTGACCATCAACCCGGCGAGGGCCAGGGCGGCGAGCGCTTTTCTATTCGACCTCATGTCGTCTCCTCCTCACTCACACGGGAACGCCGCGACCCAGGCGCGGAACAGGCCGTCGATCGCCGGCTCGGACGCGGCGTCGGGATGGGCGTCGACCCAGTCGAGAAAGGTCGTGACGGCCTCCGCCTCGCTGACCTCCCGCCCCGGGCAGACGAAGGGTTCGACGTCGGCATCCGCGTCGTTCACCATCGCTTGGTAGAACTGCCCGGCGCCGTTGACATAGCCGTAGCAGAAGGCCCGATCCTCCATCCGGCAGACTTGGGCCAGCTCCGCCGTCGTCGCCACCGACGCCGATTCTCCCTGCGCCGCCGCACCTTGAGCGACGCTGAACGCCACCACCGCGACCGCGGCCCACCCCCATCGACGCATCGTCGTCCTCCCGCCCGTGACATCCCCTCAGCCGACCGGCCCGGCACCCGGCGCGCGGTTGCCGACGGCCGGCGGTTGCGGCCGCGCCCCCTTGAGGCGCTCGCGCAGCCATTGCAGACACACGTAGAGCATCGGGATCAAGAAGATCGCGATCACCGAGGCCGCCAGCATGCCGCCGAAGACGCCGGTGCCGACCGCGCGGCGGGTCGCAGCACCGGCGCCGGTGGCGACCAGGAGCGGCACCAGGCCCAACAGAAACGAGAAGGCCGTCATGAAGACCGCACGGATACGCAGGCGCGCCGCCGTGGCGGCGGCGTCGAGGATGGACTGCCCGGCCGCGCGCTGGGCCATCGCGAACTCGACGATCAGGATGGCGTTCTTGGCGGCAAGCCCCACCAGCAGCACCAGCCCGATCTGGGTGTAGACGTCGTTGGCGAGGCCGGTGACGAGGATCGCCACAAGCGCCCCGGCGACCGCCACGATCACCGACAGCAGCACCGCCACCGGCATCGTCCAGCTCTCGTAGAGGCCGACCAGGAAGAGGTAGCCGAAGACCACCGCCAGCAGCAGGATGAAGCCCGTTTGCCCGGCGGCGAGCTTCTCCTGAAAGGCGGTGCCGGTCCACGCGAAGCCCCAACCCGGCGGCAGGGTCTCGGCGGAGACCCGCTCCATGGCCGCGAGCGCCGCGCCCGAGCTGACGCCCGGCGCCGGGCCGCCGTTCACCGTCACGCTCTCCAGGTTGTTGTAGCGCACGATGGCCTGGGGGCCGACCACGGGCTCGGTCGTCACCAGCCCCGAGAGCGGCACCATCTCGCCGCTCTCGCCGCGGACGTGGATGCGGCCGATATCGGTGAGGTCGTCGCGGTCGGCGGCCTCGCCTTGGATCAGCACCTGCCAAGTGCGGCCGAAGCGGTTGAAGTCGTTGACGTAGAGGCTCCCCAGCGTGGCCTGCAGGGCGGCGAAGACGTCGTCGATGGCGATGCCGAGCGCGCGCGCCCGGTCACGGTCGACCTCCAGGAAAATCTGCGGCGTCGAGGTCGACCAGGTGGAGAAGACGCGGGCGAGCTCGGGCGCCTGGTTGGCGGCGACGACGAGGCCGCCGAGGACGCCGGCCATCTCCTCGGTGGAGGCGCCGCGCTGGTTCATGAGCTGGTACTCGAAGCCGCCGGCGGTGCCGAGACCCGAGATCGGCGGTGCGTTGAAGAGGACGGCCGTGGCGCCGGGGATCGCCAGGAGCTGCTCCTGGGTACGCGCCAACGTCGCCTGCACCGAAAGCTCGGGATCGGTGCGCGCCTCGAAGGGCGCGAGCCGGCCGATGACGACCCCGGAATTGGACTTGGCGAGGCCGTCCAGGAGCGAGAAGCCGACCACCGTCATGACGTCGGCGATCGCCGGCTCCTCGGCCAGCACCGCCTCGATCTCGGCCATCACGGCCTCCGTGCGGTTCGACGACGCGGCCTCGGGAAGCTGCACCTCGCCGAGGAAGACGCCCTGGTCCTCTTCGGGCAAAAAGCCCGTGGGCGTGGTCTGGAAGAGGTACCAGGTCGCGCCCGCGAAGACGGCGACGGCGACGAGTCCGAGCACCGAGACCCGCACCAGCCGCTCCACCACGAACGCGTAGCCGCCGCAGAGCCCGTCGATGCCGCGCTGGACCTGGCGCATGAGCCAGCCGGGCCGCCGGCCGGGCTGCAACACGAGCGCGCACAGGGCCGGGCTCAAGGTCAGCGCGTTGATGGACGAGATCGCGACCGCGAAGGAGATCACCACCGCGAACTGCTGGAAGAGCTCGCCGACGATGCCGGGGATGAAGCCCACCGGCACGAACACCGCGAGGAGCACCAGCGTCGTCGCGATCACCGGCGCGGTGAGCTCGCGCATCGCCTCGAGCGTGGCCTCCGCGGCGGCGAGCCCCTTTTCCGCCATGATCCGCTCGACGCCCTCGACCACGACGATGGCGTCGTCGACGACGACGCCGATGGCGAGCACCAGCGCCAACAGCGAGATCGTGTTGAGCGTGACGCCCAGGGCCGCCATCGCCGCGAAGGTGCCGATCAGGGAGACCGGCACGGCCACGGTCGGGATCAGCGTCGCCCGCCAATTGCCGAGGAAGAGGAAGACGACGCCGATCACCAGCACGAAGGCCTGCCCGAGCGTGACGTAGACCTCGCGCACGCTCTGCTCGACGAACAGCGTGGTGTCGTAGACGACCTCGTAGGCGAGGTCGTCGGGGAAGTCCTCGGCCAGCTCCGCCATCAGGCGGTCGGCGGCCGCCCCGGTGGCGAGGGCGTTGGAGCCCGGGCTCTGGTAGAGCGCGAAGCCGGCGGCCTCGCCGCCGTTGAGCCGGACATAGGCGTCGGCGGAGCGGGCGCCGAGCTCGACCCGGGCGACGTCGCCCACCCGCACGAACGAGCCGTCGGGGTTGGCGCGGACGATGATGCGCTCGAACTCGCCGGCCTCCTCGAGGCGACCCTGGGTCGTCAGGTTGAACTGCTGGTCGACGTCCTCGGCGATCGGCTGGGCGCCGATGCGGCCGACCGCGGCCTGCGTGTTCTGCGAGCGGATGGCGGCGACGACGTCGCCGGGCGTCAGGTTCAGCGCCGTGAGCCGGCTGGTGTCGTACCAGATGCGCATGGCGTAGTCCTGCAGGCCGAAGAGGGCGGCGTCGCCCACCCCGGGCACCCGCTTCATCGCATCCAGCACGTTGATCGTGACGTAGTTGTTCAAGAACAGCGAGTCGTAGGTGCCGTTCGGCGAGTACAGCACGAAGACCTTGAGCATCGACGACGAGCGCTGACGCACCTGGACGCCCGTGCGCTGCACCTCCTCGGGCAGTTGCGAGGTGGCGAGCGCCACCCGGTTCTGGGTGTTGACCGTGTTGATGTCGCTGTCGCTGCCGACCTCGAAGCTGACGTTGAGGGTGTAGCTGCCGTCGTTGCCGGCGGTCGAGCGCATGTAGATCATGTCCTCGACGCCGTTCACCTGCGACTCGATCGGCTGGGCGACGGTCTGGGCGACGACCTCGGCGCTCGCACCCGGGTAGGTCGCGCTCACCTGGACCTGCGGCGGGACGATGTCGGGGAACTGCTCCACCGGCAGGCCGCGCTGCGCGATCAGCCCCGCGAGGGTGATCACGATCGAGATCACGAAGGCGAGCCGGGGCCGGCGCACGAAGATCGCGGAGAGCACGGGCTCAGTCCTCGCCCGCCTGGACCGGGCGAACGTCCATGCCGGGCCGCACCTTCATCAGCCCCTCGACGATGACGCGATCGCCCTCCGCCAGTCCGGCATCGACGATGACGTCGCGGCCCACCTGCGCGCCGGTGACGACCCGTTCGACGGCGACGCGATCTTGATCGTCGACCACCAGGACGAAGCTGCCCTGCTGGTCCACCTGCACGCTCGCCCGCGGCACCACCAAGGCCGTCTCCGGCTCGGCGCGCGCGGCCAGCACCTGCACGAACTGGTTGTCGGTCAACACCGCATCGGGATTGGGAAAGGTGCCGCGCAGCGTCAGGGTGTCGGTGTCGGGATCGACCTGGACGTCGACGAAATCGAGCGTGCCGGTCTCCTCGTACAGCGAGCCGTCGCCGAGGCGGAGTTCGAGGGTCACGGTGCTTTCGCGCCAGTCCTCACCGCGCTCGGCCGCCCGCCGCCGAAAGTCGAGGACCTGGCGCTCGGCGACGGCGAAGCGGACGTACATCGGGTCCTGCTGCACGACGGTGGCCAGCACGCCGCTGTCCGGACCGACCAGGTTGCCGACCTTGACCTGGGCGCGGCCGATGCGGCCGGCGATCGGCGAGCGGATCTCGGTGTAGCCCAAGGTGATCTCGGCCTGGCGCAGCGCCGCCGCGGCCTGGGCGACCGCCGCCTCGGCCACGCGCGCCTGGGCGCGGCGCTCGTCGATCGTGGCGCGGGGGATGTTCTCGTTGCGCAGGAGCTGTTCGGCGCGGGCGAGCTGCTGCTGCGCGTTCAGCGCGTTGGCGCGCGCCGCTTGGAGATTGGCCTCGGCTTCCTGCACCGCGGCGGCGAAGGGCTCCGGCTCGATGACGAAGAGCCGCTCGCCCGCCTCGACCCGCGCGCCTTCGGTGAACAGGCGCTCCTCCAAAAAGCCGGTGACGCGGGCGCGCGGCTCCGCGCGCTCCACCGCCTCCACCCGGCCGACGAACTGCGCCGTCGGCGTGACGTCGCGCCGGGCCACCCGGATCACGTCGACCGCCGGCGTCGGCGCTTGGGCCCGGGCGTCGGCCGCGACCGCCACCAGGAGCAGCCATGCGGCCGATCGCACCGCCGACCCAAGGAACCCCACCGCCGCACCTCGTCGCTGATCGCTGCGACGGCCGTTAGCCCAAATCCCGCCGACCGTCGAGGTCGCGAACGTCGAAAGCGGCTAGGCCTCGCGACACTCGGCGCAACGGCCGCGGACTTCGACCGCGAGGCTTTCGACGCCGAAGTCGTAGTCGCGGGCGTGCTCGACGACATGACGCTCGAGCGCCGGACACGGCACCTCGCGCACGCGGCCGCAGACCGAGCAGAGCAGCAGCGTGGCGCTGTGGGGGGCGCCGGCGACCCGACAGACCACGAAGGCGTTCTTCGAGTGCACGCGATGGACGAGCCCCTGCGCGGCCAGGAAATCGAGCGTGCGATAGACCGTCGGCGGCGCCACCCGCGCGCCGTCGGCCCCCAAACGCGCCAGCAGGTCGTAGGCCCCGAGCGGGCGGTCGGCTTCGGCGATGAGGCGCAGCACCCGCCGGCGCAGCGCGGTGAAGCGCTGCCCGCGCGCCGCGCAGAGCTGCTCGGCACGGGCCATCAGCGCATCGGGCGAGGCCGTGGGCGCGGGCTCGGCGGGGGACGGTGCGAGCGGGCCAACCTCGGACATGGCCTGGAGGTAGCACCCGCGGACCCGAGCTCCAACCGCTTGACCAACGCGCCCGTTTTGCCGAGCAGAGCAGACGGAGGTCGGTGGGAGGTGACGATGCGGGGGCTGGCGCTGGGAATCGGGCTCGCGGTCGCGGCCTCGGCCGCAGCGGACGCCCGCGCCGACCCGCCGGCCGAGACGCTGTTCGCCGCCGCCGCCAGCCCCAGCGCCGGCCCCGCCGCGGCGATCGGCGGCTACGCCCGCGGCTGCCTCGCCGGTGCCGCCGCGCTGCCGATCGACGGTGCCGGCTATCAGGCCATGCGCCTCTCGCGCCAGCGCCGCTTCGCCCACCCCGAGCTGGTCGACTTCGTCGAGCGCCTCGCCGCCGGCTTGCGGGCGCAAGGCCACCCGGGCCTGCTCGTGGGCGACCTCGCCCAAGCCCGCGGCGGGCCGATGGCGAGCGGCCACCGCTCGCACCAAAGCGGCCTCGACGTCGACATCTGGTACCTGCCGGCACCGCGCGAACGGCTGAGCCGCGCGGCGCGCGAGACGATGTCGGCGGTGCCGCTGGTCACCCCCGGCAGGTTGGCGCTGGAAGCGGAGCGCTTCGCCGCCTTCGCGACGGCGCGGGTGCTGCGCCGCGCCGCCGAGGACCCGGCGGTCGCGCGCATCTTCGTGCATCCGGTGGTCAAGCGCGCGCTCTGCCGGCGCGTCGACGGCGAGCGGGCGTGGCTGCGCAAGATCCGGCCCTGGTGGGGCCATGACCACCACTTCCACGTCCGCCTCGCCTGCCCCGCCGGCGAGACGGCCTGCGTCGGGCAGGCACCGCCGCCGCCCGGCGACGGCTGCGACGCGAGCCTCGCCTGGTGGTTCACGACGGAGCCCTGGGCGCCCTCCGACGCCCCGCCGCCGGAACCGTTGACGCTGGCCGACCTGCCCGCCCGCTGCGCGGCTTTGGTGACCGCGGAGTGAGCCGCGCCGCCGGCCTCAAAAGCGGCGCAGCCCGCCCGGCGGCGCATCACCCATCATACCCTGGAAGACGGCCCCCAGGATCGCGGTCACGAGGGCGCCGATCACCGACAGGATGATCATCGCCGGGATCGCCGCGATGGCGAGCTTGACCAGGAACACCACCATCGAGGTGAACGGCATCTTGATGTCGGTGACGACGACGCGCTGGTGCTCGTCTTCGCGCATCGGCTCAGCCACCGCCGAGCTGGGTCGGGCCACCGCGCGCCAGATAGATGATCGCCGCCAGCACCACGGCGGCGAGCAGGACGCCCACCACCACCAGCGCGTCGAGGCCGAGCAGGAGCGCGACGGCGACGACGACGAGCAGCGCCCCCACCAGGCCGAGCTCCACCTTCGTCGGCATCAGCCGCTCGCCGTTGAAATCGTCGTCGCTCATGGTGCTCTCTCCCGTGCGCGTCGAGGCCCGTCGTCGCGGCCGCACGCTAGGGCCTCGCGCGAACCTGCAAAGGGGGCGGAAAGACGACGCCGCCCGCGACGCGAGGCCGCGGACGGCGCCGACGAGGGCCGGCGGTGGGCGTGGTCTCAGGCGGCGCGGATCTCCTCGAGGAAGTTCTGGACGCGGTGCTGGAGGAGCTCGGTCTGTTCGCCGAGCTGCTTGGAGGCCGCCACCATGCTCTGGCGGTTGTCCTGGGCGCCGCCCTGCTCGCCGCCGCGGATGGTCTCGACCACGTTCTCGGTGCCCTGCGCCGCCTCCTGGGCGTTCTGCGCGATCGAGGTGGTCGTCGCCGTCTGCTCCTCGATGGCGCCCGCGATCGCGGTCGCGACCTCGTCGAGCCGGGCCATGACCTCGTTGACCTGCCCGATCATCTGCACCGCCTGATCGCTGCCCTGGCGGATCGTGTCGATCTTCTCGGCGATGTCGGCGGTGGCCTGGCCGGTGCGGCCCGCCAGCGTCTTCACCTCGTGCGCCACCACCGCGAAGCCCTTACCGGCATCGCCGGCCCGCGCCGCCTCGATGGTCGCGTTCAAGGCCAGAAGGTTGGTCTGATCGGCGATGTCCGAGATCAGATCGACGATGCCGGTGATCTGCTGCGCCGTGCCGTTGAGCTCGTGCACCACCTTCGACGCCGTCTCCACCGAGCGCACCGCGTCGCTCGCGACCTTGCGCGAGTTGTCGGTCTGCTGGCTGATCTCGGCGACCGACGCCGACATCTCCTCGGCCGCGGCCGCCACCGCCTGGACGTTGGCGGACGCCTGGCCGGCAGCCGCCGACATCGTCGTCGCCGACTCGTCGAGCTGGCCGGTGGCCTCGTCGACCGCACGCAGCGCCCGCTGCACCTCGTCGTCGAACCGGCCGATCGAGGCGTCCATCCGGGCGACGCGCGCCTCTTGCTCGTCCTGCAGGCGCTGGCGCTCGACCGCGTTGTCCTTGAACACCTGCAGCGCCTTCGACATGTCGCCCATCTCGTCGACCAGGTCGCGGCACGGCACCTCGGTGGTGAGGTCGCCCTCGGCCAGCGACTGCATCGCGTCGGTCATCTGCGCCAGTGGGGCGCGGATGCTCTGGGCGATCAGCCGCGCGGCCGCCACCCCGACGGCGAGAGCGACGAGCGCGGTGAGGCCGGCGATGGCCAGCACCTTCTTGATCCGCGCGATCGCCGCGGGCCCGAGGTCATGCTGCTCCGCCTGCGCGCGGAGCTTCACGTCCTCCATGATCGCGCTCATCTCCGGGCCGACATGCTCCAGCACCTCGTCGACGACGCCGGCGCGGGTGAGCGTGGTGTCGATCATCGCGTCGAGGTCGACGGCGTAGGCGTCGACCGCGGTCAGCGCGGTCGCCGCGAGCGCGCGGCCGTCGGAACGCGCGAGCGAGGCGTGCAGCGTCTCCAGCGCCGCGCTCGCCTGCTCGAGGGCGGCGACCGCCGCATCGGCCTCGTCTTGCCTTTGGTAGGTCAGGAACTTCTGCGCCTGCAGGCGGGCGTACATGACCTGCTCGGTGACGAGCCCGGCGGTGACGCCGAGGTTGACGTCGGCTTCGCTCTTCGCGCGATCGATCAGCCTGTGCACGCTGTCCCGCGCGGCCGAGCCGTCCTCGACCAACGCCTCCAGCAACTCGGCCTCGCGCTCGACCAACTCGACCGTGCGGTCGAAGCCGGCGGTGTAGTCCTCGAACAAGGGGGTCAAGGCGGCGAGGTCGTCGGCGCGCCCGGCATGGTCGATGTCGCTGCTGGCCTCCGCGAGGAAGTCGCCGGTGGCGTCCAGCCGCTCGCGGGCCTCCTCCAAGGCGGCGGCGTCGCCCTCGGCGACGTAGTCCTTGGCGGCGTCGTGCGCGATCAGCATGTTGGCTTGCAGGCGGCCGACGGTATTGGTATCGCGAGCAAGGTCGCGGTAGGCCGCGAAGGTACGCAGCGAGTCCACGAGGCCGAGACCGGCGACGATCGCCACCACCACGAGCAGGGTCAAGGCGGCGCCGAAGCCGAGCGAGAGGCGCGGTCCGATGCGCCGATGTGCGAGCCAACGTCTCATGGTCGATCCTTTCAGCGCGAGGCGGGCGGCCCGCGCCCGCGGTTGTCCGAGAACGAGGTGGCACATCGACGTTAATCGGGAGCTAAGCGGCGCCTTGGCCGCGAGCCCTTGGGGACGGGGCGCCCGCTCTGCTATAGGGCGTGGCGCGAGGCGTCAGCACCAAGGTCGGACATGGCCGGACACAGTCAGTTCAAGAACATCATGCACCGCAAGGGGCGCCAGGACGCCCGCCGGGCGCGCGTCTTCACGCGGCTGTTGCGCGAGGTGCAGGTGGCGGCGCGGTCGGGGCTGCCCGATCCGGCGATGAACCCGCGGCTTCGGCTCGCCATCCAGGCGGCCCGCGCCGAGAACGTGCCCAAGGACAAGATCGAGAACGCCATCTCCAAGGGCAGCGGCGGCGACGGCGAGAATTTGGAGGAGGTGCGCTACGAGGGCTACGGGCCCGCCGGCGTGGCGGTCATCGTCGAGGCGCTCACCGACAACCGCAACCGCACCGCCTCCGACATCCGCGCCACCTTCAACAAGCTCGGCGGCTCCTTGGGCGAGAGCGGCTCGGTCGCCTTTCAGTTCGAGCGCATCGGCGAGATCCGCTACGCGGCCGAGGCGGGCGATCCCGAAACCGTGCTGGAAGCCGCGGCCGAGGCCGGTGCCGAGCACTGCGAGAGCGGCGAGGACGGCCACGTCATCATCTGCGCGCCCGACGACCTCAACGACGTCCGCGAGGCGCTCGAGGCCGCCCTCGGCCAGCCCGAGAAGGCCGCGCTCGACTGGCGCCCGCAGGCCACCGTCGCGGTCGAGGGCGACACCGCGCAGACCGTGCTGCGCCTGTTGGAGGCGCTCGACGACAACGACGACGTCCAGCGCGTCGTCGCCAACGCCGAGTTCCCCGAGGCGATGATGGAACGGCTGGCGTCCTGAGCGTGGTCGACGCCCTTCCCTCCACCCCCGCCGGCGAGCGCAACCTGGCGCCGCTGACCGCGGTGCTGCGCCCGCGCTTGCCGGGGGCCGGCAACGTCTTGGAGGTGGCGAGCGGCACCGGCCAGCACGTCGCCCACTGGGCGCGGACCTTCACCGGGCTCGTCTTCCAGCCGAGCGACGCCGACGCCGCGGCCCGCGCCGCGGTCGAGGCCTGGCGGCGGGCGACCGGCGTCGCCAACCTGCGCCCGCCCTTGGCGCTCGACGTCGCGGAGCCGGGCTGGAGCGCCGCCGCGCCCGGCCCCTGGGCGGCGATCCTCGCCGTCAATCTCCTGCACATCGCGCCGTGGGAGGCGACGCTCGGGCTCTTCGACGGCGCCGGGGCGACGCTGGCGCCGGGGGGCCGCGTGATCCTCTACGGCCCCTTCGCCGAGGACGGCGTGCTCGCGCCCGAGAGCAACCGCCGCTTCGACGCCATGCTCAAGGCGCAGGAGCCGAGCTGGGGCATCCGCGATCTGGCCGCGGTGCGCCGCGCCGCCGCCGCGCACGGCCTCGCCTTCGTCGAGCAGCTGGCGATGCCGGCGAACAACCGCGTCGTCGTCTTCGAGCGGGGGCCATGCGCCTGATCGGGCTGGATCCCGGCCTCACCCATACCGGCTGGGGCGTCATCGAGAGCACGGGCGATCGGCTCGCCTTCGTCGCCTGCGGGCGGGTCTCGCCGCCCGGCGACGGCGCGCTCGCCGACCGCCTCGCCGCGCTCTACCAGGCCCTGGGCGCGGTCCTCGCCGCGCACCGGCCCGCGGCCGCCGCGGTCGAGGAGACCGTGGTCAACACCAACGCCGGCTCGTCGCTGAAGCTGGGCCAGGCCCGCGGCGTCGTGCTCTTGGCCGCCGCGCATGCCGGCCTCGACGTCCGGGAATACGCCGCCCGCAAGGTGAAGCGCGCGGTCGTCGGCACCGGTGGCGCGGCGAAGGCCCAGGTGGCGGCGATGGTCCGGCGCCTGTTGCCGACCGCGGGCGAGGTCAAGGCCGACGCCGCGGACGCGCTCGCGGTGGCGCTCTGCGACGCGCACCACCGCGCCACCGCCGCGCGGCTCGCCGGAGCCCGGCCGTCGTGATCGCGCGGCTGCGCGGCAACGTCTTGGACGTCGCCGAGGACAGCCTCGTCATCGACGTCCGGGGCGTGGGCTACCTCGTTCACGCCTCGCCGCGGGTGCTGCGCGAACTGCCCGCGGTCGGCGGGGCCGTCGACCTCGTCGTCGAGACGCTGGTGCGCGAGGACGCCATCCAGCTCGTGGGCTTCACCAGCCTCGCCGAGAAGCGGCTGTTTCGCCTGCTGCAGGGGATTCAAGGCGTCGGCACCCGGCTCGCCCTCGCCATCCTCGGGGTGCTCGATCCCGCCGCCTTCGAGCGCGCCGTCGTCGCCAAGGACAAGGCGGCGCTGACCCGCGCGCCCGGCGTCGGCCCGCGCCTCGCCCAGCGCATCATCGCCGAGCTCGAGGGCCGCGTCGGCGGGCTGGCGACGGCCGGCGAGGCGCCCTCGGCGGCCGGCCTGGCGGCGGTCGAGGCGGGCGCGGTCGAGGAGACGGTGACGGCCCTCGCCCAGCTGGGCTACGCTCGCAGCGAAGCCCACGCGGCGGCGCTGGAGGCGGTGGGCGAGCTCGGCCACGGCGCCGAGCTCGCAACCGTCCTGCGCCGGGCGCTGCAAATCCTGGGAACGCGTCTTGGCTGACCGCACGATCGCGCCCGAGGCCCAGCCCGACGACCAGCAGGACGCCTCGCTGCGCCCACGCCGTCTCAAGGAGTTCATCGGCCAGGCTCGCGCCCGCGCCAATCTGGGCGTCTTCATCGAGGCCGCGCGCGGCCGCAGCGAGGCGCTCGACCACGTGTTGCTGGCCGGCCCCCCCGGCCTCGGCAAGACCACGCTCGCCCAGATCCTGGCCGCCGAGCTCGGCGTCGGCTTTCGCCTGACCTCGGGGCCGATCGTGGTCCGCCCGGGCGATCTGGCGGCGCTGTTGACCAACCTGCAACCGCGCGACGTCCTCTTCATCGACGAGATCCACCGCCTGAGCCCGCAGGTGGAGGAGATCCTCTATCCGGCGATGGAGGACTTCCAGCTCGACCTGATGATCGGCGAGGGCCCCTCGGCGCGCTCGGTCCGCATCGACCTGCCGCCGTTCACGCTCGTCGGCGCCACCACGCGCACGGGCCTGCTCACGACGCCCCTGCGCGACCGCTTCGGCATCGTCACCCGGCTCGAGTTCTACGCCGAGGACGAGCTCGAGCAGATCTTGGTGCGCGGTGCCGAGCTTTTGGCCTTCGAGCTCGGCGCGGACGGGGCGCGCGAGATCGCGCGGCGCGCGCGCGGCACGCCCAGGGTGGCGACGCGGCTGTTGCGCCGCGTGCGCGACTTCGCCACCGTCGACCGCGCCGGCGCCGTGACCGCCGCGGTCGCCGACCGGGCGCTCACCCGCCTCGACGTCGACCATCGCGGGCTCGACCGCCTGGATCGGCGCTATCTCGAGGCCATCGCCGAGCACTATGGCGGCGGGCCCGTCGGCGTCGACACGCTCGCCGCCGCCCTCGCCGAGCAGCGCGACACGCTCGAGGACGTCATCGAGCCTTTTCTGCTCCAGCAGGGGCTGTTGCAGCGGACCCCGCGCGGGCGGCGGTTGACGCGCGCCGCCTGGGAGCATCTCGACCGCCGCCCGCCCCCCGCCGTACCCGGCGATCTGTTCGAGACCGGCCAATGAGCGCGCCCGTGCACCGTTGGCCGGTCCGGATCTACTACGAGGACACCGATGCCGGCGGCGTCGTCTACCATGCCCGCTACCTCCATTTCTTCGAGCGCGCCCGCACCGAGTTCATGCGGGCGGTGGGCCTCGACCATTCGCGGCTCTTGGCCGAATACGACGTGGTCTTCACCGTCCGCCGCCTGGACCTCGACTTCGTCGCCCCGGCGCGGCTCGACGACGCCCTCGAAGTGGCGACCCGCGTCGAGGCGATGAGCGGTGCGCGCCTGCGGGTGCGCCAGGAGGTGCGGCGCGACGACCGGCTGCTCGTCGGCGGCAATCTCGAGCTCGCAGTCATGGGCACCGATCTGCGTGCCCGGCGTCTGCCGATCGCGCTCACCAGCCGCCTGGCGGCCTGGGTGGCGGTGACGGGCGATGCGGCCGACAGCGCTTGACACGACCGCACCCGCAGCGTTTCAACCCGCCGTGCACCATCGCGTGAGACCTCAAGTGTTCAGCACAAGTTCAAGCCTTTGCGCGTCTTTCCATCGTCTGAACATCAAGGACCTGGGCATGCCGCAGCCGCTGGGGATCGCTCGTGGATGAGAACGCGGTGACCGACCTCGCCGCCAATGGCGGCGAGGGCTTGGGCGTTTGGGATCTCGTCCTCGCGGCCGACCCGGTGGTCAAGCTGGTGATGCTCCTGCTGCTCGCCGCCTCGGTCTGGAGCTGGATGGTGCTCTTCGACCGTTGGTTGCGGCTGACGCGGCTCAAGCGCCTCGCCGGCGGCTTCGAGCGGGCCTTTTGGGCCGGCGCCGATCTGAAGGAGCTGTTCGACCGGGCGGCGGGCGAGCGCCATCCGCTGGCGGCGATGTACGCCGCCGGCTTCGAGGAATGGGACAGCGCCGTCGGTGTGCGCGACGCCGCCGGCCGCGCCAACCTGTTGCAGCGGGTCGGCGCGGTGATGCGCCTCACCCTCGACCGTGAGTTGACCATCCTCGAACGTCATGTCGGCTCGCTCGCCACCATCGGCGCGACCGCCCCCTTCGTCGGCCTCTTCGGCACCGTCTGGGGCATCATGAACAGCTTTCAGGCGATCGCCGTGACCGAGACGACGACGCTCGCGGTGGTCGCCCCCGGCATCGCCGAGGCGCTGTTGGCGACGGCGCTCGGCCTGGTCGCGGCGATCCCGGCCGTGATCTTCTACAATCGCCTCTCGCGGGAGATCGACGGCTACGCCGACCGGCTCGGCAGCTTCGCCGAGGAGGTCACCGTCGAGATCGACCGCCAGATGGACCGCGAGCCCGCGGGCCGGGCCGCCTGAGCCGTGGCCGACACCCTGCCCCGCAGCGGTCGACGCGGTGGCCGCCGCCGTCCCCGGCGCCAGATGGCGGCGATCAACGTGACGCCCTTCGTCGACGTCATGCTGGTGCTGTTGATCGTGTTCATGGTGACCGCGCCGCTGTTGACCACCGGCGTGCAGGTCGATCTGCCCGAGACCGGGGCGCCGGGCCTGCCCGGCCAGGATGAGCCCTTGGCGGTCACCGTCGCCGCCGACGGGACCATCCATCTGCAGGACACCGAGGTGGCGCTCGCCGAGTTGGTGCCGCGGCTGGTGGCGATCACCGACGAAAATCGCGACGCCCGGATCTTCGTCCGCGGCGATCGCGGGCTGGTCTACGGCCGCATCATGGAGGTCATCGGGACGATCAACCGCGCCGGCTTCTCCCGCGTGGCGCTCGTGAGCGAGCCACCGCGGGACGAAGGCTGAGCGCCCGGAGACCGCGGGTGCACCCCCTCGCCCTCGCCGCGTCGCTGACGCTCCACGCCGCCACGCTGGTCTGGCTGGTGATCGCCCTGCCCGATTTCGGCGAGCGGCTGGAGAGCGGCGAGGTCGCGACCATCGAAGTCGTCATGGAGGACGAGACCGACAGCCGGCCGCAACTCCCGGCCGAGGCGGCGCCCCTGCCCGAGCGCGCACCGACGCGCACGCCCGAACCCAGCCCGCCCGCCGCCGAGCCGACCCCGGAGCCGGCTGGTGAGCCGGCCGGGACCACCGGGCCCGAAACGCCCGAAGCCGAAGCGCCCGAGCCCGAAGCGCGCGAGCCCGAAACGCCTGAACCGGCGCCCCGCGAGGCCGCCGAGGCCCGGCCGGAGCCGGAGCCGGCGGCGCCCGAGGCGATGCGCGAGCCCGAGCCGGCCGCACCCGAGGACGCGCCGCGCGCCGAGCCGAGGCCGGACATGGCGGCGCTCGCCGAGCCGCCGCGCCGGCGCCCCGAAGCCGAGCCGGCGCCGGCGCAAGAAGAGCCCGCGCCGCAGCCGGTGCAAGAAGAGCCCGAGCCGGAGCCGGAAGAGCCCGAGCCGGAGCCGGTGCCGGAAGACCCCGAGCCGCAGCCGGTGCCCGAGCCGACGGAGACCGCCACGGCCGATGGCGCCGACGGCGCCCCGCAGCCCGATCCCGACACCCGGCCGCAGGAGGCCGACGAGGACTCCGATTCGGTCGACGCGCTGTTGCAGAGCGTCGAGGAGCTCGCCCGCCGGGTCGAGGCGGAGGAGGCGCGCGAGGGCACGGGCGACGCCGAGGTCGAGAGCCCGACCGGTCGGCTGGCGGAGCTCAGCGCTCAACGGCTCGGCCAGTTGATCTATGAGCAGATCGTCGACTGCTGGAACCCGCCGTCCGGCGTGGACGGCCTCCGCGAGCTGGGAGCGGTGGAAATCCGCGTCGAGTTCCGGCAGAACGGCGAGGTGGTGTCGGCGGAGGTCGCCGATCAGGACCGCCTCGCCACGGATCGGGCCTACCGCTCGGTGGCGGAGAGCGCGCGCCGCGCCGTCTTCAACTGCGCGCCGCTGCAAGGGATGCCGAGCGAGTCCTATCAACAGTGGCGCGTGGTCATCCTCGAATTTCGACCCGATCAAATCGCGGCAGGTGGTTGATGCCCGAGCTTTCGCGCTTTCTCGTCACCCTTGCGGTCACCGGCGCCCTCGCCGCCTGCGCCGGCACCGACGCCGAAGCCCCGGCGGACGGCGCCGGCGGATCGCCGTCGCGCGACGCCACGGCGGCGCCGCCGAGCGGCGACGGCACGGAGGGCGGCGACGATGGTGCGCTGGCGCAGTCGTCCGCGGGCGCGTCGTCGCAGGATCTGGACGATCTCGACCCGCAGACGCGCCGTCGGGTCGAGCTCTGGCAGCAAATGATGCAGCAGATCGAGCCCTGCCTGCGCCCCCGCCTCGCCGAGATCGAGGACGTCGACGACGCCGGCGTCGTCGCCGTTCAGGTGGAATACGACGACGCCGGGGCGCCGCTGAGCGCCGATCTGCAGGAGGGCGCGCAGCAGCGGATGCAGGAGAACGCGACCTACCGCGCCGTCGTCAACGCGGTCTTGAACAGCGTGCGGGAGTGCGCCCCGCTCACCGAGATGCCGCAAGAGGAGTTCGACACATGGCGACTGTTCCCGGTCGTCATCCGCCCGCGCGCGGCCTGAGCGCCGCCGGTGCGCTCGACCGCCGCTCGTTGCTGGCCGGCGGGGTGCTCGCTGCGGCGCTCGGCGCGCTGCCGGCGGCGGCCCAGCTCACCGTGACCATCGACCGCGGCACGGTGAAACCACTGCCGATCGCGGTGAGCCCGTTCTTCGGCGCCGACGACGGCCTCGCCGAGGACGGCCGTCGCCTCGCCGAGGTCGTCGGCGCCGATCTCGAGCGCTCCGGCCTCTTTCGCTTGATCGATCGCGCCGCCTACATCCAGTCGCCCGAAGACCTGGCGGACGCGGGCCCGCGCTTCGGCGACTGGCGCAGGATCGATGCCGAGGCGCTGGTGATGGGCGTCGTGCGGTCGGTCGACAACGACCATCTGAGCGTCGACTTTCGCCTGTTCGACGTCGCCGCCGGCAGCGAGCTCCGGGGTCTGCGGTTCAGCGCGCCGCACGGCGACTGGCGGCGCGTGGCGCACAAGATCGCCGACGAGGTCTACAGCCGCATCACCGGCGAGGACGGCTATTTCGACACCCAGATCGTCTACGTCGCCGAGAGCGGGCCGTCGACCCAGCGCGTCAAGCGCCTCGCGATCATGGACCAGGACGGCGCCAATCACCGCTTTCTCACCCGCGGCGACGCGCTGGTGCTGACCCCCCGCTTCGCCCCCGACGGCCGGTCGGTGGCCTATCTGAGCTACGGCTACAGCATGCCGCAGGTGGCGCTCATCGACGTTGCGAGCGGTGAGGAGGAGGTGCTGGGCGACTTCGCCGGCATGACCTTCTCGCCGCGCTTCTCCCCCGACGGGCGCTATCTGGCGCTGACCCTCGTCGACGGCGGCAACTCGGATCTTTATCTCTTCGATCGGCAAAGCGGCGAGCGGCGCCGGCTCACCGACGGCGGCGCCATCGACACCTCGCCCGCCTTCGATCCCAGCGGCGAGCGGCTGGTCTTCAACTCCGATCGCGGCGGCTCGCCCCAACTCTACGTGTTGAACCTCGCCGACGGTGCGACCGAGCGCATCAGCTTCGACGACGGCCGCTACGGCAGTCCGGCATGGTCGCCACAAGGCGAGCTGATCGCCTTCGTCAACCAGAAGGCGGGCGACTTCCACATCGGCGTGATGCGCCCCGACGGCAGCGACGCGCGGCTGTTGACCCGCAGCTACATGGACGAGGGACCCCGCTTTTCGCCCAACGGCCGGGTCCTCGTCTTCGCGCGCACCGATCCCGAGCGCGGCCGCACCCGCCTGTTCAGCATCGACGTCATCGGCCACAACCTGCGCGAGCTGGCCACGCCGCTCGACGCCTCCGATCCCGACTGGTCGCCGTTGCGCCGATGACGCCCGCGCCTTCCTTCCACCGCGCCGCCTGGGCGCTCGGCCCGAGAGGATCCTCGACCATGCGCGTTCTCGCCGTTCTCGCCTGTCTTCTGTTGGCGACCGCCTGCGCCCGCACCGAATCGGGCGAGGCCGGCCCTGGCGCCGCCGCGGGCGACCGTCCCGCCGCCGGCGACGAAGCGGCCGCCGGCGGCGAAGGGGCCGCCGGCACCGCCGACGACTACGCCCCGGGCAGCCAGGAGGCGCTCGAGGCCGAGGCCGGCGACACCGTGTACTTCGCCTTCGACAGCGCGGTGCTGCGCGAGCCCTCGCGCCGGGTGCTGCGCCAGCAGGCGACCTGGCTCGAGCGCAACGAGGACGCCCGTGTGACCATCGAGGGTCACGCCGACGAGCGCGGCACCCGCGAGTACAACCTCGCGCTGGGCGCCCGCCGCGCCGAGGCGGTGCGCGCCTATCTGGTCGGCCTCGGGATCGAACGCGAGCGCATCGACACCATCTCCTACGGCGAGGAACGCCCGGCGGTGGAGGGCTCCAACGAGGAGGCCTGGGCCCGCAACCGCCGCGCCGTCACCCGCATCGAGGCCGTCAGTTGATCGTCACCGCGTCGCGCGTCGCCCCCGCCCTGGTCCTCGCCGCCGCGCTCGCCACGCCCTCGACGCTCGCGGCGCAGGACCGGGGCGAGAGCCCGACCGCGGAGCTTTCCATCCGCCTGCAGATCCTCGAGGACGAGCTGCGCGAGTTGCGCGGCGAGCTCGAGGTGCAGCGTTTTGAAACCCGCGAGCTCGAGCGCGAGCTCGACGCGCTGCGCGCGGACCGAGGGCTCGAGCCGGCGCGCCCGCCGGCGCCCGCGATCCCGGGCTCGGCGGACGATCCGGCGCGCGGCGGCGACGGCACCGCCGGGGGGCGCGACGACGCCGAAGACGACCCCGAAGACGACGCCGACGGCGGCGAGGCCCGCGTGCGGACGGACCGCGGCGGGACGCTGGGGGGCGCCCCCGCCGGCCCCGAGACCGTGCTCGACACCCCGACCCTCGAGGGCGAGCCGAGCCGAAGCGAGGACGCCCCGTCGAGCGGCAGCTACGATCGCGGGCTGGCGCTGTTGCAGGCCGGGCGTTACGGCGACGCGCGCGCGGAGCTCGAAGGCTTCGTCGCCGCCAATGCCGAGGATCCCCGCGCCCCGGAGGCGGCGTTCTGGGCGGCGGAGACGCTGTTCGTCGAGGGCGAATACGCCGCCGCGGCCGCCGCCTTCGCCGAGAACTACCGCGGCTTCGGCCCCGAGGCGCCGCGCGCCCCCGACAGCCTCTTGAAGGTGGCGCTGGCCCTCACCGAGCTGGACGACACCAACCGCGCGTGCCGCACGCTCGAGGCGCTGGAGCTGCGCCACGACGATCTGAGCCGCTCGCTCGCGGCGGCGGCGAACCGTGCCCGCGAGCGCGCCGGCTGCGACTGAGCCGATCACCAGGGCGGCGTTCGCCCGGGCGATGGCGGCCCTCGGGCCGTTCGAGCCCGCCCCGCACCTGGCCTTGGCCGTCTCCGGCGGTGCCGACAGCCTCGCCCTCGCCGTCCTCGCCGCGGATTGGCTCAGCGCCCGCGGCGGCCGGGGCACGGTGCTCACCGTCGACCACGGCCTGCGTCCCGCCGCCGCGGCCGAGGCGGTATGGACGGCCGACATGGTGGCGCGGCTCGGTCTCGCCCACCGCACGCTGCGGTGGCGACGGCCCAGGGGCCTCAGGGTGACGCAGGCCTCGGCGCGCGTCGCCCGCTACCGTCTCTTGGAGGCGGCGGCGGCCGAGGCCGGCTGTTTGCATTTGCTGCTCGCCCACCACCGCGAGGACAACGCGCGGACGATCGCGATGCGCCGCCGCCGCGCCGCCGGGCCCGGCCTCGCCGGCATGCCGGCGGTGCGCGAGCTCGACCGCGTCCGGCTCCTGCGCCCGCTGCTCGGCTGCGCGCGGGCGCGGCTGCGGGCGACGG
>JBKHCM010000143.1:0-7444 GCA_046541805.1 Alphaproteobacteria bacterium
CCGCTTCGACGGGCCCGCCCCGGCGCCGCGCTTCGCGCAGGATTGGTTCACCGGCCTCGACGCCGCCGCGCTCTACACCCTCGTCCGCGACCGCCGGCCGCGGCGCGTGGTCGAGATCGGCTCGGGCCACTCGACCCGGATCACCGCGCGTGCCATCGCCGACGGCGGCCTCGCCACCGAGCTGATCGCCGTCGATCCGGCCCCGCGCGCCGCGCTCGCCGGCCTGCCGGTGGCCTGGCGGCGCGCGCCGGTGCAGGCGATCGACCCGACGCTGGTCGATGGCCTGGCGGCGGACGACATCCTCTTCATCGACTCCAGCCACGTGCTCGTCGACGGCAGCGACGTCGCCTGCGTCTTCACCGAGCTGTTGCCGCGGCTGCGCGCCGGCGTGCTCTTGCACGTCCACGACGTCTTCCTGCCCGATCCCTACCCCGCGGCCTGGGCCTGGCGCGGCTACAACGAGCAAGCGGCGGTGGCGGGCCTGTTGACCGGCGGCTTCGCGCTCGTCTTCGCGAGCCGGTGGGTCCGCCACCACGCCGTGGACCTTTTGGGGCCGGTCGCGCGCGATCTGCCCCGGCCGGCGGGCGCGCTCGAGACCAGCCTCTGGCTCAGGCGGCGCTGACCGCCGGCCGGCCGTGGCGGGCGAGGCTCACGATCAGCCAGCCGAGGAGCACACCGTTCAGCAGGTGCCAGAGGAAGTGCGTGCCGAGCGGGAAAACCGGACAGAGCGGCATGTCGAGCGTGCGGAAGGTGAGCGAGAGCGCGAACAGCCCGGCCGCGGCGAGCAGCGGTACCCCGAGGGCGTGGTGGCGCGCGCGCAGCCAGCCGCCGCAGACGACGAGCGCCGCGAGCGCCGGCAGATAGCCCTCGGAGCCGCCGAGCGCGTCGCCCACCGCGGTGCCGACGCCCGCCTCCACCGCCGTGCTCACCGGCAAAAACGCGACGGTGAGCGCGAGCGCCGCCCACCACGGCAGGGCGAAGCCGCGGCGCAGCACCAGCGCCAGATAGCTCAAGATGAAGAGCGTGATCGGCAGCACGTCGGCCATGGCCGCCCACACCGTGGCCACGGTGTGGAAGAGAAACGAGCCGATGCCGACCGCGGTGACGACGACGACGAGCCAGGCGATGGCCAGATCGTCGCCGCCGCGGCGGGTGAAGAGACGCCAGCCGACGCCGGCGGCGACGATGAAGGCGAGATTGGTCACGGCGTTGACCGGCTCGGCCCAAAAGCCCGGGCCGAGCCGCTCGCAATAGGCGTTGAGCTGGCGGGTCCAGTCCAAGTCCAAAGCGCCTCAGCCGCCGTCGCGCCACCAGAAGGTGTCGGGATGGTAGATCCCGAAATGCGCGCCCGGATCCCAGTTGTAGACCGCTTCTTCGGGCACGTTGACCAGATCCGGCTGGATCGCCACCGGCTGGCGCACGCCCGAGACGATGCCGAGGGTGTAGACGCCCTCGCTCCAGATCTCGAGCATCTCGTTCCAGATGGCGCGGCGCTCCGCCGTCTCGGCGGTGCGACGCCAGTCCGCGAACAGCGTGAACAGCTGTCCCGGTCCGTCCATGTCGATCGGCGAGCCGGCCTCGCCTTTGGTCTCGTAGTGCTGGCCCCATTTCGGCCACTGGTAGTGGATCTGGCTCGTGGGGGCGTAGGCCTCGGGGCTCATCTCCGCGGACGGCAAGCCGTTCTCGATCCCCTTGGCGATCGTCATCAGCGCGTCACCGGCGAAGATGCGGTTCCTGAGCACCTCGCGCTGCGATGGTTTGGTCAAGAGCTTGACCCCGAGCGTGCGCCACTGGTCGGCGACGAGCTCGAGCACGTCGGCGTCCTCGCTGTCCTCGCCCGCGGTCTCGACGATGATCTCCATCGGCCGGCCGTCGGGCAGCCGCCGGATGCCGTCGTCGCGGCGCTCGTCGAGGCCGGCCTCGTCGAGCAGCGCGTTGGCGCGCTCGGGATCGTGCTCGGTGAAGGCCCGGCCGATCTCGTCGCTCCAGAGCGGGCTCTCGGGTAGGAGCGAGTTGTTGGCCGGATCGGCGATGCCGAAATAGAGGAAATTCGAGATCGCCTCGCGGTCGATGCCGAGCGACAGCGCCCGGCGAACCCGCCGGTCGCGGAAGACCTCGCGCCAGACCGGATCGGCGGCGTTGAGGTTGGGGTAGAGCGTCAGATGCGCCGCCGACGCCGTCTTCCAGAGCAGCGTGCGCAGCCCGGAGCGCTCTTCGGCCTGCTTGAGGAAGGTGACGTCGGAGAAGTTGAGCCCGCGCGCCTGCAAATCGGTCTCGCCGCCGCCGGTCTTCACCGGGATCAGGGAGGATTCGACGATCTGATAGACCACGCGGTCGACATAGGGAAGCTGGGTGCCCGCGGGGTCGACGCGGTGAAAGTGCGGGTTGCGCTCGGTGACCACCCGCTGCGCCGGCGGTGGCGTCACCAGGCGCCAGGGCTGCAGCGTCGGCAGGTCCGGATCGGTGGCGTCGTACGCGTCGCTGTGCCGGCCGAACAGCTGCGCCCAGTCGCGGGCGTCTTCGGCTTCCACCTTCGCCGCGAGCGCTTCGGGCTCGGCGTAGTCTTCGTGGAGCGGCTTGAGGTAGTGCGCCGGCAGCGCGACCTTCAACGGCGCCGCGGCGGCGAGTGCCGGCAAGAAGAACGGGTTCGGCTTGGACCAAGTGTAGCGGACCGTCCGCTCGTCGAGGACCTCGAATTCGGGCAACTCGCCGTCGACGACCATCTGGATGGGCGGTCCGGTCGGCCTGAGCTTCGGGTTCTGCGCCACGTCCTCCCAGAAGAAGCGGAAGTCCTCGGCGGTGAAGGGGGCGCCGTCGGACCACTTGTGGCCCTCGCGCAGGTGGAAGGTGAAGCGGCGGCCCTCCTCGACCTCGACCTCCTTGAGGATGTCGGGGACCAGTTCGAAGTCGCGGTCGTAGCCGACGAGGCGCGCATAGCCGTAGACGACGAAGAGCTTGGCGTCCTTGGCGCGGCGGATCAGCGTGCGGATCTCGCCGCCGCGCTCGCCGAGCTCCGGGATGTTCTCGAGCACCCGCGGCTCCGCCGGAGGTTCGGCGGCGGCGGGAACGACGAGCGTCAGCCCGGCGAGGGCGGCACCGACGAGCTTAAGAGGCCGCAAGGAGATCCTCCCCAGAGGTCGTTCCGTGGCGGACTTGGTGTCCGTTGCCGAGGTCGATCATCCGACCGTCGTCTCCCGACGGCAAGGTGAAGGGTCGCGCCCATTCTGCCGGCGCCGTTGTGACAGCGTCGCGAAAACGGGCGAGATCGAGCTTGCGGTCCGGGTCCGGCTCCGGCACCGCCGCCAACAGCGCCCGGGTGTAGGGGTGCTGCGGGGCGCGGAACAGGCGGTCGGTGGGCGCCAGCTCGACGATGCGGCCCTGGCACATCACCGCGATCCGATCGGCGATGTAGCGCACGACGGCGAGGTTGTGGGCGATGAACAGGTAGGTCAGCCCCAACGGGCCCTGCAGATCCTTCAAGAGGTTGAGGATCTGCGCCTGCACCGAGACGTCGAGGGCGGAGACCGGCTCGTCGCAGATCAACAGCTCCGGGTGCAGGGCGAGGGCGCGGGCGATGCCGACGCGCTGCCGCTGGCCGCCGGAGAAGCTGTGCGGGTAGCGCCGGAGCGCGCGGACGTCGAGGCCCACCGCCTGGGCCAGCACCCGCACCCGGTGCAGCCGCTCGCGCGCATCGCCCACCCCGTGGATCATCAAGGGCTCGGCGATGAGGTCGGCCACCGTCATCCGCGGGTTCAACGACGCGAACGGGTCCTGGAAGATGTACTGAACGCGGGTGCGAAAGCGCTCCAGCGCGCGACCCTCGAGGCCGAGCACGTCGATGTTCTCGCCGGCCGCGTCGAAGCGGACCGCGCCGGTGTCGACGTCGACCGCGCGCATGATCGCCTTGGCCAGCGTGGTCTTGCCCGAGCCGCTCTCGCCGACGACCGCGAAGCTCTCGCCGCGGCGGATGGTGAAGCCGACGTCGGCGAGGGCGCGCACGCCCGTGCCGGTGCCGCCGCGGCGGGTGGCGAAGGTCTTCGACAGCCGCTCGCAGCTGAGCAGCGGCCCGCGCACCTGGCCGTGTGGCTGATCGCGCGCGAGCTCGGCCAGGTCCCGGGCGGTGACGCGGACCTCGCGCAACGGCGTCAGCCGCTGGTCGGCTGCCATCTCGAGCCGCGGCACCGCGTGCATCAGCGCCTTGAGATAGGGGTGCTCCGGCGCGGTCAAAAGCGCGCGCGCCGGCCCCGCCTCCATCACCCGGCCGCGGTACATCACCACGATCTCGTCGGCGAGGTTGGCGACGACGCCGAGGTCGTGGGTGATGAAGAGGATCGCCATGTCGAATTCGGCCTGCAGGCGCTGCATCAGCTCGAGGATCTGCGCCTGGATGGTGACGTCGAGCGCGGTCGTCGGCTCGTCGGCGATGAGGAGCGCCGGCTCGCAGATCAGCGCCATCGCGATCATCGCGCGCTGGCGCAGCCCGCCCGAGAGCTCGAAGGGGTAGAAGTCGAAGGCGGCCGCCGGCTCGGGAAAGCCGACGCGCTCCAGCATGTCGACGACGCGCCCGCGCACCTCGCGCTTGCGCACCGGCACGTGCAGGCGCAGCGCCTCGCCGATCTGATCGCCGATGGTGTGCACCGGCGACAGCGAGCTCATCGGCTCTTGGAAGATCATCGAGATCCGCCCGCCGCGGATCGCCCGGCGCACGCGATGGTTCTGCGGATAGGCGGCGAGATCGACGACGGCGTCGCCCTCGGCGGGATCGGCGAAGAGGAGGCGACCGCGCTCGAGCCGCGCCGTCTTCGGCAGGATGCCGAGGATCGCCTGGGAGAGCACGGTCTTGCCCGAGCCGCTCTCGCCGACGACGGCGAGCGTGCGCCCGGCGGTGACATCGAAGCCGACGCCGCGAACCGCCTCCACCGCGCCCTCCTCGGCGCGGAACGTCACGTGCACGTCCTCAACCCGCAGCAAAGGCGGCGGCGTGAACCTCATGGCTCCTCGAACAGCTCGCGGGCGCCCGCCCAGACGACGGACGCGTCATCATCGCCCAACGCCAACACCCGGTCGAGAGGCTCCCATCCCGGCTCGGAGATGACCAAATGGTGCGTCAAAAGGCCCACCGGGCCGTGGCCGACCGCGGCGCGGGCGGCGGCGAGCTCGGCCTCGAGCTCGTCCACCTCCTTGGAGCGGGCGCCCTCGTGCCAGGCGATGGCGTCGACATGGACGTCGACCCGCTTGAGCGGCACCACGCCCGGCGGCCCCGGATCGCAGGAGAGCCCGACGAAGCCCAGCTCCGGCAGGCGGACGGCGACGTCGGTGGCGATGTTGTTCCAGGGCGGCGCCAGCGCCGGCACGAACTGCTCACCGAAGGCGTCCTCGAGCCGGCGGCGCCCGGCCACGAGCCACGCGGCCAGCCGGCCGCGATCGACGGTGCCGCCGAGCTCGATCTTCTTGTCCTCGGGCCCGCCCCAGTCGGTGTGGGCGACGCCGTGCTGGATCACCGTCGCCCAGGGCGAGGCCCGGAGCCGGGCGACCGTCGCCGGCTCCAGCCAGTCGGGCACGACCGCGACGGCGAGCGGGCGCGCGTGGCGCGCCGCCAGCGCCAGCAGCCGCTCGAGCTTGGCGTCGTCGCGCCCGGCGTCGTCGTCGCGCCACCAATAGGTCAGCGTCATCCGCGGCCCTCCCGCAGCCGCTCCAAGAGTTCGGCGCTGCGCCGGGCTCCCGCCACGTCGAGGGCGAAGGCGGGAAACGCCGCCGCCGCGCTGCGGCGGACCGCGTCGGCCAAGCGCGCGCCGTCGAGCTCGGTCTCCGAGATTAGCCGCGCCGCGCCGATCGACGCCACCGCCTCGGCCCGCCGCGTCTGCTCGGTCTCGTCGCCGCGGGCGAAGGGCACGAGCACCATCGGGCGCTTCAAGGCCAGGGTCTCGGCGACGGTGTTGTAGCCGGCCTGCGACACCGAGACCCGGGCCGTCGCCACCAGCGCCGGCAGGTCGCCCACCGCGCGCACCAGCCGCACCCCCGCCGGCGCCCGCGCGGTGAGCGCCGCCCATTCGGGCTCGGGCAGCTCGCGGCCGCCGACGAGCGTCCAGGGCCCGCAGGCCCCGTCGAGCCGGGGCGCCGCGTCGAGGGCGGCCTCGAAGAGCGCGCGGCCGACGACGCCGCCGCCGGCCGAGACCACGACGCCCGCCCCGTCCCCCGCCGGCGCCGGCAGCTCGGGCGCGACGTAGCCGGTATAGCGCAGCCACGCCGCGATCCGCCGTGCGGCGGGGAAGGTGGCGTCGAGGGTGACCAGGCGCGGATCGGCGTGCACCAGCACGCGGTCGAACCAGCGCGCGACCCGCGCCGCCACCTCCGCGGCGCGGCCGGGCTTGCGCTTGGCGACCAGCACGTCGCGCAGCGACACCACGAGCCGCGGCCGGCGCGGCTGCGCCCGCCAGGCGTCCAAAAGCGGCGCCAGCTCGCGGGCGAAGGCCCGCCGACCGAAGGGGAACATCTCGACCAGGACGAGGTCGGGAGCCTCGCCGGCGAGCGCCGCCAAGACCGCGCGCCGCCGCGCCCACAAGGCCTCGCCGAGCGGCTCTCCCCCGGCGTCGACGAGCCCGGTGAAGTCGGCGTCGGCGGCGCGGATCGCCGGCAGGTCGATCCGGCGCCAGCCCCGAGGCGTCGTCGCCGGCGCCGGCCCACCGTTGGCGACGGTGACGTCGTGGCCGCGGTCGGCGAGCGCGTCGGCGAGCCGCGCCGCCCGCTGCAGATGCCCGGTGCCGAGCAGATGCTGGCTCCAGATCAGCACGCGCACGGCGCGCCCCGGTCCTGGAGCGGGACGGCGGCGACGGTGGGTGCCGGCCTGCCCTGCGGGTCGAGGTCGATGCGGAGCGCGTCGCCGGCGCCGAGGCGCAAAGGCGATGTCGTGCGGTAGTCCCAGCCCGTCGCCAGGGCGAGGGCGGCGCGCTGCACTCCTTTATGGGTGACGAGCACGTAGCGCGCCCCGCCGGCGAGCTCGGTGCCGGCGAGCTCGGTGAAGAGCGCGGCGAGCCGGTGGGCGACGTCGCGCGGGCGCTCGCCGCCCGGCGGCTCGAGGTCGAGGCCCAGCGCCTCGATGGCGGCAACGGCGGCGGGATCGCTCTGGCGCAGATCGGCGAGGCGGTGGCCCTCCCAGGCGCCCCAGTCCATCTCGATCAGCCGCGGCTCGACCGTCGCCGGACCGAAGGCGGCGGCGGTCTCGCGCGCCCGGCGCAGCGGGCTCGCCAGGATCGGCGCGGTCGCGAACGCGGCCGGCAGCCGCCAGGCCGCGAGCGCGGTCCGGCCCGCGGCGGACAGCGGCGGATCGGCGCGGCCCATGAGCCGGCCCTCGGCGTTCCACGCCGTGGGCGCATGGCGAACGAGGAGCAACGCCGTCATCGCCGCCGCGCCCTGTGGACGCGCCGGGCGAGGGCGAGCGCGTCGG
>JBKHCM010000144.1:0-7347 GCA_046541805.1 Alphaproteobacteria bacterium
TGATCGTCCTCGTCGGCGACCGCGGCTGAGAGGCGATTTCGTCAACGGGCTGCTAGACAGAGAAGCACGTGACGGCGATCCCGTTATCGCCCTCAACGGTGACAAGGTTTACTGCCGCCGGTTTTTTGGTGATACACGCGACCCGTCGCGAATTGCCCTGGTCTGCGATCAGTCGGGCACGGAAAGGGTTGCGCCAACCCGGCTGCTCCCCCGAGCAAAGACACTTCTGCTGCCGATAATCGGCGTGCTGTACGACCAGGAAAGGTTCGACGGAAAAGAAGAAGCCTGTCCGGTCGCGACCAGCAAGCTGCTGGAGAGAAAGCTCGTTGCCATGCGCGTAGTTGATGACAGCGCCTACCCTTTCATCCGGAACGGGGATATCGCTGTGCTGGAAGTGCTTGAGGAGTTGACTGACAACGATATAGCGCGTCTGCAAGACAGAATCGTCGCGATGGTCTTAGGCAGCGAGGAAGCGAGCTTCGCCTATCTCAAACGGCTCGGAGGCGAAATTTCGCCCGGCATGCGAATTCTTGAGAATTTGGGCATGAAAGGCCGCGCTCTTGCAGTCGCGACCAGAGCCTATACAGGCTTACCGGGCATCGGCACATTGCAGAGGCTCTGGCGGGTACACGGCATATTTAAGCACCTAGATTGATCTGTCCTGACCCAGCAGTCGGTCCACGCGCACCACTTCCGCGCCTGCGGGGTCGTCTACTGAGCGCACCTCCGCCGAAACCGCGGGTCCGGGTGACGACAGCTGCGGCGCCGAGAGCGGACCCACCGGATTGCCCGTCGGACTTCCGCTCACCGTCCATTGCTGCCGCGCCCAGGGCGAGCTGTTGAGGCCGCTTCGTGCCGGTCGCTGTGGTTCAAGGTCTGACGTCGCGTCGAAAGATGCTTCTGGCGCCGGTTATTGCCGCAGCCCCACGAAGGTAGGCACTGTGGCGGCGGCGGAGACGCCGACAGGATCTTTGGCTGCCTTGAAAGACATGCGGACGCTGTAAAAGCCTAAAGGAACTCGTGCTGCTCCACAATTAAAATAACAATATGTCCATCTTAGCCTGCGTATGCTCGGCTGAAGATGACCTTCAACGTCTCAAAAGTGCTCTATCCAACCGGCACGCCAGCGAAAATTGGGTCTTGTGGACCCCAGCGCGATCAAGTTTTGGGAACGCGCGATCAAACTTTGCGGGCAGCACCACACTATGGGCAATCCTAGAATAGGATTAGATATCAAGATTGACGACCGCTAGAGCGTTGTCTTGGATGAATTCTCGGCGGGGATCGACGACGTCGCCCATCAGGGTGGTGAAGATCTCGTCGGCTTCGTCGGCGTGGTCGATGCGGACCTGCACGAGCGAGCGGGCGGAGGGATCGAGGGTGGTCTCCCAGAGCTGCTCCGGGTTCATCTCGCCCAGGCCCTTGTAGCGCTGGATGGTGAGGCCGCGGCGGCCTTCCTGGGTGATCGCGGCGATCAGCGAGCGCGGGCCGAAGATCGCTGTCGCGTGATCCTTGCGCCGCAGCTCCAGATCGTCGCGGACGAGCTCCGGCGCCTCGAACAGCGCCTGGGCGAGGCGGCGGCCCTCACCCGAGCGCAAGAGCGCGGTCTCGACCCGCCAGTCGTCGCGGCGCTCGTCGCGGGTGCGGTGAAAGCGCAGCGCCGCGCCGGCGACGTCCACCGTCCAACGACCCTCGCCGGCGGCGCTGAGCCGGCGCGCGACCTCCTGGGCGAGGACGAGAAGCTCGCGGTCGTCGGGCTCACCGCGGTCGCCGAAGGCGCCGCTGATGGCGAGCGCCTCGATCACCTCGGGCGGCGCCTTCTGCGCGAGGTTGTGGATCAACTCGTTGGCGCGCCGGGCGTGCGCCACCAGCTCGCGCAAACGCGCATCGCCGATCGGCTCACCGGCGATCGCCAAGACGGCGTCGGCGAGACCGACGTCGAGGAGATGGCTCTCCAGCGCCGCCTCGTCCTTGAGGTAGGTCTCCTTTTGGCCCCGCTTGACTTTGAAGAGCGGCGGCTGGGCGATGTACAGATAACCGCCCTCGATGATCGCGGGCAGGTGGCGGTAGAAGAAGGTCAACAACAGCGTGCGGATGTGCGAGCCGTCGACGTCGGCGTCCGTCATCACGACGATGCGGTGATAGCGCAGCTTGGCGATGTCGAAATCGTCGCCGATGCCGGTGCCGAGCGCGGTCAGCAGCGTGCCGATCTCCTGAGACGAGAGCACCTTGTCGAGCCGCGCCCGCTCGACGTTCAAGATCTTGCCGCGCAGGGGCAGGATGGCTTGAAACCCACGGTGGCGGCCCTGCTTGGCGGAGCCGCCGGCGCTGTCGCCCTCGACGATGAAGAGCTCCGACTTCTCGGGATCGCGTTCCTGGCAGTCGGCGAGCTTGCCGGGCAGGTTGGCGACGTCGAGCGCCCCCTTGCGGCGGGTCAGCTCGCGCGCCTTGCGCGCCGCCTCGCGTGCCGTCGCGGCCTCCACGACCTTGTTGATGATCAGCTTCGCCGACTGCGGCGTCTCCTCGAACCAGCGCGCCAGCCCCTCGCCGACGATGCTCTGGACCACCGGCTGGACCTCGGAGCTCACCAGCTTGTCCTTGGTCTGCGAGGAGAACTTGGGGTCGGGCATCTTGATCGAGAGGACGCAGGTCAGCCCCTCGCGGGCGTCGTCGCCGGTGAGCGTCGCCTTTTGCGCCTTTTGGTTGCCGCTGGCCTGGACGTAGCTGTTGACCGCGCGCGTCAGCGCCGCGCGGAAGCCGGCGAGATGGGTGCCGCCGTCGCGCTGCGGGATGTTGTTGGTGAAGCAGAGCATGGTCTCGTGATAGCCGTCGTTCCACTCGAGCGCACACTCGACCACCAAGCCGTCGCGCTCGCCCTTCAAGACGATCGGCGGCTGGAACAGCGGCTGCTTCTTGCGGTCCTGATAGGCGACGAAGGCCTCGACGCCGCCCTCGTAGAAGAGCTCCTCCACCACCGGCGCGTCGCCGCGGTCGTCGCGCAGGCGGATGCGCACGCCCGAGTTCAAGAAGGCGAGCTCGCGCAGACGGTGCTCCAGGGTCTGGTAGTTGAAGCGGGTGTCGCTGAAGACGGCGATCGACGGCATGAAGGTGAGCCGGGTGCCACGGCGCCCCGGTGCCGCCTCCATCTGCGCCAGCGGCGCCACGGGATGCCCGCCGTCCTCGAAGCGCATGTGGTAGCGGTGGTCGTCGCGCCAGATCTCGAGGTCGACCCAGTCCGACAGGCCGTTGACCACCGAGATGCCGACGCCGTGCAGACCGCCCGAGACCTTGTAGGAGTTTTGGTTGAATTTGCCGCCCGCATGCAGCCGCGTCATGATGACCTCGGCCGCCGACACCCCCTCCTTGGCGTGGAGGTCGACCGGGATGCCGCGGCCGTCGTCGGTGACGGTCACCGAGCCGTCCGGGTTGAGGACCACCTCGACCGTGGTGGCGTAGCCGGCGAGCGCCTCGTCGATGGCGTTGTCGACGACCTCGAAGACCATGTGGTGCAGGCCCGAGCCGTCGTCGGTGTCGCCGATGTACATGCCCGGCCGCCGGCGCACCGCCTCGAGCCCCTCGAGCACCTGGATCGAGGTGGAGTCGTAGGCGGGTTCACGGGTCTCAGACATCTCGAAGCACTCTCGCTTGATCGACGCGCAGGAACTGGGCATGGCCGCGCAGCTCCTCGAAGCCGTCGGGTTCGGTGCCGGTGAGCCACGCCTGCGCGCCGAGGGCGCGGAGCTCACGGGCGAGTTCGCCCCGCCGCCGGCGGTCGAGATGCGCCCCCACCTCGTCGAGGAGCAGCAGCGGCAGCCGGCCGGCGCGGTCGCGAAAGAGCCGGCACTCGGCGAGCACGAGGCCCACCAGAAGCGCCTTCTGCCGCCCGGTGGACACCCGCCCGGCGGCGGTGGCGAGCTCGACGTCGGTGATGTCCAGATCGCTGCGGTGCGGCCCGTGACGCGCCCCGCCGGTGGCCGCGTCCTCCTCGCGGCTGCGGGCCAGGCGATGGGCGAAGCGATCCTCCGCCTCCAGGGCCGAAAGCGCCGCCAGCTCGCCTTCGACCTCGCCGCGCACGCCGAGGGCGGCCATGGGAAAGGGCGAATGGCCTTCCGCGAGCCGGGCGTTGAGCTCGGCCGTCACCTCCAGCCGCGCCGCCGCCACCGCGACGCCGGCGGCCGCCGCCCGCCGCTCCAGACCGCCGAGCCAGACCGGATCGGCGCGGCCGTCGCGCAACAGCCGCGCGCGCTCGCGCACGAGGTGGTCGTAGAGCGCGAGCTGGCGCGCATGGGCCGGATCGCCCGCCTGCACCAGCCGGTCGAGCAGCCGGCGGCGCGAGGACGTGCCCTCGACGAACAGCCGGTCCATCGCCGGGGTGAGCCAGACCGCGCCGGTGACGTCGGCGAGTGCCGCCGGTCCCGCGCGCGCCACCCCATCGACGTGGACGACGCGACGCTCGGCCTCCGGGTCGAGTCCGGTGCCCACCTCGACGACGCCGTCGGGCGTCACGAAGGTGCCGTGAACGGCGAAGGGACCGTCGCCGGCGCGGCCGAGCTCCTTGAGCGGCGCCCGGCGCAGGCCGCGCCCGGGGGCCAACAGCGACAACGCCTCCAAAAGGTTGGTCTTGCCGGCGCCGTTGGGGCCCGTGAGCACGCAGCTCGCCGCGTCGATGTCGAGGCGCAGCGCCGGGTAGTTGCGAAAGGCGGTCAGCTTGAGCTTGACGGCGGCGACGCGCGCCGGCGCCGCGCGCGCGGCCGGCTCCACCGTCGCGGCGTTGGCCATCAGACCCGCATCGGCATGAGCACGAAGACGGTGCCGGCGTCGCCGGGATCGCGCACGAGCGTCGGCGCCGCCGGGGTGGCGATGTCGAGCTCGAGCGTGTCACCGGAGATCTGTTGCAGCATGTCTAATATGTAGCGAGCGTTGAAGCCGATTTCGATGGGCGCGTCGGCATAGCTGGCGTCGAGCTCGTCCTGGCCGCGCCCGGCCTCGGCGCTCACCGCCGAGATCGTCATCTTGCCGGCCTCGAGGCTCAGCTTGACCGCGCGGGTCTTCTCGGCGGCGATCGTCTGCACCCGGTCGACGGCCTCGGCGAGGGTGGCGCGGTCGACCACTGCCCGCTTGTCGTTCGCTTGCGGAATGACCCGCTCGTAGTCGGGAAAGGTGCCGTCGATCAGCCGCGAGATCAGCGTGGCGTCGCCGACGCGCGCCTGGATCTTGCTCGCCGAGAGGCTGAGGCGGACGCTGTCGGCCCCTTCCACGAGCTTTCGGAGCTCGCCCACGGCCTTGCGGGGGACGATGATCGGCGGCACCCCGTGCACGCCTTCGGGCAGATCGGTCTCGACCCGGGCGAGACGGTGGCCGTCGGTGGCCACCGCGCGCAAAAGCGTGCGGCCGCCGCTCTCGACGCTGTGGAAGTAGAGGCCGTTCAGATAGTAGCGCGCCTCCTCGGTCGACATCGCGAAACGCGTCTTGTCCACGAGCCGCACCAGCTCCGCCCCGCTCATCTCGAAGCTGCGCTCGAAGCTTTCGACGTTCATCGCCGGGAAGTCGTCGGCGGGCAAGGTCGGCAGATCGAAGAAGCCGCGGCCGGCGGCGACGCGGGCTTCGGCGCGCTCGGGGTCCTTCACCACCTGCACGGTGCCGCCCTCGGGCATCTTGCGGACGACGTCGAAGAGACGATGCGCGGGCAGGGTCGTGGCGCCGGCGCGCAGCACCTCCGCGGGCGTCGTCTCGTGCAGCGTGAGCTCGAGATCGGTGGCGAGGATGCCGAGCCGCCCCTCGGCGGCGTCGAGGCGGACATTGGCGAGGATCGGGATGGTCGTGCGCCGTTCGACCACGTTCTGGGCGTGGTTCAAGAGGGCGAGAAAGGCGGACCGTTCGATGGTGAACTGCATCGGCGGCGGGTCGTCCTCACGGGCGTCAGGGTCGGTCTCGGCAGTGCGGGCACGCGGCGCCCGCACTGGGGGGCCGCGGCGCGGAGCGCGAGCATAGCAGAGTTGACGCCGATGACAGCGATTTTCCTCGGCTTCAGCCCTGCAGGCGCCGGCGCAGGGTTTCGACGTCGCGCGCGAGGCCGTCGTCCTCACCGAGGAGCTCTTCGACCTTCTTGACCGCGTGCATCACGGTGGTGTGGTCGCGACCACCGAAGCGCCGGCCGATCTCCGGCAGCGAGCGCGGCGTCAACTGCTTGGCGAGGTACATCGCCACCTGGCGCGGCCGCGCCACCACCCGCGAGCGCCGTTTCGACTGCATGTCCGCGAGCTTGAGGCTGTAGTGGGCGACCACGGCCTTTTGGATTTCCTCGATGGTGATGCGCTTCTCGTTGGCGCGCAGCACGTCGCGCAACACGTCCTGCGCGGTGTCCATGTTGAGCGGCCGGCCCAAGAGCGTGGACTGGTGCACCACGCGGTTGAGCGCACCCTCGAGCTCGCGGACGTTGGAGGTGATCCGCTCGGCGAGGAACTGCAACAGCTCGTCGGGGACGACGACGTTGGGGATCTTGGCCGCCTTGGTCTGCAGGATGCCGAGGCGCAGCTCGTAGGAGGTCGGGTGGATGTCGGCCACCAGGCCCCAGGAGAGCCGCGAGCGCACGCGTTCTTCGAGGTCCTCCAGCGCCGAGGGGCTGCGGTCCGCCGAGATGACGATCTGCGAGCCGCGCTCGATCAGCTCGTTGAACGTGTGGAAGAACTCCTCCTGCGTGTTGTTCTTGCCGCCGATGAACTGCACGTCGTCGACCATCAAGAGATCGACCGAGCGAAACAGGTCCTTGAACCCCAAGGTCGAGTTGGTCGTCAGCGCCCGGACGAACTGATACATGAACTTCTCGGCCGACAGATAGACGACGCGGCGCGAGGGGTCCTGACGGCGGACCTCCCAGGCGACGGCGTGCATCAGGTGCGTCTTGCCGAGACCGACCCCGCTGTAGAGGAAAAGCGGGTTGAACGGCGGACGATCGGAGGCGGCGACCCGCTTGGCGGCGGCGAAGGCGAAGTCGTTGCTCTTGGCGACGACGAAGTTGTCGAAGGTGAAGCGGGGATCGATCGGCGCGGAATAGGCATCGAGGAGCGCTTCCTCCTCCTCGCTGCGAGACCGCGGCGCGGCGCGGCCGGCCGCCCTTGGCGACGGCGCCGCCGCAACGGCGTCGGCACTGGCGGCGCTCTGCGCGCCGCTCGCCGGAGCCGGGCCCGCGGCGACGCTCGACGCGGTGGGCTTGGGCTGCCCGCGAACGTCCTGGCGGACGTCGAGCGCGACCTTGCGGATGCGCGGGTTGACGTGGTGCCACGCCGAGCGGATGCGGTCGGCGTAGTGCGCCACCACCCAATCCCTGAGGAAAGGCGTCGGCGCGCC
>JBKHCM010000145.1:0-7343 GCA_046541805.1 Alphaproteobacteria bacterium
ACCTCTGGTGGACCGGTTGTCGCGCCAGCGGCACCGCCGGGTAGCTAAGTTCGGACGGGATAACCGCTGAAGGCATCTAAGCGGGAAACCCACCTCGAAACCAGGTCTCGCCCAAGAGCCGTGGAAGACCACCACGTCGATAGGCCACATGTGGAAGCGCGGTAACGCGTGCAGCTAAGTGGTCCTAATCGCTCGATAGAACTCCCCACTCCAGCACCAAGACCATCACATACCTTCGGTCAGCCCACGTCATGTCCCCCAACCCTCCGGGTAGCTTCGATGGCCTGGTGGTCACAGCGAGCGTGAACCACCCGACCCCATTCCGAACTCGGCCGTGAAACCGCTCAGCGCCCATGGTACTGCGCCGCCAAGGCGTGGGAGAGTAGGTCGCCGCCAGGCCATCCAAGCCACCCCACCAACGCCCCCATGAGAACCCTCCTCACACACCACATACCCAACGCGGGGTGGAGCAGTCCGGTAGCTCGTCAGGCTCATAACCTGAAGGTCGTGGGTTCAAATCCCACCCCCGCAACCATCTTGGGCGTCCCTTCCAAATCAAGGACTTGGCGCCCCGCCGCGCCGGCGCCCACCGGCGCCTCCGCCTCCAGGTCGGCCAATACCTGCGCCAGCAGCTCGGGATCGGCGTGGATCTGCGCCATCATCTCGGCGTCGGAGGCGTCGTCCTTCGCCATCTCCTCCATCAGCGCCGGCAGCGCGCCGAAGAGCTCCACCGCCCAGCCGTCGCCCGACGCGTCGCCGTCGCCGTTCTCGGGCGGGTGGACCACGACGCGCTCCAACAGCCGATGCAGCAGATCGTTGAGCTCGACGACGCGCGCCGGGTCCTCGGCCATCGCGAGCAGCCGCTCGACCGTGCCGCGATAACGCTTGGGCGCGTCCGCCGGCAGCGCCAGCGGTCTGACCGCGACGGGCTCCTTGAGCTTGCCGGCGATCTCCGCGCGCTCGGCCTCCAGTCCCTCCAGCCGCGAGGCGATCGCCGGCGAGTGCCGGCCGTCGGCGATGGCGTCGACCAGGCGCGCGATCTGCTCGTCGAGCCGCTGGGCGGCGGCCTCGAGGTTGGCGCGGCGTTCCTCGGCCGCCACGACCGCGGCGTCGACCTTGTCGTTGTAGCGCTCGAGGAAGTGCTCGACCGCCTCGATCCGCATCAGGTCGTCCTTCACCGCGGCGAGGACCGAGGTGAGCACGACGTCGTAGGCCACCGTCGCCGCGTTGGTGCAGGCGGCGTCGCCTTTGTTCTTGTGGGTCGAGCAGCCCACCCGGCCGTGCGACGTCACGCTGATGCCGCCGCCGCACTCGGGGCACTTCAAGAGTCCGCTGAGCGCGCGGACCGGCCGGCGGTTGCGCACCGGCGCGGTCTTGGCACCGTCGCGCTTGGCATCGAGCGCCGCTTGGCGCGCCTTGACCTTGTCCCAGAGCTCGTCGGAGACGATGCGCAGCTCGGGCACCGGCGTCACCTGCGCCTCCTCCCGGCTCGGTCGGGATCGGCGCTTCTCGGACTTGAAGTCGCGGGCGTAGGTCAGCCGGCCCCAGACCAGCCGGCCGATGTAGAGCTCGTTGTTGAGGATGCCGGTGCCGCGCTTGCGGTTGCCGTTGATCGTCGACCCGCTCCAGCCGGGGCGGTTGGAGCTCCGCTTGCGCCCGCCCCGCGGCGGCGGGACGTGCTCGTCGTTGAGCCGGTGGGCGATCGTGCGCGGGGAATCGCCGCGGGCGTACTCCTCGAAGATCCGCCGCACGATCGCGGCCTCGCCCGGATCGATGACGCGGTGGCCGCGGCCGCCCGGCTTGAGCGGGTCGTTCTTCGCGGTGTCCACCCGGTAGCCGTAGCAGAGCCCGCCGGCCGAGAGCCCGCCCGCAATCTTGTGGCGCAGACCGCGCCGGGTGTGCTCGCGCAACGCCTCGACGTAGTGCTGCGCGAAATAACCCTCGATGGCGACGTCCACCGACCGCACCTCGCGGCCCTGGCAGATGACCAGGATGTCGAGCGCCTCGAGCTCCTCGAAGCGCTGGGCGATGTGCGCGAGGCGCCGCGAGATGCGGTCGAGCGCGAAGGCGACGACGACGTCGAACTCGCCGTTCTCGGCGTCGCGCATCAGGTCGAGCAAGGCTGGACGCTGGCCGCGCTGCCCACTGGCCTGGTCGTCGCTGTACGAGCGGACGTAGGTCCAGCCCTGCTTGGCGATGACGCGGCGGTTCTCCTCGCGCTGCGCGTCGGTGGACTTCTCGTTCTGCATGTCGGTCGAGTAGCGCTCGTAGGTCACGGCGCGGAGCAGGGTCGGCGGTGCTGTCGTCATCGCTCAGGCTCACGAAAGGCGGCGGCGTCGCTCTCGACGCTGGGGACGAGCGATTAAGGAAGCCTGGGTCGAGCCCAGCGGCAAGGGCAGCCAAAAGAGCTCCTTGCACGAGCTCGTATCTGCGTGTGCAGCCACAGGGCGTGGAAGCCCTCGAGTCTCGCGGACGCCTCCCGTCGGCCCATCTACGAAGTGCCGATAGCGCTCCTTCCGATGCTTAGATGGTCGAGCTCATTGCGCCTCGGCAAACACGACTGTCGGCGTCGGCGGCGCCTGCACAAGGGCCATGACCGTGCTGAGGGGCCGGGGCCGGGGAGCGTGGCCTCGGGGTGCATCTCGCGGTTGTGCTCGAACGTCGGGGCGGCGTCGTTCAAGGTGGCGTAGGCCGGGTTGCGCTGGGCGCGGCGCGAGCTTCACAGCGTGTAGGAGCATCGGGTGCTCCTACGGCTCGCGCTTGGCCGATGCACCGACCGGCCTGATCAACCCCCATCCACGTCGTCGATTTCCGCCACGGCGACGCGGGCGAGGCAGCTGGCGCCGCTGTCGGGGACGATCGCGACGACGCGGGTGTCGCCGTGCCGGCCCGTCATCAGGGCGTAGCCGATCGCGCTGATTTTCGTGTCGCCGACGAGCATCGCGAGGGCGATGGTGTTGATCATCGTGGACCGCATGGGACGATCACGGCGGCGGAAGATCTGCGAGCGGCAGAAGCTGTAGAGGTCGGCGACCGGCGTCGGTGGATGCCGGTCGGGCATGTGTAGGACCTTGGGGACGCCGGGCGTCGCGAGGACGTCGCGCAGCGAGGCGTGGCTCGCCCGCTGGAGCAGGACGTAGACGCCGTCGGCGGCGTCCACGCCCTCGGGGCGAGGATCGTGGAACTCGTCGAACATCAAGAATGCTCCGCGGGGGAGAAGAGATCGGCCCACGGCGCGGCGGTCGCCTCGGAGCCGCCGCGCCGTGGGGCCGAGCGGCGAGCGGCCGACTGGCCGGGTGGCCGGTCAGGCCGGGGTCACCTCCGGCGTGACCAACGCCGAGTCGGGCAGGAGCAGAAACACCTTGGCGCCGCCCAACTCCGGCAGCGGGCCGGCGACGGTGACCGCCACCTCTTCGCCGAGATCGTTCGCGGCGGCGGCGATGAAGGCGAGCACCGCCTTGCGGCGCTCGGCCTGGCTGTGCGTGACGCCGTTGATGTCGCGCGTGACCCTGAACGCGCGCTCGCTCTTGGCCTTGGTCGCCGGCGAGAGCGGCTGCTCGTCGTCGAGGACGTGGACGAGGTCGGCCGACGCCATCATCGCGACCAGGGCGTCGTCCCGCAGCATCCACAGCGGGATGAAGGGAACGTTCCGGAGGCGCGTGGACAACGTCTCCGGCGTAGCGGAAACGGAAGACGACTCGAGGTGCATCGGTGCATCCCCTTTTGCTGGTGATGCGCCGTCAACCGCTCCCTTCCTTGGGCAACGAAGCCCGCGTGGCGGCCGGCGCTCGCCCCGACGGCGCCGGCCAACCCGCGGGCTGGGTTTTCGGATTATCGGAAACCTCTGTCGGGACCTCGTGTCGGGCCTGACCTGCCGGCCGTGCGCTGCGGCGCGCCCGGCTGGGCGAGCGCTTCGAGTTGTTTGCGCACCTCGGGCGGCAGCGTTTCGCGATCCTTGTTGCTCAGCGCCGCGTTCAGCACGATCAGACCAGCGCGGATCTTGTCGGTCTCCGGATGGCCACCGTTGAGCTCTTTGAGCCCGGTCATGATCTTGCGGAGCTTTTCCGCCGGCGACAGCTTGCGCAGCTCGCCGAGCCGGCGGCTTTGCACGGCTTTGTCCTTCGGGTCGATCCGTTCGAGGCTGGTCTGCGAGGCCTGGATCAGGGTCGGATCGGGGGTCACGGTCCGCCCGTTGCCCGCGGCGACGCGCTCCCAGGCGAAGCGGATCCACTTCTCGAGCCGACCGAGCGCGGTCGGATCGCGTCGCCCGCCGGGATCCTCCGCCGTCGCGGCGTGGGCGTGGGCCCACATCTCGCCGAGGTCGTCGCGGGCACGCGCCAACGTGGCCTCGGCGTCGCGCCGGCCACGCGCTTCCTTCGCGAACTCCTCGTAGATCCACGCGACGTCCGGGTCCTCCGGCGTCGCCGTGTTGGTTCCGGCGCGCGCCGCCTTGAAGAGGGGCTCCAGCTGCTGGCGCAGCCTGGAGCGCCCTCGCGACGGCGCCGTGGAGGTCGAAGGCGCCGGCTGGTGGGCGGCGGTGTGTGGTGCCGCGCCCGGCTCCGCTCGCGGCGTGGTCGGCGATGTGGGTTGCCCGGCCGACGGCGCCCCGCGCTCCGTCGGGGCGGCGATGAACGAAAGGTCCAGCGGCTCGTCGATCGGGTCGCCGATCGGGTCGTCGAGGATGACGCCCGGCAGCGGCGATGGTTCGCGTGCTTTCTCCGCTGTCGGTTGGCGCGCGTCGGCGACCTGCCGTTCGGCGTCCTCCTTGTCCGGGCACAGGGTGCCGTGCTCGCGGAGCGCGAGCACGACCGGCTCGTGCATCGCTTTGAAGCGGCGGTATTCCTCCGGTTTCAGGGGCCGCTCGGCCGGCGCCACGTAGCTGAGCGTGCCGCGCTCGGGGTTCTCGAAGAAGCGCACGCCCTCCGCCTCGAGCTCATGCGCGAAGTCGACCAGGTCGTGGAGCTTCTTCCAATCCTTGAGATCGGGATCGGTGCTCGCCGTCTGCGACTTGGGCTTCTCGCCGCGCGCGGCGGTGAGGGCGCGGTTGAACTCGTCGGGCGTCATCTTCGGGCGGTCCCGTCGCTGGCGGTGGTCGGGGTCGGGTGCGGCGGCCGGTGCTCGGCCCCGGCGGGCGCCGAAGGCACCGCCGCCGAGATGCAGCGTCCGCACGGGCGGCTGGACGGACGCCCGGAGCGCGGTGGTGAGGTTGGGGGAGCGCGCCTTCTGTTTCTGCCGACGCCACTTGGCGCGGCAGTCCACGCGGGTGTCGAGCCCCTGGTCTTCGAGCAGGCGGTTGTAGGTCTGCTCCCAGCTCTGCCGCCATCGGTAGAGCTGGGCCTTCTGGCCCCAGCTGCGTTCCTTGTTTGTGAACTGCCGGCGGCGGAACGGCCGGGTCGTGACGAGGACGTGCGCGTGCGGCTGATAGACGTAGGCACGCTGGTCGTTGGCCCGCAGAACATGCGGACGCGTGAGCCGCGCGTCGTCGCCCGCGACGTCGCCGGTGACGACCGGCCAGCCGTCGCGCTCGAGCGCGGCGATGCGCGCGCGGTTCTCCTCCCGGCGCAGGTCGAGCGCGGCGCCGTAGCGGTGAACGGTGACGTCGGCGACCATGCCCTCCTTGTCGACGAGCTCGTCCTTGGCCCAGCGCTCCGCGGCGGCCGTGGTCGCGTCCAGCGGCGCCTCGACCGGGAGGGTCAGGATGAACTCGCGGGCGAGCAGCGCGTCGGGGCGCTTTTCGCGCGCGTCGACCTCGGCCCAGAGCGTTTCGCGCTGCCGCGCCCAGTCGGGCGCGTGCTCGGGCGCGAGGATCGGGCGGGCGTCGACGCCGCGGCGGCGTCGAAAGTCCGCCACGGGCCCCGCCGCGCCGTCGTCGCCGGCAACCGGCATCACCCCGGCGGCCCGGTAGGCCGCCGCGGCGCTGATGCTGCGCTGGCCCCGGATGGTGAGGCTCGGCCGGCAGCGGTCCTGCCGCTCCCGCGGCGGCGTGCCTGCGGGCGCGCGGCGGGAGAGGCAGCGGAGCTCGAGCCGATAGAGAGCCATGCCGATCCGGGCGACGACGGACTCCGGGCGCGGTCGCGCCCGGCGAGGGCAGGCGTTTTTCGAAAAGGCGGCGGTAGCCGCCTGAAGAAAAATGCCTAACCGAGCCCCTGTTAGGACCCTCTCTAATCCAATCGAATTGCCAAGGCGTAAATCCGCCCGCCGAAACGGCAAATATCCGTTAAGCACGCCGTAAGCTATTGGGCAAGGGCGGTTTTTCAGACTGCTTGGCGATGCCACCGTTCGCGGCGTGATCGACGGCGCGGACGCGGTGAGGGAGGGCGCAAAAAAGTTGGCGCCAGGCCCCACCGCGAGCGTCACCCCGGCGAGGGCTGGACACACCTCTCCTTCATACCGGGCGCGCCATGGGGCCGCCCACGGCAAGCCAGAGGAGGTGCTGCCGTGTCTTCGACCACCCCGTCCGCCAAGGCGGACGCTTTGACCGAAGGGTCCGCCGCCGCGGCCGCTTCGGGTGTTTCGCCGGCCACCGCGGATGTGGCCACCCTGCTCAACCAGGCGCAGAAGGCGACCGGCGCCGCGCTCAAGGCGCTCGAGCGCAGCGACCAGGCGCAGCGCGACGCGATGGCGCCGCTGCGCGAGCTGCACCTGCGCGTCGCGCAGGACGAGGCCGCCTTCGGCGAGATGCTGGAGGCCGCCGGCGTCGAGCCCACCAAGAAGCTCGACAAGAACCGCGCGCTGGCCGCGGTCAAGGCCGCGGCGCCGACGATGGACGACAAGCACGCGAGCTTCCTCGCGCGCGTGCTGAACGGCCTCGAGGCCCGCGGCGTCGCGCCCGGCGACGCCCCCGCGTTCATCGCCGAGAACGGCGGGATGGTCGCGGTCGCCAAGATGGCGCCCAAGGCCACCAAGGCGGGCGACAAGGCCGGCACGCAGTTCAAGAAGGACTGCAAGCTGGCCGAGAGCGTCAACCTCGGCCGCGCGCCCGAGGTCGACCTGCCGGTCGAACCGGGCGAGTCGGGCTTCGTCGTCGTGCTGGCCAAGCCCGGCGACGACGGCGGTTTGACGCTCCACGGCGCGGTCAGCGACGACAAGGTCGTCGCCGGCGTCGTCAAGCAGGTCGTCGACGGCGCCTTCAACTCCTGAACCCGCCGCCGCGCCGCCAAGGGGCCGCCGTGGACCTCCACGGCGGCCCTTTTTTGCCCGATGCTCGCGGAGTTAAGATGTTTGAACCATATTTTTCCGATAATCAGAAAACTAAATTACCAAAATTGCAATGCAAAAACTAAATTTCTAAGGCTTATCCCTTTGAGTCCGCTTGCCCAACATGTTGTGGGAGCGGGCTGCTG
>JBKHCM010000146.1:0-7343 GCA_046541805.1 Alphaproteobacteria bacterium
CACCGCCACGAACGGGGCGGCGCCGGAGCCGGAGCGCGAGGGGGCCGGCGCCGAGCCGCGGGCGGCCTCGCCGCGGCCGGAGCTCGGCCCGCTGATCGGCCTCGCCGGCCCCACCCCGGCACCGGACCAGGCGGCGCGGCATCGCCGCACGCTCGAGAGGGCGCTCTTCGCCGACCCGGTGCCGGCCCGCCGCATCGCGCTCGCCCGGTTTCTCCTGGGCCAGGCCCGGCCCTTCGAGACGTTCGCCGTCCTGGATGCGGCCGCGTCGCCGCAAGACGATGCCGACGCGGCGGCACGACTGGAGGCGCTCGAAGCCGTCGCCCACGTGCTCTCGGGCCGGCTCGAGCGCGCCGCGGCGCTGCTGCCGCCGGTCGACGCCGAGGCGACGCGCGAGCTGTGGCTCTGGCACGGCATGCTGGCCGCGGGACGCGAGGACTGGGCGCGCGCGGGCGAAGCCTTCGCCCGTTCGGGCCAGCTCTGGCGGGGCTACCCGCTGCCGCTCAAGCGCCGGATCGCCCGCCGCGCCGCGGCGACGGCGTTGGCGCTCGACGCGCCGCAGGTGGCCCAAACGGTGCTGCGCCAGGTCGAGAGCGACGAGGTCGCGGGTCTCGGCGTCGGCGAGCTCGCGCTGTTGGAGGCGCGCACACTGACCGCCCTGGACGATCCGGCGGCGGCCCGCGAGCGGCTTGTGCGTCTCGAGCGCGACCACGGCGCCGCGGAGATCCGCCACCGCGCCCGGCTCGCCCGGGTCCGCCTCGACCACGCCGCCGGCGAGCTCGACGACGACGACGCGCGCGCGATCCTCGAGGCCGACGCCGTCGCCTGGACCGGCCGCGACGACGCCGCCGCATTCTGGCGCTTTTTGGCGGAGCGGCGGGCCGCCACCGGCGACGCCCGCGGCGCCTTCGTCGCCTGGCGGCGCGCCGGCGTGGAGTCGCTCGGCGCGTCCCAGCGAGAGCTGATCGACGCCCTCATCGCGGGCGATGCGCCCTTCGAGGACGCCCTCGCCGACGCCGTCGTGATCCTCGAACGCCACCTCGAGGGCCTGGCGGAGGGTACCGCGCGCGCCGACCGTCTGCGCCGGCTGGCGGCGCGCGTGGCCGCGGAGACCGACGCGCTCCACGTCGCCGATCGGCTCTACCGCCGCGCCCTCGACGAGCCGCTGCCGCACGCCGTCGCCGTCGACCTGCGCCTGGAGCTGGCCGAGCTCCGCCTCGAGCGCCAGCTGCCGCAGGCCGCCCTCGCCGCCCTGGCCCCGCTCGACGACGTCGTCGACGCGCGGATCGCCGCGGTCAGAGCCGCGGCCGAGGCCGCCCGCGAGGGCCGCGCCCGCACGCCCGCCGCCGAGGCCGTTGCGCTTCCGGCCGAGGAGGCGGCAAGCGCCGGCGACCTCGAGGCCACCCTCGAGGCGGTCGAGGAGACGCTCGCCGCGGCCCGCCGCCTACTCGAGGACCCGCCCGCGCGCGGTGCCGGCGGCGACGGCGAAGGAGGCGGTGGCGGCGACGGCGACGGCTCTTGAGGGCCGGCCGAGCGGTCGCCGGCTGGCTGCGCTCAGCCGGCGCTGAGGGGCTCGCGGAACGGGTAGGCGGGGTTCGCCAGCACCATCTGGACGGCGACGCGGCGGGCGACGTCGACGAAGATCGGCGCGCGCAGGTTGACCCGCGCCGTCGCGCCGGAGCCCCGCGGCGGCAAGGTCAGCACGCAGAGGACGAGGAGGTCCGCGGCGGGGATCTCGAGCGCGACGCGGGCGTCCTCGATGTCGCGGGCCGCGACCCGCGGCCCCAGGCTCGCCAGCGGGACGACGACGAGATCGACGGCGTCGCCGTCGAGGCCGTGCAGGAGCTGAAACGCCGCCTCCGCGCCGGGCAGGCGCGCGATCAAAAAGCGGCGTTGGCCGGGAAAGCCGGGCAGGCCGTGGGGGAAGTCGAGCACGGCATCCTCGCGGTAGGCGACGGTGCCGAACCGGGTGGTCGCGATCGGCGCGTCGGCGGCGACGGCGGCAGCGGTCATCTCCGGCCTCCCGGCGCCACGGCTCAGCGCAGGTAGTCGCTGAGGCTCAGCCGGCTGAGCCGGCTCGTGATCGCGTAGCTCGCCTCGAGCGAGACCTGATCTTGGGCGATCTTGGCCATCGTCGCCGGCACATCGGTGTCGACGATGCTGCTCACGGTGTCCTTGAGGTAGAGGGCGGTGCCCTCCAGCGAAGCGCGGGTGCTCTCGACGCGGGAGGTGACCGTGGCGAGCGCACCGCGCTCGGCGATGACGCCGTCGAGGGCGGTGTCGGCGAGGTTCGCCGCCTGGCGGAGCTGGTCGTCGTCGTCGGCGGTGTGGCCGGCGACGGCGAGCTTGAGGCCTTCGAGCAGCTCGCGAAACCCGCCGGCGTCGGCGGTCACGCCGTAGGTCGCCTCGGCGTCGACGTCGATGCGGGCGCGAAGCGGGATGTCGTCGCCGTTGTAGTAGCTCGCGTCCGCGGGATCGCCCATCGCCGCTGGATCCACCGGCGGCGTGTCGGTCCTGGAACCGGCGAAGGCGTAGCGGCCGTCGACCTTGAGGTTGAGGGCGTTGACGACGCGGTCGATCATGCCCTCCGCCTCGAGGTCCAGCTTCACGGCGTCGCCGGAGGCCTCGTTGCGGCGCGCCATCAGCACCTGGCGAAACTCCTGGGCGACGTCCTCGATGGTGGCGAGCGCGCCGTCCATCAGGTTGAGCTCGTTGGTGAGCCGGCCGTTCTGCTCGGCGAACGTCTCCGTCCGCTTGAGCGCGGTCTCGGTGCGCATCAGCGTACCGCTGTCGGCGCCGAGCTCGGCGTAGCTGTGCGCCGCCTTGCCGGTCGAGACCTGCAGATGGGCGGCGCGCACGCGGCTCTGCACGTCCTGGATATTGCCCGTGGTGCGGTTGAAGTGGGCGAGATCGCCGGTGCGGATGGTGCTCATCGCGGCACTCCTAGCGCTTCGCGTTCAAGAGGTCCTGCAGCATCTCGTCCGCCACGGTGAGCAACCGCGCCGAAGTCGCATAGGCCTGCTGCAGCTGGATAAGGTGGGCCATCTCCTCGTCGAGATTGACGCCCGAAATGCCGGCCTTCTGGAAGCCGAGCTCCTCGGCGAGCACCTCGTCGTTCTCGGCCGTGCGTTCGGCGTTGGCGGCCCGCGTCGCCTGCACGCTGGTGACGTCGCCCAGATACTCGCGCGCGCTCACCGTCGCGTCCGGCAGCCCGCCGCGCCCGACCGTGTCCATGCGCCGGTCGAGCGCCGCCGCCAGCTCGCCGAGCCCGCGGGCGTCGCCGACGCCACCGAGCGTCCCGCTGGGCGGCGGGCCGGCGTCGACATCGAGCTTCGCGCTCGCGATGCGCTGCGGATCGGCGACGATGTCCGATCGGACGGCCAGCTTGGTCGGATCCCGTTCTGCCGGGGACGTAAAGTTGTTGAAACCCAGAAAGTGCGACAGGCCGTATTCGAGGTTATGGCCGTGCCCATCGTCCTGACTGATCTTACCATCACCGTCCGCTATCGCCAGTGCGTATTCCGGATCGGTGCTTTTCAGTGTAAAATTGGGATCAGTCGTCACGTCAGCATCGATCGGGGCGGTGCCGAAAGCGTCGTTGATCTTGTGCGCCAACGCTTCCGAGAAGTGCTCATGCCAATTTGTGCTATCTCCCAAGTTATTCTTCGCGTGATCGCGGACGTCGGCGAGATCGATGGCCACCGTGGTCTGTGATGTCGGATCGGCAATTTCGTAGAGGCTGATATAGGCCTTGCCCGACACCGAATCCGATGAATTGTTGGGCCAAAGCGCCTCGCCTTTCCGAGCGCCGATCAGTTCCGAGATCGGTGCGTTCGTGGCGTTCGCCCCGTTGTGCGCCGCGTTGAGCTGGTGGCGGAGCATGCCGCCGAACTCGCGCAGCTGATCGTCGAGCTCGGGCAACATCCGGTCGCGCACCTCCAAAAGGCCGCCGAGCTCGCCGCCCCGCACGGTGGGGCTGATGTTGTCGGCCGGGTCGGCGGCCTCGGCGCGCACACCGCCGCCCACCATCACCTCCCCGCTCACGCCCGGCAGCGGATCGCCGGTGTCCGGGTCGAGCTGATCCTCGGTGAAGATGTCGATCTTGTCCATCGGGGCGTCGCGGTTCATCTGCGCCGCCGGCGCGTAGCGCAGCACGCGCGGCTCGTACTCCAACAGCGCCTGGCCGCCTTCGGTGAAGATCGCGATGCGGTTGTCGTCGTGGGTGTAGGTGTGGACGTCGAGCTTGTGGCTCAGCTCCTCCACCAGGCGGTCGCGCTGATCCAACAGCTCGGCGTCGTCGCGCGAGCGGACGATGTCGTTGTTGAGGTCGTCGATGGCCTTGAGCGCGGTGTTGACCTCGCCGACGAGCGCGGCGATGCGCTGGTCGGCGTCACGCCTCAGGGTCTGGACCTGATCGGCCGCGCCCGCGAGCCCGTTGAAGGCGTCCTGGGCCGCCCCCACCACCGCGGCGCGGCGCGCCCCGTCCTCGGGCTTGGTGGCGGCGGCCTCGAGCTTGGTGGCGAGCTCGTCGAAGACCGATGCGAGCCCGGTGGCATCCTCGCTCGGATTGCCGAAGACGAGGCCCTGCACGTCCTGGGCGTAGGCGTGGACCGTTTGGCTCTTGCCGACCTTGCCCTCCTGCAGGCGGACCTGACGCTCGAGGAAGCGGTCGGCATCGCGCTGGATCTCGACCTCGGCGACGCCGGCGCCGCGCCCGCCCAACACTCGGGCCTCCTGGACGATGCGCTTGCGCGAATAGCCCTCGGTGTTGACGTTGGCGACGTTGTTCGAGGTCGTCGCCAGCGAATCCTGGGCGAGCTGAAGGCCGCTCACCGCGATCCGCAGGCTGTCGGTGATCCCGCTCATCTCAGCACGTCCGGTTCAAGGCGAAGGGCACGATGTCGCCGCCACCCTGATGGCGGCCGTCCTGCGGCCCGTAGCCGTGGCTGTCGGCGAGGCTGGAGCGGATCAAGGCGAGCGCGCGCTCGACCACCGTCTGCGCCGCCTCCAGGGCCCGGGTGTTGCGGTGCGCCGCCGCGCGGAAGGCTCGGGTCGCCTCTTCCAGCTCCGCGCGGATCTCGCCGTGCACCGCCCCCAGGATCTCGGGCCGGCGCCGGATCTCGGCGAGCTCGGCCTCGTAGATGTCGACGAGCGATTGCTTCTCCGCCTGCAGCTCGCCGAGCTCGGCGAGCTGGACACGCCGGAGCACCTGGGTCTCGGCGTCCATGACCTGGGTGAGCTGACGGGTCAGCGTCATCACGATCGTCACCTTGTCGACCGGCGGGGTCATCACGCGGTCTCCTGCAGCTTCAACAGCTCGCCCATGATGTGGTCGGCGACGCCGATGCCGCCGGCGCGGCTGATCAGCTTGGCCTGCTCGCTGGCGAGCAGGCTGCCGAACTCGCTGTCGGGGCCGCCGAGCGGGCTGTCCTCGGAGAGGCCCTCGCGCATCGCGCTCAACATCTGTTGCAGGAAAACCGCTTCGAAATCGTTAGCGACGGCCTGCGCGCGCCCGCTGTTGCCACCTTGGGGTACGCTCGCGCCGAGGCCGCCGAGCGTCGCCGTCACGCCGTGCGGCTGATTGACCATCAGATGATCTCCAGCTCGGCCTGCAAGGCACCCGCGGCGCGGATCGACTGCAGGATCGAGATCAGGTCGCGCGGGCCGACGCCCAGCGCGTTGAGCCCGCCGACGAGGTCGTCGAGCGTGACCGCCTCGCGCATGACCACCATGCGGCTATCGGTCTCCTCGTCGACTTCGACGCGGGTGCGCGGCACCGCCACCGTCTGGCCGTCGCCGAAGGCGTTGGGCTGGCTGACGAGCGGGCTCTCGGTGACCCGCACCGTGAGGTTGCCCTGGGCGACGGCGACCTCGCTGATGCGCACGTCCTGGCCCATGACGATGATGCCGTTGCTCTCGTCGACGACGACCCGCGCCGGCTGGTCGGGCTCGACGCGGAGCTGCTCGATCTGCGTCAAGAACGCCGCCGTCCCGCCGCCGCGCCGCGGCACGGCGATGTCGACGGTCCCGGGGTCCAGCGCGCGCGCGACGCGCTCGCCGATCGCGGCGTTGATGGCCTCCGCCACCCGTGCCGAGGTGGTGAGGTCGGGGTTGCGCAGGCTCAAGCGGACCTCGTCGAGCTCGTCGAGCTCGAAGTCGACCTCGCGCTCGATGATCGCGCCCGACGGGACGCGCGCCTGGGTCGGGGTGTTGCGGGTCACCGTCTCGGCCTCGCCGCCGGCCTCGAAACCCCCGGTGGCGAGCTGGCCCTGGGCGACGGCGTAGACCTCGCCGTCGGCGCCCATGAGCGGGGTGACGAGCAGCGTGCCGCCCTCGAGCGAGCCGGCGTCGCCCATCGCCGAGACGCTGACGTCCATCCGCGAGCCCTGCCGCGCGAAGGCCGGCAGCGTGGCCGTCACCATGACGGCGGCGACGTTGTTCGTCTCGAGGTCCGTGCCGCGGGTGTTGACGCCCAGGCGCTCGAGCATCGACACGAGGCTGCTCTCGGTGAAGCCCGAGTTGCGCAAGTTGTCGCCGCTGCCGTTGAGCCCGACGACGATGCCGTAGCCGACCAGCATGTTGTCGCGGATGCCCTCGAAGTCGGCGATGTCCTTGATGCGGGCCTCGACCGCGCCGGCACCCCCGGCGGGACCGGCGGCGAGCGCGCAAGCGACGAGCACGGCATGCAGACGACGGCGGGCGAGGCTGATGACGGCGCGCAAGGCGTTCGCTCCCACGTTGACGCCCCCGCCGATGCGAGCCCCGTGCCAACCCCTGAAACCCGCGGATGCGCTCGCTTCCGTCGCCGGCGGCACCGGCAACTCCGGCCCGGAGCCGGCAATTCCTGCCGCCCCGGCCGGGCGCGTTGAGCCTTTGTTAGGCCTGGTCGGCGAGAGTGCCGGCGGGAGATCGCCGGCGAGATCGCGAGGAGACGCGCGGTGCGGGTATCGGGTACGACGACGAAGGGCACGGCGGCGACGGTCCGCCGCAGCGAGCGCCCCGGCGCCAGGGGCTTCAACCCGGCCGGGGGGGTGGGCGGCGACGTGGCGGTGGCCGGCACGAGCGTGCTCGGCTCGATCGACGCCTTGGCCGCGCTGCAGGAGGTGGACGGCGCCGATGCGGGTGACGGTGCCACGGCCGCCGCCCGCGGCGCCGCCCTCCTCGCCGACCTGGAAGCGCTGCGCGACGGCCTGCTCGCCGGGGCGGCGGACGACGCCACGCTCGCGCGGCTGCGCGAACGGTTGGGCGCGCGGCACCACGGCCGGCTGGATCGCGGCCTCGAAGCCGTGCTCGCCGACATCGAGCTCCGGGCGGCGGTGGAGCTCGCCAAGCGCGAGCCGGCCGCG
>JBKHCM010000147.1:0-7238 GCA_046541805.1 Alphaproteobacteria bacterium
GTTGCCCGGCGCGCGCCCACCCGCCGGTTCGACGGCGATGGCGCCGGAGCGCCGCGGCGCGGCGCGAAGGCCGGCGGCGGTCGGGGCGGGAGGCCGGGATTGCGAAAGCTGCGACGTCGCGACCAAATGCCGCGGATGAACGTTCACGAGACGGCCCGAACGACGCGGCACGGTCGACGGTTCATGGTCGCCGCGCTGGCCTCGAACGGGCGCGTGCGAGCGGTGGCCACGGCGCGCATGTCCAAGCCCGTGATCCGATCGCCGTCGGGTCGCTTCCCGCTGCGGCGCGGAGCGCGTCGTTAAGGTGCCGGGCGTCGCCTTCCGTTTGGGAGAACGACCGTCGCCGAGCTTTCGCGATTTCCCATCGCCGGCCGCCGCCACGCCGACGGGACGAGCCGCAACGCCGTGCTGACCTCGACGATCGACGCCGACCGCCCCACCCCCAACGCACGGTCCCGCTCGCCATCCTCGCCGCCGGGCTCGTCGCGGCGCTCGCGCTCGCCGTCACCGTGGAGCGCACGCTCGCGCGGCCGGTGGCGTCGATCACCGCGGCCACGCACAGGCTCGCCGCCGGCGATGGCGCCCGCGGCGTGCCCCATCGCGAGCGCCGCGACGAAGCCGTCGACCACGGCACTGGAACGAGCCAAATTTCAACCGAATCGCCCGTTCGACGGGCCGCTTTCATCTCAACAGCCGGCAACATCCGCAGGATCTGAGGACCACAGTTGCAAGGCCAAGTCGAACACGGCGCACGCGCCGGCAGGCCGCTCGTTGGCCGCGCGGCCCCGTCCGATTGTCGGTGGGTTCGAGCTCAAAGCTCCCGATCGCAGGCACCTGTCCGCGCGCGGTGGCCGGATGCGTCGCCCGACCGTGGCGGGCGCGCACGGCTGCGCTAAGCTGCGACGTGGCGTTGGCTCGCGACCGCGCGTGCCGCGGGTGTCCCGCGAGCGACCACGACGGAGACGGCACCATGGCCAACGACGCGGCGGCATCCGAGGTGGACGCGACCCCTCACGTCCTCAAGGCGGGGGCGCCGACGCCCTCGCCCTATGTCATCCTGGCGCGGTCCTCGCTGGCCGAGCGCCGCCCGCGCATCCTCAAGCACGGCGAGACCTTCGGCCTGTTCGATCCGCACGGCGACATCGTCGCCGACGGCGAGCGCGCCGAGGGGCTCTACCACCGCGACACCCGCCACCTCGCCAAGCTGCACCTGCTCGTTCGGGGCCATCCCCCGATCCTGTTGAGCTCGACGGTGGCGCTCGACAACGCGGTGATGAAGGCCGACCTCACCAATCCCGACATCGCCGAGGACGATCGGGTCGTCATGGGCGGCGATGTGCTGCACATCCAGCGCACGCGCTTTCTGTTCGAGTCGCGGCTGTTCGAGCGCTTGAGCGTGCGCAATTTCGGCGTCGAGCCCTTGGCGGTGGAGCTCGAGCTCGCCTTCGCCGCCGACTTCGCCGACATCTTCGAGGCGCGCGGCGTAGCGCGGTCGACCCGCGGGGGGATGCGCACCGAACGCCTGGGCCCCGACCGCCTGCGCATGGTCTACGACGGCGAGGACGGCACCCGACGGGTGACGCGGCTCGCCCTCGACCCGGTGCCGGTCGAGCTCGAAGCCGAGCACGCCCGCTTCACCCTGCACCTCGGCGCGGGCGAACGGGCCTCGCTCTTTCTCGTCGTCGACTGCGAGGACCGCGAGCCACCGCCGGGGGCCGGCCTCGGCTTCTTCTCCGCGCTCACCCGCGCCCGGCGCCCGCTGCGGAAGGTGGCGGCGCGCAGCGCCGGCGTGGAGACCGCCAACGCCGTCACCAACGAGGTGCTGCGCCGCGCGATGGCCGACCTCACCATGCTGGTGACCGACACCGACAAGGGCGCCTACCCTTATGCCGGCGTGCCGTGGTTCAGCACGCCCTTCGGCCGCGACGGGCTGATCACCGCGCTTTTGATGCTGTGGGTCGACCCCCGCCTCGCCCGGGGCGTGCTGCGCTATCTGGCCGCCACCCAGGCCACCGAGGAGGACCCGAGCGCCGACGCCGAGCCCGGCAAGATCCTGCACGAGACCCGCGCCGGCGAACTCGCCCGGCTCGGGGTCGTGCCCTTTCGCCATTACTACGGCACGATCGACGCGACGCCGCTGTTCGTCGTGCTGGCCGGGGCCTATCTCGAGCGCACCGGCGATCTCGCCACCATTCGCGAGCTGGCGCCGGCGATCGAGCGCGCGCTCGCCTGGATCGAGCGCTGGGGCGACCGCGACGGCGACGGCCTGGTCGAGTACGGCCGGCGGCGTGGCGACGGGCTCGTCAACCAGGGCTGGAAGGACAGCGACGATTCGGTCTTCCACGCCACGGGCGACCTCGCCGCCGGGCCGATCGCGCTCGTCGAGGTCCAGGGCTACGTTTTCGCCGCCTTCGAGGCCGCCGCGGCGATCGCCGAGGCGAGAGGGCGCGGCGACCTCGCCCGCCAGCGACGCGGCCAGGCCGAGGCGGTGCGCTCGCGCGTCGAGGCGAGCTTCTGGTCGGAGGAGCTCGCCACCTACGGCCTCGCCCTCGACGGCGACAAGCGCCTGTGCGCCGTGCGCGCCTCCAACGCCGGCCAGCTCCTGTTCACCGGCCTGCCGTCGCCCGAGCGGGCGCGGCGCACGGCCGAGCTTCTGCTCTCGCCCGCCTTCTTCTCCGGCTTCGGCATCCGCACGCTGGCGGCGGGCCAGGCCCGCTTCAACCCGATGTCCTACCACAACGGCTCGATCTGGCCCCACGACAACGCGCTCGTCGCCCTGGGTCTCGCCCGCTACGGCCTCAAGGAGCCGGCGCTGCGCCTGTTCGAGGGGTTGATGGCCGCCGCCGGGTTCATGGACCTGCGCCGGTTGCCGGAACTCTTCTGCGGCTTTCGCCGCGTGGCCGCGACCGGACCCACGCTCTACCCGGTCGCCTGCGCGCCGCAGGCCTGGGCCGCCGCCGCCCCCTTCGCGCTGCTGCAATCGGTGCTCGGGCTCGGCTTCGACGCCGGCCGCCGAGCGGTGCGCTTCGACCGCCCGCGACTGCCGGCGAGCCTGGACGAGCTCACCCTCCGCCAGCTCGGCTTCGACGGCGGCCGCTGCGACGTCCATCTCCGGCGCCTCGGCGACGAGGTCGCGGTCGACGTCGCCCAGCGCCGTGGCGACGTCGAGGTCGTGGTCAAGCTCTGAGCCGGCGGCGACCGCGACGTCGCGCGACGGCGAACGCTCAGTAGGCGCCGGTGAGATAGGGCGGACGGACGGCGAGGTGGTTGTCGACGCCCTTGCAGCCCTTGGCGCTGCGGGCGGCGACCTCGACCGCCTGGCGCTCGGTCTCGGTGGCGACGAAGCCCCAAAGCCCGACGGTGCCGTCGGTGGCGATGACGTTGAGCGTCGTGGTCGTGGCCAGCCCGGCGTGTTGGATCTCGTCGAGCACCGACTGGGCGAGCTGCTGGTCGCTCACCGCCACCGGCTCGGCGGTGTGATCCGCCGCCTTGACCAAGATGCGCAACAGATCGCCGCGAGCGACGATGCCGACGAGCCGGCCGTCCTCGACCACCGGCACACGCTTGATGCGGTGGCGCTCCATGAGCTCGGCGATGTCGCTCACCTCGGCATCGGGGCCGACGGTGATCAGTCGGGTGGTCATGACGTCGCAGGCCTTCTGGCCATGGGCCTTGAGATAGGCTCTGGCACGGTACTCGGTGGAGCGGAAGAGCCCCTTCCACCAGGTCGGCTGCGGCTCGGTCCCGGTCTCCTCGCGGTGCAGGAGGTCGCCCTCGGAGACCAGCCCGACGAGCTCACCGTCCTCCACGACCGGGACGGCGCTGATCCTGCGCTCGACGAGGAGCTGCGCGAGCGCGCTCACCGCCGTCGACGGCGCCACCGTGACCACCTCGGTCGTCATGATGTCCCGGGCACGCATGCAAACCTCCCTCGCGACATGGGCGGCCCGGCGGCCGCAGGCACGGGCTGCCGCCCGGCCGCATAGCTGCTGCGGATGGGCTTCACGTTGACTTCGATCAAACGCGAACGATGCTCAACCGGCCAACCGCCGCCACGGCTCCCGCCAGGTCGTGCAACCGAAGGTCGCATTTTGTCAGGGCCGCTGCAGCAATCCCGAGCCTTCCTTCTCCTCCTCGTCGCGCTCACCGCGATGGGGCCGTTCGCGATGCAGATCTTCCTCCCCGCCCTGCCGGCGATCCAGTCGGCCTATGGGGTGAACGTCGCGACCGCCCAGCTCGTCTTCAGCCTCTCCGGCGTGGCGATGGCGCTGGGCACGCTCGCCTACGGTCCCTTGGCCGACCGCCACGGCCGTCGCCCGGTGCTGGTCGTGGCGGTGGTGCTCTTCGTGGTCGGTAGCGTCGTCGCCGCCGCGGCGCCGACGCTCGAGCTGTTGATCCTCGGCCGGATCGTCCAGGCCGCCGGCGGCGTCGCCGGGCTGGTGTTGAGCCGCACCATCGTGCGCGACCTCTTCGACCGCTCGCGCGCGGCGGAGATGATCGCTTGGCTCACCGTCGGCATGGTGGCGGTGCCGATGGTCTCGCCCACGATCGGCGGCATCCTGGTCGACTTCACCTCCTGGCGGCTGAACTTTCTCTTCCCGGCGGTGGTGGGCGGGCTCCTGTTCGTCGCCACCCTTACCGCCCTGCCGGAGACGCGGCCCGCGGCCACCGCCGCGCGCACGGGCGGCGGCATGTTCGACGGCGCCGGCCGGCTCCTGCGCCATCCCCACTTCCTCGGCTACACGCTCCACGCCACCGGCTCGTTCGCCGCCTTCTTCGCCTTTCTCGCCGGTGCGCCCTACGTCGTGCAGCAGCTCATGGGCGAGCCCGCCACGGTCTACGGCCTCTGGTTCATCGCCAACGCCTTCGGCTTCATGCTCGGCAACCTGACCGCCGCCAGGCTCTCCGCCTGGTTCGGGCTCGACCGCATGATCGCCGTCGGCACGGCGCTGGTGCTCGCCGGGGTCGCGGCGACACTGGCGGTGATGCTGGCCGGCCTGTGGGTCCCGGCGGCGCTGTTCGTGCCGATGATCGCCACCGCCTACGGCCAGGGCCTCGGCATGCCCAACGCCCAGGCCGGCGCGCTGTCGGTCGATCCCGAACTCGCCGGCACCGCCTCGGGCGTCGCCGGCTTCACGCAGATGGCCGTGGCCTCGGGCGTCGCCCAGCTGGTGGGCATGATCCAGAACGGCACGCCCTATCCGATGCTGGTGGTGATGCTCGCCTGCGGCGTCGCCATGGCGGGCTCGCTCGCGCTCACCCGCTGGCCGATGCGGGCGGCGCCGCAGCCGGCGGAATGAGCCGGCTCAGCGCGGCGCCGGCATCAGCGCGCCGGCGACCGTGCCGAGCCGGCTCCGGATGGCGTCCCAGTCCACCGCCTCGTCGTCGCGGATCAACGCCGGCAGCGGGCGGTGGTCGAGGTCGACGTCGGCACTGAGCTCGGCGCGGTCGAGCGCGCCGTCGTCGTCGGCGTCGTAGGCCGCGACCAGGCGCTCGACGCCGGTGTTGTTCACCACCGCGAGGCCGAGCGCGATCATCGTCTGCTCCTGGGTGGTGAGCTCAGCGCGGCGGGCGCGAAACCAATGGCTGGCGTCGCGGCGGACGGCCTCGAGCTCGCCCACGTCGAGCCGATCGTCGCCGTCGGTATCGGCATGGCTGAACACCGCCTCCAAACAGCGGGTCGCCGCCGCGCGCATGCAGACCGGCACCAACTCATCGGTCAGGCGCTCGAAGCGCGCCGCCGCCGCATCGTCGCCGGCCACCGCCGCGGGCGCCCAGGCCAACAGCACCGCGAGCGCGATCCCTCTCATGCCCCGTCCTCCCGTTCGGCCGCGAGGGCCTTCAAGCGATAGAGCGCCGCGAGCGCCTCGCGCGGCGACAGCGCGTCGGGATCGAGTGCCTCGAGCTCGCGCACGAGCCGCGACGGCTCGGGCTCCGGCGCCGGCGCCAGCCCCTGAAACAGCGGCAGCTCGGCCGCCAGCCGCGCCGGCCCGCACTGTGCTCGGCGTTCGAGGCGCGCCAACAGGACCTCGGCGCGGGCGACGACCGCGGGCGGCAGCCCGGCGAGCCGCGCGACATGGAGACCGTAGGAACGATCGGCCTTGCCGCTTACGACTTCGTGAAGGAACACGACCTCCGAGCGCCATTCGCGTACCCTCATGCTGTGGCAAGCGAGGCGCTCGAGGCGGCCCTCGAGCTCGGTGAGCTCATGGTAATGCGTCGCGAACAGGCCACGGCAGCGAACGACGTCGTGGAGATGCTCGACCACCGCCCAGGCCAGCGACAGGCCGTCGTGGGTCGCCGTGCCGCGGCCGATCTCGTCGAGGATGACGAGCGAGCGGCTGCTCGCTTGGTTCAAGATCGCCGCCGTCTCGACCATTTCCACCATGAACGTGGAGCGCCCGCGGGCGAGATCGTCGGCCGCCCCCACGCGTGAGAACAGCCGGTCGACCACGCCGAGGCGACAGCGCCGCGCCGGCACGAAGGCGCCGGCCTGGGCGAGGATCACCAACAGCGCGTTCTGGCGCAGAAACGTGCTCTTGCCCGCCATGTTGGGGCCGGTGAGGAGCCACAGCCGGTCGGCGTCGCCGAGGCGGCAATCGTTGGCGACGAAGCGCCCGCCGTCCCTGGCCACCGCCGCCTCGACCACCGGGTGACGGCCGGCTTCCACCACGAAGGCGAGATCGTCGGCCAGCTCGGGGCGGACCCACCCCTCCGCGGCCGCCAGCTCGGCCCAGGCGGCGGCGACGTCGAGCGCCGCGAGCGCGCCCGCGATCGCGGCGAGGGCGGCGCGACGCTCCACGACGGCGCCGGTGAGCGCGTCGAGAATTTCCTGCTCACGGGCCTTGGCACGCGCGTCGGCCTCGTTGAGCCGCAACTCCAAGTCGGTTAGCTCCGGCGTGGCGAAGCGCGCCGCGTTGGCAAGGCCCTGACGACGGACGAAGCGATCCGGCAGCTTGGCGGCGTGCTGGGCGGGGACCTCGACGAAGAAGCCGAGCACATGATTGTGGCGCACCTTCAAGCTGGCGAGCGCGGTTTCCGCCCGGAGCTCGGCCTCCATCGCCGCGATGTGGCGACGGCCCTCGTCGCGCAGGCTGCGGGCGGCGTCGAGCTCGCCGTCGAAGCCGGCCCGGATCGCCTCGCCCTCGCGCGCCAGCCGCGGCGGCGCGTCGACCAGCGCCGCGCGCAGCCGCAAGGCCAGCGCCGTCTCCGCCGCCAAGGGCGCCGCCTGCTCGGCG
>JBKHCM010000031.1:0-26314 GCA_046541805.1 Alphaproteobacteria bacterium
CGGTTGCGCGCGGCGGTGTGGAAGTTGAGGTTGTGGTGGAAGCTCACCTCGCCGATCTCGAACGGGGTCGCGTTCACGGCGACGTTGTTCTTGGCGAACACTTCCGCCACGGCGCGGTCGTAGCCGGTGCCGGACTTCTCGAAGACCACCGCATCGACCAGCTCGTGCACGTCCAGCGGATAGGCGAAGGCGAGCGGCCCCATGGCGAGCGGGATCGCCTGCGCCGGCGCCCAGGCCGTGACCACGTCGTTGCTGTCGAGCGGGAAGTGGTGATCGTCGAAATGCCAGGGCGTGCGGCCGCAGCCGGGCTGCTTCGCCAGGACGTTGTCGTGATAGAGCCGCACCGCCTCCACGCCGAGCAGGTCGGCGGAAATCTGCGCCAGCCGCGGTGAGAGGACATAGGCCTTCAAGAGCGGGTTATCGCCCCAGACCATCTCCAGGCTGAGAAAGCGGTCCGCCGCACCGTCATCGGGATCGACGCCGAATTCCGCGGTCAGCAGCCGCACCAGCTCCGCCCGCAGCTTCAAGACGGCACCGGGCGAGAAGACCTCGCGCAGCTTGATGAACCCGTTGGTGCGGAAGAACGCGACGTCGGCGTCGCGCAGACGATAGGGCGCGGCGAGCTCGGCCATGACCTCGGCGTCGCTCGGGATCGCCACGTCGGGCATCGGTGGGGCCGGCGTGATCTCCGCGCTTTCGCCGTCGTTCTCGGCGAGACTGACGTACCAATCCCACCAGGCTTGGTTGTCCTTGTCCCAGGGTTGGCTGACATCGGTGTTGGACGTCGTAGCGGTTTCGGCCATCTCGGCTCCTCGGCGACGCGAGCCCGCAGTGGTACTGCCTCGCACGGCCAGGGCAACCGCGAAAAAAGCGCGCAGGGCTGACTTCTTCACCAAGCCAGTTAATATTACGACCGAAAACGCAAGGAAAAGTCATGGACGGGACCAATGCGCGAAACGCGGCGCTGATGGAACACGCGCTGGAAAAACTGTCGCGGCAGCCGAAGGGCTTGTCGCCGAAGTGGTTCTACGACGCGCGCGGCAGCGAGCTGTTCGAGGCGATCACGAGGTTGCCCGAATACTACCTCGGGCGCACCGAGCGCGCGATCCTCGCGGCCGGCCTGGCCGAGATCGCCGCCTTTGTGCCCGACGGCGCCGTGTTGGTGGAGTTGGGCAGCGGCGCCAGCGTGAAGACCCGGCTGTTGCTCGACGGTCTGCCCCACTTGTCGGGCTATGTGCCGGTCGATATTTCGCGCGATTTCTTGTCGCAGACGGCGGCGCAGCTGGCCGCGGACTATCCCGACCTGCCGATCACGCCGGTCGTCGCCGATTTCATGGCGGAGATCGTCGTGCCCGAGCGGGACGGGCGCCCGATCGTGGGGTTCTTTCCCGGCTCGACGCTCGGCAATCTCGACCCGGAGGGCGCGGTGGCGCTGCTGGCCCGGCTCCGGGCTTGGCCGAACCACGCGGCGTTGATTCTCGGCGTCGACCTCGTCAAGGCGCCGGCGCGGCTCGAGGCGGCCTATGACGACGCCCAGGGCGTGACCGCGGCGTTCAACCTCAACCTGCTGGCGCGACTGAACCGGGAGGCCGGCGCCGACTTCGACCTCGCCGCGTTCCGTCACCGTGCGCGGTGGAACGCGTCGGCGAGCCGCGTGGAGATGCACCTCGAGAGCCTGCGGGCGCAGGAGGTGCGGATCGCGGAGCGCACGATCGCCTTCGCCGCGGGAGAGACGATCCACACCGAGAACAGCCACAAGTTCACCGCCGAGAGCCTGGCGGCGATGGCGGCGGCGGCGGGCTGGGACTTAGCCGGCGTGCTGAGCGATCCCGAGGCGCTGTTCGCGGTGGCGCTCCTGCGCCCATCGCCGAGCCTGGGAGTGTGATCGACGAGCCCCGCGCGCCCGACGGCATCGCTTGCGGCACCGCCGTGCGCCGAGCTAAAGCCGCCGCGCGTTGCCGAGCGCATCCCGCCGGATCGGATATCCTGCGCTATATCGCGCATCGAACCTCCGCCGGCCATCGGCCCGAGCGACAGCACCCGAAAGGCCCCGCCATGCACCGCATCGACCTCGCGGAACGGCCGGACTGGCGCCGCCAGGCCGAGGCGCTCGGCTTTCGCTTCCACACCATGCACGGCGAGCCCTATTGGGACGAGACCAGCGCCTACGCGTTCTCGCTCGAGCAGATCGAGGAGGGCATCGAGGCGCCGGCGACGCGCCTGCACCGGCTGTGCCTCGACGCGGTGGCGGAGGTGGTGGCGTCGGAGGAGCTGATGGCCCGGCTCGGCGTGCCGACAGCGCTCATGGACTACGTCCGCACCAGCTGGGAGCGGGCCGAGCCGTCGCTCTACGGTCGCTTCGATCTGCGCTACGCCGGCGCCGGCCCGGCCAAGCTCTTGGAGTACAACGCCGACACGCCGACCTCGCTCTACGAGGCCGCGGCCTTTCAGTGGCTCTGGCTCGAGCAGCTCGTCGAGCGGGGCCAGCTGCCGCCGGGCGCCGATCAGTTCAACGGCATCCACGAGGCGCTCGTCGCCCGCTTCCGCGCCCTCTTCGAGCCGGGCGCGAACGTCCATTTCGCCTCCGTCGAAGGCTCGGCCGAGGACTTCGCGACGGTCGAGTACCTCGCCTGGGCGGCGAACGAGGCCGGGCTCGTGCCGCACTACACGGCGATCGAGCAGATCGCGCTCACCCGCGACGGCCACCTCGCCGACGACGCCGACCGCGTCATCGGCGCGCTGTTCAAGCTCTACCCGTGGGAGGACATGGCTCGCGACGATTTCGCTTCGGCCCTGCCCGGCTGCGGCTGCCGCATGCTCGAGCCGCCGTGGAAGGCGCTCGCCTCCAACAAGGGGCTGCTGCCGGTCCTCTGGCGCCTGTTCGAGGGCGATCCCAACCTCTTGCCGGCGTTCTTCGCCGACGAGCTCGAGGCGGGCGGCCCGCGGGTCGAGCGCGCCCGCGCCGCGCTCGAGCGCGGCTTCGTCGAGAAGCCCATCTTCTCGCGCGAGGGTGCCAGCATCCGGATCTGCCAAAACGGCGTCGAGATCGCCGCCTCCACCAAACGCGACTACGACGCCCACGCGCGGATCGTGCAGGCCTATGCCCCGCTGCCCGTCTTCGGCTCGGCGCACGCGGTCGTCGGCGCCTGGATCGTCGGCGACGCCTGCGTCGGCATGGGCCTGCGCGAGGACGACGCGCTGATCACCCAGGACCTGTCGCGCTTCAAGCCGCACGTGATTTTGCCCGACGGGTAACCAAGTCATCCATAGCTCGCCACACCCTTAGGAATCGCCATGGCCCGCCGTCTGCGCTCCCCCACCGTCCGCACGGCCCTTTTGGGCGCGTCGGCCTTCGCGCTTTCCGCCTGCGGCGACAACGGCGAGGACTTGACCTATTTCGAGACCGTCGAGCAGTGCCGAAGCGCGGCCCTCGCCGCGACGTTCGCGCCCGAGGACTGCGACGCCGCCTTCGCTGAGGCGCGCGAGAAGCACGACGTCCTGGCGCCGCGCTACGAAAGCCGCGAGCTCTGCGAGGAGCAGCACGGCGAGGAGGCGTGTGCCGCCGCCGACGAGGCGGGCGCCACCACCGCCGAGGCGGGGCAGGGCTCGGTCTTCATGCCGCTGCTCGCGGGCTACATGATGGGCTCGATGCTCAGCAGCAATCGCTACGGCGCGGCACCGCTCTACCGCGACACCGGCGGCCGGGTCTTTGGCGCCGGCGGGCGGCCTTATGCCTTCCAAGGCCCCGGATCCACCGTGCGCGGCTCCGCGGCCGCGGTGCAGCCGCTGGCGGCGGCGACCAAGTCGCCGCCGGTCATGACGCGGGCGATGATCGCCGAGCGCGGCGGCTTCGGCGCGGCGCGCACCAGCGCCGCCGGGCGCACCGGCTTCGGCGGCTGAGGCCGGCGAACGCGACGGCGCCGGCGGCGCCGGGCTCCGCAACGCCCGCGAGCGCAAGGGCCACGGCGGGACGAGGTCGGTGAGGTCGGGCGCCGCCACCGTTCAGCGGGGCGGCCACGGCGAGGCTTCACACCATCCCACACAAAGCGCACCCCGGTGCGCGGCTTGGCGGCACCACCGCGCCGAGCTGTTGCCATGTCGGCGCCATGCAGGCGTCACGGTCCGGACAGTCGCGAGGTCTCGTCGGCCGTCTCCTCACCCTCGAGGAGGCCGGCGCCGAGCTCGGCTGCCCGCTCGAGGAGCTCGAGGCCGCCGTCGACGCCGCCGAGGTCGAGCACGTCGTGTATGCCGACGGCCCGCGGCTGACCGAGGCCGGCGTGCGCACCTTCTTCCACAACCGCTTGCGAGGACCGTCATGGCCGTCTGCTACCGCCCCGGCACCGTCAAGCTCATCCAGCGTGAACGCTCGCCCTTTTGGTACATCGAGTACTACGACCCCGACGCCAGGCGGATGCGGAAATTCTCGACCAAGGAGCGCGACCGCGCCGCGGCTGAGGGCGTGCTCGCAGCGTTCCTCGAGCCGCCGGGAGAAAAGCTGGAAGCCGACCCGGCGCCGGGCGTGAGCGAGGCGCCCGACATCGAGCCTGCGCCGGCCGAGCCGGGGGCCGCGACGCCGCCGAGCCCCGCGCGCCCGACCCCCTCATGTCCGGCCGACGGTGGCACCTCCGGGCGGGTGCTCGTCGCCAGCGTTCTCGATTATTATTGGCAACGGCATGCCTGCGACATCGCGAGCTACGAGCAGGCCCATGTCGCCATCCGGCATCTCAAGCGGCTGCACGCCGGTCGGGCGATCACCGAGCTCTCGCGTGACGTCCAACAGGACTATGTCGACATCCGCTTCGACGACGAAGGGATCTCGCAGCCGACCATCAAGCGGGAGATCTCGGTGCTGCGGGCCGCGCTGAACTTTTACGCGGCGGACCATCCAGGCCTCGAGCTGCCGCGCATCTACGATCTGGGCCAGGTCGAGCCGCGCACCCGCTGGCTGACCAAGCCCGAGGTCGACCGGCTGCTCACCGCCTGCCGCCACCGCCACATGTACCTCTACGTGCTGCTGGCGGTCGGCACGGCCGGGCGACCCGAGGCGATCTTGGACCTGCGCTGGAACGACGTCGATTTCGCCGGCGGGATCATCCACCTCAACGCCGCCGACCGCGAGCAGACGACCAAGACGCGGCCGACGATCCGGATGTCGACGACGCTCCAAAAAGCCCTGGAGGCGGCGCGGCTGACGGCGGAGACCGACTTCGTCATCGAATGGGCGGGCTATCCGATCAATTCCATCCGGACGGCCTTCGACACGCTCGTCGAGGACGCCAAGCTCGATCGGCCGCACGAGGTCACGCCGAAGACGCTCAGGCACACCGCCGCGACGTGGATGGCGCAGGACGGCGTGCCGCTGTGGGACATCGCGCACTATCTCGGCCACGGCACGACGCGCATGGTCGAGCGCTACTACGCGCACCACCATCCCGACTACCAGCACAAGGCGACGGCGGCGATCGACGCGCGCATGGCCGAGCTGCCGGTCGATGCCAACAAGCTGCAGCCGATCAGCGACAAGCAAAAGCGGCGGCGCGGCACGCGCGCGGCGACGAAGGCGGGCACACCCCAACTCGCGCACCCCACGACGCCGGACGAACGGTTACGTGCGGGCTCGACAGCCGGTGGGGTGAACGAAAAATCGCCGGAAACCGGTGGTGGGCGCGGCTGGGATCGAACCAGCGACCCCTACGATGTCAACGTAGTGCTCTCCCGCTGAGCTACGCGCCCGTCGGATGTGGGGATAGAAGAGGCCAGCGGTGGGTGCAAGGGGTTTCGCGCGGTGCCGCAGCGGTGCCGCAGGACTGGTCAGGCGCCCCGGCTCACGTTACCTCCCGGCGGGCGTGTCGCCGCCGGAGGTCGCGTGTCCGCCATCCTCGTTAGCCCCCCCGAGGTCACCCCGGTGCCGCTGGTCGTGACCGTCCCGCACGCGGGTCAACGGCTCACGCCGGAGATGACCGCGACGTTACGCGTCCCACCGGCTCATCTGCGCCAGCTCGAGGACCCGTGGGTCGACCGACTGCTCGCCGGGGTGCCGGCGCACGGCGCTTGGCTCGTGGCGACGCGCTGGGCGCGGGCGGTGGCCGACGCCAACCGGGCCGCCGACGAGTTCGCGTTCGCGGGCACGCTCGCCGGCTGGCGTGCGAGCGGCAAGGCGCGCCTCGGCCTCGGCGTCGTGCCGACGCGCATCGCCGGCGCACCCATCTACGCCAAGCCGCTCGAGCCGGCCGCCGTCGAGGCGCGGGTGGCACTGGCCCACGCCCCCTACCACGCCGCCCTCGCGCAGCTCGTCGCCGAGACGCACGGGCGCTTCGGCGAGGTGTTCGTCATCGACGCCCACTCGATGCCGGACAACGCCCAAAGCGGCGCCCTGCCCATGGCGGACGTGGTGCTCGGCGATCGCTGGGGCCGCGCCGCCGAGACCGCCTGGACCACCGCGGTGGCGGAGGCGCTCGGCGCCGAAGGGCTCACCACCACCCGCAACCGGCCCTACGCCGGCGGCTACATCACCCGGCGCTACGGCCGGCCGGAGGAAGGCGTGCACGTCGTGCAGGTGGAGTTCCGCCGCGGCCTCTATATGGACGAAACCCGCTTCGCGCCGTTGTCCACCTTCGATGACTTCCGCGAGCGGCTCTGCCGTGTCATCGCGAACCTGGCGGTGCGCTTGGCAGCGCGGCCGCCCACGGCCTTCGCGCTGGCCGGCGAGTAGCGTTGCCGGGCGTTAACCCGGCGTTCGGCCCTGGCGTTTAAACTGAGACCATGTTCCGGCGTGTCGGCCTCCTCCTCGTCGCTGTCGTCGCCACCGCCGCGGCCGGCGGCGCCGCCGCGTCGCCGAGCGCGTTGATGTGCCTCGAGGCCATCCGCAGCGTCGAGGCGCGCCGGCCCTCGCTACCGGAGGGCCTGTTGCACGCCATCGCGCTGACCGAGAGCGCCTACCGGCCCGACGACATGGCCACGGCGGTACCCTGGCCCTGGACCATCAATTCGCCCGAGGGCTCGTTCTACCTCGACTCGCGCCGCGAGGCCGTCGCCAAGGTCGAAGAGCTGCAGGCGATGGGGGTGCGCAACATCGACGTCGGCTGCATGCAGGTGAACCTGCACTTTCACCCCGACGCCTTCCACTCGCTCGACGATGCCTTCCACCCGGCCAGCAATGTCGGCTACGCCGCGCGCTTCTTGCGCGATCTCGAAAGCGCGACACCGACGCTGTTCGACGCGGTCGGGCGCTATCACAGCGGCACGCCGTGGCGCAGCCGGGCCTACGCCCGCAAGGTGTTCGCCCGCTGGGGCAAGGACGGCGACATCGCCCCCCCCTCCAAGCACGGCCTCGGCCGCCCCGACAGCCCGCGGCTGGTCGACCGCGAGGACGACGCGCGCCAGACCACCACCGGCGCCGGCGGCTCCGGCCCCTGGCAGCGGGTCTACGGCACGACCTCCGCATCGAGCACGTCGAGCACGTCGAGCACCGACGTTCTCGGCGCTTCCGGCACGGGTAGCTGGCTGCGCCGCGACGAGCGCGACGAGCGCGACGAGCGCGAGGTCCCCGGCGGCGCCGGCCAGATCCGTTTCCGCTGACGCCGTCGCGGTCAGGGTTAACGAATACTAAGATATGAAAGGAGCCGTCGCCGCCGCCTCGTCGTCACGCCACGCCGCCTTATGCTGCCGTGGAACGACACGGAGGACAGGATGGGCACCGGCACCCCGACACCACCCACCACGCCGCCGAGCGCGGCCCTGATCGACCGCCTGCTCGCCGAGGCCGCGGCCCTCGGCGAGGACGCCCGCGACGAGCTCAACTCCGTCCGCGGCGAAGCCGGCCCCGGCCGACTGCACGCGCGGCGCGAGCTCGGCACCGTCGTGGCCTGTCTCGGCTACAGCGTGGCTTGGCTCTTGGAGCAAAAGGCCGTCGCCGCCGGCGAGATCGCCGCCGCCGCTCCGCCCGAGCTCGCCGCCACGCTGGCGGGCCAGCCGCCCGACCCGGAGCGGCTGCCGCCCGGCGTCGTCGCGCTCGGCCGACGGGTGCGCGCCTTCGCGCACCGGATCGAGCGTCTGGCCGGCTGAGCCGGGCCGCCGGCTCGGCCGGCGAGCGCCGGCGGGCGGTGGGGCGATTGCCTCGGCGCCGGCGCGGCTCTACGGTTGCCGAGTCGTCGCACGGAGGAGCATCGATGATCGCCACGGCGGAGCGGCTCGCGCGGATCAAGCCGTCGCCCACCATCGCCGTCACCAATCTCGCCCGCGAGCTGAAGGCCCAGGGTCGCGACGTCATCGGTCTCGGCGCCGGCGAGCCCGACTTCGACACGCCCGATCACATCAAGGAGGCGGCGATCGCCGCCATTCGCGCCGGTGATACCAAGTACACCGCGGTCGACGGCACGCCGGCCCTCAAGGACGCGATCTGTCGCAAGTTCGAGCGCGAGAACGGTCTTTCCTACACGCCGGCGCAGATCACCGTCGGCACCGGCGGCAAGCAGGTGCTCTACAACGCCCTCATGGCCACGCTCGATCCCGGCGACGAGGTGGTGATCCCCGCGCCCTATTGGGTCTCCTATCCCGACATGGTGCTGCTCGCCGGCGGCGAGCCCGTCTTCGTGACCTGCCCCGAGCAGACCGGCTTCAAGCTCCGCGCCGAGGACCTCGACGCCGCCATCACGCCGAAGACCAAGTGGGTGATCTTGAACTCGCCCAACAATCCGACCGGCGCCGCCTACACCCGGGCCGAGCTCGCGGCGATCTGCGCGGTGCTCGAGCGACACCCGCACGTCGCGGTGCTCAGCGACGACATGTACGAGCACCTCGTCTACGACGACTTCACCTTCACCACGCCGGCCCAGGTGGCGCCCGCCCTCTACGACCGGACGCTGACGATGAACGGCGTCTCGAAGGCCTACGCCATGACCGGCTGGCGGATCGGCTACGCCGGCGGGCCGGTCGAGCTGATCCAGGCGATGGCGAAGGTGCAGTCGCAGAGCACCTCGAACCCGTCCTCGATCAGCCAGGCCGCCGCGGTCGCGGCGCTGGACGGGCCGCAGGACTTCATCGCCGAGCGCAACGCCGTCTTCAAGCAGCGCCGCGACCTCGTCGCCGACCGTCTCGACGCCGTGCCGGGGCTGCGCTGTCGCAAGCCGGAGGGCGCCTTCTACGTCTATCCGAGCTGCGCCGGCGTCATCGACAAGCGCACACCCCAAGGCGACGTCATCGCGAGCAGCGAGGACTTCGCGCGCTACCTGCTCGAGGCCGAGGGCGTGGCGGTCGTCCACGGCAGCGCCTTCGGGCTCGAGCCGTGCTTTCGGATCTCCTACGCCACCGCCACCGAACTGCTCGAGGAAGCCTGCACCCGGATCGAGCGCGCCTGCGCCGCCCTCGCCTGAGCCTCAGCGCGCGAGCGGCGGGGCGCGCACCTCGTCACCCGGGCGGATGCCGAGCCGGTCGGCGAGCCCAGCGTTGATCTCCAGGACCGCCCGCACCGGCTGGTCCGGGCCGTGCGGATCCAGGGTTTCGGGCTCGGTGCGCTCGGCGATGTGGACGATGCGGCCCCGAGCGTCGATGAACAGCATGTCGAGTGAGATGTACGTGTTCTTCATCCAGAAGCTGACCCGCCGCGGCGGGTCGAACAGAAAGAGCATGCCGGCGTCGGGGGCCAACTCCTCGCGGAACATCAGTCCCCGCGACCGCTCCGCCGTGGTATCGGCGAGCTCGGCGCGAAAGAGGTGCTCGCCCGCGTCGGTGGCGACCACCACCGGCACGGGCTCCGCCGCCTTCGCCGCGACGGCCACGACCATCAAGAGGACCGCGATGATGCCCGAGAGCTTGTGGACCGCGCTTCGATGACCGATCCCCACCTTCCCGATCTCCGTCGTCACATCCGGGTCGTGCCGGACTTCCCCAAGCCCGGCATTCGGTTCTACGACATCTCGACCCTGTTGGCGCACGCCGGCGCCTGGCGCACCGCCGTCGCGGCGATGGCGCGCGAGGTCGAACCGTTCGTACCCGACACGCTGGTCGCGATCGAGAGCCGCGGCTTCATCTTCGCCGCCCCGATCGCCGTCGAGCTTGGCCTGGGCATGGTGATGGTCAGAAAGCGCGGCAAGCTGCCCGGCAATGTCCACAGCTTCGCCTACGAGCTCGAATACGGCAACGACGTGGTCGAGGTCTCGGCCGACCTCATCGTGCCGGGCCAGAAGGTCGTGATCGTCGACGACCTCATGGCCACCGGCGGCACCTGCAAGGCCTCGGTCGACCTGCTCGAGCAGATGGGCGTCGAGACCCTCGGCTGCGTTTTCTTGATGGAGCTGATCGGCCTTGGCGGGGCGGAGCGCCTGCGCGTGCCGTGTCGTTCCATCCTCCAGCTGCCCGCCTGATCGGCGATGACCGAGACCGCACCTGCCCGCGAGCCGCTCTACCGGCAGGTCTATCACGCGCTGCACGACCAAATCCTGGCCGAGCGCTGGCCGCCGGGCTCGATGCTTCCCAACGAGCCGACGCTGGCGCAGCAGTTCGCCGTCTCGCGGGTGACCATCCGCCGCAGCCTCGCCGAGCTCGAACGCGACGGCCTGATCGAGCGCCGGCGCGGACACGGCACCACCGTCCGCAGCCGCTGGCCGTCGCCGCCGGTGCACGCCCACGTCTCGGGCTTCGTCGCCAGCATGAAGTCGCTGGTGGCGCAGACGGAGGTCGAGATGCTCCACTTCGCCTTCGCGGCCGCCCCGGCCGGGGTGGCGCGGAGCCTCGAGCTCGAGCCCGACACCCTGGCGCTGCACATGATCCGACTGCGTCGCTTCGGCGGCGCGCCGTATTGCCATCAGGTCAACTGGCTCAGGGCGGATGTGGGCCGGCGGCTCGACGCCGCCGACGTCACCGCGCGCGGGCTCGTCCCGATCTACGAGGCGCTGGGGCTGATGCCACGCACCGCGCAGCAGCGCTGCTTCGCGCGCGCCGCCGGCACCACCGTCGCGTCGCTCTTGGAGGTGACGGCGAGCGCGCCGGTGCTGGGGCTCGAGCGGGTCTTCCGCGACGCCGACGGCAAGCCCTTCGACGTGATGACCGGGCTCTACCGCTCCGATCGCTTCGTCTTCGACATGACGATGCATCTCGGCGGCTGAGGGCGGCCCGCTCGCCGGTGTGCGGGCGCCGGTACGCCCTCGCCGCCGGGCGCCGCCGGCGCGGCTGGCGACGACGGGTTCGGCGCCCCGCGGCAGACCCGCCCCGCCGCTTGCGGCCACCATCGAGCGGGTCGGTCATCCGGGCGGAACGGCCCGCCGCGCCGGCCGGTGCCGCGCCCGGCCTCGGCTCGACGGCTCAGCCGGCACCGGCCTCGGGCGGCGGGCCCGGGCGGACGTCGCGCAAACCGCCCTCGCGCGGGAAGCCCTGCGGGGCGTTGCGGCCGACGGTGGCGCGCGCCGCGCGCCAGGGGGCTAGGTCCTTCTCGTGGCGGCGGCGGCTGCCGCTGGCCCAGGAGAGGCCTTGCCCGACGTCGAGGCTCATGACGTCGTCGAGCGTGCCGTCGCGGTAACGCTGCAGGATGACCCCCTTGCCGCGCGCCATCTCCGGCAGCTCGGCGGCCGCAAAGATCAAGAGCTTGCGGTTGGTCCCGAGCACCGCGACGCTGTCGCCGGTGAGCGCCGCCACCGCCCGCAGCCGGTCATTGCCGGCGAGGTTGACGACCTGCTTGCCGGCGCGGGTCTGGGCGGCGACCTGGCCGGCCTGCACCGCGAAGCCGCGCCCCGCCTTGGTGGCGAGCACGAGCTTGGCTTGCGCCGCGAAGACGCGCACGTCCACGATGCGGGTCTGGGCGTCGAGGTCGATGAACAGGCTCAGCGGCTCGCCGAGGCCACGCCCGCCCGGCAGCTTGTCCACCGCCAGCACGTGCGCCCGGCCGTCGTCGCGCCAGATCAGGAGCTTGTCGGTCGACTGCGCCGGGATCAGGAAACGCGGCCCGTCGCCCTCCTTGAACTTGAGCTCGCCGGCGTCCGGGACGCTACCTTTGAGGACGCGCAGCCAGCCCTGCTCGGAGCAGACGACGGTGACGGCCTGGCGCTCCACCGGCACCTCGGCCTCGAGGTCGACGGGTGCTGGCGGCTCGCCGATCGTGGTGCGCCGCGGCTCGGTGCCGAAGCGCGCGCGCATCTCGCGCACCTCCTCGGCGAGACGGCCGCGTCGCATCGCCTCGTCGGCCAACAGCGCCTCGAGGTCCGCGCGCTCCGCCTCCAGGCGCTCGCGCTCGGCCTTCAGCTCCATCTCCTCCAGCTTCCTGAGCTGGCGCAGGCGCAGGTTGAGGATGGCCTCGGCCTGACGGTCGGTGAGGTCGAAGGCCTCGATCAAGACCGGCTTGGGCTGGTCGTGGTCGCGAATGATCCGGATGACCCGGTCGATGTCCAAGAAGGCCTTGAGATAGCCGTCGACGACCTCGAGCCGGTCGGCGATCTTGGCGAGGCGGTGGCGCGAGCGCCGCTCGAGCACCTCCATACGGTGCGCCAGGAAGGCCTCGAGCGCCTCCTTGAGGCTCATCACCCGCGGCACGCCGTGCGCATCGAGCACGTTGAGGTTGAGCGGGACGCGGACCTCCAGCTCGGTGGTCCGGAAGAGCTGCTCCATCAACAGCGCCGCCGGCACCGTCCGGGCGCGGGGCACCAGCACGAGGCGGACCTCGTCGGTGCTCTCGTCGCGGATGTCGCCCAAAAGCGTCAGCTTCTTCTGCGTCAGAAGATCGGCGATGCGCTCGATCAGCCGCGCCTTCGGCACTTGGTGCGGGATCTGGTCGACGACGATCTGGTACTGGCCGTAGCCCTGGTCCTCCGTGCGCCAGCGGGCGCGGACGCGAAAGCCGCCGCGGCCGGTGCGGTAGGCGGCAAGGATGGTGTCGCGGTCCTCGACCAGCCGGCCGCCGGTGGGAAAGTCGGGGCCCTGGATCGGCGCCAGCACCGCCGCCTCGGATGCTTGCGGATCGTCGAGCAGGGTCAAGAGCGCGTCGGCGAGCTCGCCCAGGTGATGCGGCGGGATGCTGGTCGCCATGCCGACGGCGATGCCGGCCGCGCCGTTGGCGAGCAGATTGGGAAACGCTGCCGGCAGGACCGCCGGCTCGTCGTCGCTGCCGTCGTAGTTGGGGCGGAAGTCGACGGTGTCCGCATCGAGGCCGTCCATCAGCGCCGTGGCGGCCTCGGTGAGCCGGCTCTCGGTGTAGCGCATGGCCGCGGCGTTATCGCCGTCGACATTGCCGAAATTGCCCTGGCCATCGACCAGCGGGTAGCGCTGGGTGAAGTCCTGGGCGAGACGCACCAGCGCCTCGTAGACCGCGGCGTCGCCGTGCGGGTGGAACTTACCGATGACGTCGCCGACGATGCGCGCGCACTTCTTATAGGCGCCCTCGGGGTCGAGCTTCAGCTCGCGCATCGCGAACAGCAGCCGGCGCTGCACCGGCTTGAGGCCGTCGCGGACATCGGGCAGCGAGCGCGAGGTGATGGTCGAGAGCGCATAGGCGACGTAGCGCTTGCTCAGCGCCTCGCGCAAATCGATCGGGCGGACCTCGCCCGCGTCGCTCGGCTCAGGGGTCGACGCCACCGCGCGCGTCCTCCTCGTCGGGTTGCCGGGCCGCCATCGCCTGGCGCGCGAGACGCTCGCGCGCGGCGGGGGCGGGCCGGTCGATCATGTGGTAGAGTTGCCGCTCGATGAAATGCCCCGTCAAGCGCAACCCTTGCGCGAAGCCCTCGGCGTCGGGCTCGGTGCCGGTGACCAATGCCGTGGGCAGCGGCAACAGCCGGTCCTCGTAGTCGGGTGCCGCCCCCTCGGCGACCGCGCGGCCGGTGCGCGGCGAAACGAAGGCGAGGTTCTCCGCCGCGCCGGTGACCGCGCAGCGCTCCAGCGCCAGCGCGAAGCCGGTTTCGGCCAAAAAGACCAGCTCGAAGCGCAGATAGGTGCCGCGCCAATCGCCGCCGGCGGCGAGCGTGCGCAGGAGCGTGACGAGCGCGGCGTAGAGCGTGGGGTGCGCCTCGCGCTCGGCGAGTCCGCTCTCGACCAGCGCCAGCGCCGACTGCATCGCGGCGAGCCGCGCGTTGTCGTCCAGGAGCTTGGCGGGGAACATCTCCACCGGCTCGGCGGTGAAGCGGCCCAGATGCTCGGCGAGCCGCGCCTGCCAGCGCAGCTCGACCCGGTTGCCGGGCTCGAAGCTGGCGCGCTGCTTGGAACTCGCACCCCCCGGCACCCAGCCCGGATGGCGGCCGTGCTCGAAGGTGAAGCACGAGACCCAAAGCGCCGTTTCCTGATAGCGCCGGCGGGCGAGGACGATGCCCTCGTCGTCCCAGGTGACGGTCACGGCTCTTTGGGGAAGTCGAGCCCCATCTCGCGGTAGCGCTCGGCATCATCGAGCCAGGCTTCGCGCACCTTCACGAACAAGAAGAGATGCACCTTCACGCCCAACAGCTCCTCGAGCTCGTGGCGCGCGGCCTCGCCCACCTGCTTGATCATGCGCCCGCCCTCGCCCAGGACGATCGCCTTTTGGCTGCCGCGGCGGACGTAGATGGTCTGGTCGATCCGGACCTCTTTGCCGTCGGGTGCGGTGGCCCAAGCGTCGGTCTCGACGGTGAGGTTGTAGGGCAGCTCCTCCTTGAGCTGGCGGAAGAGGTGCTCGCGGGTGATCTCGGCGGCGAGCGCGCGGTCCGAGAGGTCGGAGAGCTGGTCCTCGGGAAAGAGCCAGGGCCCCTCGGGCACCTCCGCCGGCAAGGCATCCAGAATAGCCTCGCAGCCGTCGCCGCTCTCGGCGGAGACGAGGAAGGTCCGCGCGAAGGTGAGCGCGTCGTTCGCCGCCTGGATGATCGGCAGGAGCGCTGGCGGCTTCACCAGATCGATCTTGTTGATGACCAACAGACGACGCCGCTTGACCTCCGCCAGACGCTCGAAGACGAGCCTGGAGCGCCCGTCGAGACCCCGCTTGGCATCGAGCACCACGATGACGACGTCGCTGTCGCTGCCGCCGGCGAGCGCGGCGTCGACCATCGCCCGATCCAGGCGCTTTTTCGGATCGAAGATGCCGGGGGTGTCGACGAAGACGAGCTGGGTGTGATCGCGGATCGTGATGCCGAGGACGCGCCGGCGGGTGGTCTGCACCTTGGGCGAGACGATCGAGACCTTGGTGCCGACGAGCCGGTTCAACAGCGTCGACTTGCCGACGTTGGGGGCGCCGAGGATGGCGACGAAGCCGCAGCGGGTCGCGGGCGTCGCCTGGCTCACGCCACCCCCTCCGCCACCCGCGCCAGCATCAAGGCGGCGGCCTCCTGCTCGGCGGCGCGCTTGGAGCGGCCTTCGGCGCGCACCGGCGGGTGCGGGGCGAGCGCCACCTCGACGACGAAGCGGGGGTCGTGGGACGGCCCCTCGCGCGCGACCTCCCGATACGCCGGCAGGCCGAGGCCGTGCGCTTGGCTCCACTCCTGCAGGCTGGTCTTGGCGTCGCGCGGGGCCTCGGCCAGCCCGGCGAGCCGCGGCGACCAGAACCGCACCACCAGCGCGCGCGCGGGCGCAAAGCCGCCGTCCTCGTAGACCGCGCCGATCACCGCCTCGACGGCGTCGGCGAGCGTCGCCGGGTTGGCCGCACCGCCGGCGGCGCGCTCGCCCGCCGACAGCTGCAACAGCGGGCCCAGCGCCCAGTCCGCGGCCACCTCGGCCAAGGTCTCGCGGCGCACCAGCGCGGCGTGGCGCTTGCTCAAGCCGCCTTCGGGCTCGGCGGCGAAGCGGTGGTAGAGCAGATCGGCCACGGCGAGGCCGAGCACCCGGTCGCCCAGGAACTCCAGGCGCTCGTTGTCCGCCCGCCGCCGGCCGCCGGCGCTGCGGTGGACGAGCGCCATGGCCAACCGGTCGCGGCGGTCGAACCGGTAGCCGATGCGCTCCTCGAGAGCTTCAAACCGGTCGCTCAGAACGGCGCTCCGCTCGCTCGTCGTCTCAGCCGATGCTGTCGAACAGCCGACCGTAGCGCACCGCGAAGGGCCAGCGCCAGAGCTCCCACATGGCCGCCGTGCCGTCGGTCGAGAAGAAGATGACCTCGGCGCGGCCCACCAGGTTCTCCACCGGCACGAAGCCGACGAAGCGGGTGCGCGAATCCATCGAGTTGTCGCGGTTGTCACCCATGACGAAGAGATGGTCCTCCGGCACTTCGAACACCCGCGTGCTGTCGTACGGCCCGTTCGCGGTCATATCGAGCACCTCGTAGCGCCGGCCGTTGGGCAGGGTCTCGACGTAGCGGTCGAACTCGCGATCGCCCTCGCCGACGAAGCTGTCCACCCGCTCCCTCTCCACGGCCTCGTCGTTGATGTGGAGCACCCCCTCCCGCATCTGAACGCGGTCGCCCGGCAGACCGATCACCCGCTTGATGTAGTCGGTGCGCCCGTCGGACGGCAACTTGAAGACGACGACGTCGCCCCGCTCCGGGAGGTCCTGCAGAATGCGGCCGCCGAACAGCGGCGGGCTGAAGGGCAGCGAATGCTGGCTGTAGCCGTAGGCGTATTTGGAGGTGAATAGATAGTCGCCGACCAGCAAGGTCGGCTGCATCGAGCCGGAAGGGATGTTGAAGGGCTCGAAGAAGAGGGTGCGGACGACCAGCGCGATCAGGATGGCGTAGAAGAGCGTGCGCAGCGTTTCGAAGATGTTGCGGATCATGGCGCCGGCCGGACGGTGATGAAGACGAGGGCCTGGGCGAGCGGAGGCTCGTCGGTGAGGGTGAGGTGCAGCTCGGCGACATGGTCCAAAGGCGTCATCGCCGCCAGCCGGCGCGCCGCCCCGCCGCCGAGCGCGAGGGTCGGCTGGCCGCTCGGCAGGTTGACCACGCCGATGTCGCGCATGAACACGCCCTGGTTGAAGCCGGTGCCGAGCGCCTTCGCGCAGGCCTCCTTGGCGGCGAAGCGCTTGGCGTAGGTGGCGGCGCGCGCCCGGCGGCGGTCGGCCTTGGCGCGCTCGCGCTCGGTAAAGCAGCGCGCGGTGAAGCGCTCGCCGAAGCGGGCGAGCGTGCGCTCGATCCGGCGGATGTCGATGAGATCGACGCCGACGCCGAGGATCATGACGCCGTCCGCGCCCGGTCGATGACCTCGCGCATGCGGCGCACCGCCGGCACGAAGCCGCTGAAGAGCGCCTCGCCGATGAGGAAATGGCCGATATTGACCTCCTCCACCGCCGGGATCGCCGCGATGTCGGCGACGTTGTCGTAGGTGAGGCCGTGCCCGGCGTGGCAGGCGACCCCGCGCTCGGCGAGCGCCACGGCCGCGTTCTGCAGCCGCGCCAGCTCGATGGCGCGCTCGGCCCCTTCGACCTCGGCATAGGCTCCGGTGTGCAGCTCGACCGCGTCGGTGGCGGCGGCGAAGGCGGCGTCGAGCTGGACGGGATCGGGGTCGAGAAAGAGCGCGACCTTGATGCCGGCGTGGCGCAGGGCGTGCACCATGTCGACCAGCCGCGCGCCGAGGCCCACGGCGTCGAGGCCGTTCTCGGTGGTGCGCTCCGCGCGCCGCTCCGGCACGATGCAGCACGACGTCGGGCGGTTCTCGAGGGCGATCGCGATCATCTCGGGCGTCGCCGCCATCTCGAGGTTGATCGGCAAGGGTGCCTCGGCGCAGGCCGCGCGCAGGTCGTCGTCGGTGATGTGGCGGCGGTCCTCGCGCAGGTGCAGCGTGATGCCGTCACCGCCGGCGTCGGCGACGAGGCGCGCCGCCCGCAGGGGATCGGGATGATGGCCGCCGCGGGCGTTTCGAAGAGTGGCCACGTGGTCGATGTTCACGCCGAGGCGGAGGCGGTGCATGCGCGGAATTCGTTCCGAAGAGGTCGCGGGCTCGCGCGGTTATAGACCCGCCCGGCAGATGGGCCAAGGCGCACGACCGCGGCGCGCTGGCGGGCTCCGGGGCGAGGAACCGGCCGACGGCGACCGCCCGCCGCGCGCGCGGTCGCGGCGGGCGGGCTACTGAGCCGCCCGCGGCCGATCCGGATCGGCGCCGACGAGACAGTTCACGGTCTCGCCGCCCTGGCTGTTGATCTCGCTGCCCTCGGGTCGCTGCGGCGCCCCGGCCAGGGTGACGTGCGCGGCGAGCCAGTCCTTCATCGCCTCGCCGAGCTCGAGCGCGTCTTGCGCCCGCGTCGTCGCGTAGTGGGTCAAGAGCGCCTCGGCCGCGGCGCGTTCCTCGCTCGCGAGCAGCGTCGCCGCCGCGTCCTCCACCCAGCCGAGGTCGCCGAAGCTCGCGTCCTCGAAGCCTTCCAGCATCGCGGTGACGGCGGGCAGGTAGGTCTCGGGATCGGCGCACGTATAGTACATCACCTGCTTGAAGCGGCGGCCGACGAAGTCGCTCGCTTCCTGGATCTGGAAATCGGGGTCGAGGAAGGTCGCGGCGGCGTCCTTGGTCAGATAGCGGTGCTGGCCGTAGGCCATCGGCACCTCGCGCACGCCCAGCCACCACGGCACGAAGGGAGCCGCAACCGAGCCCGTGGGCGCGACCCAGATCTGCACCAGCGCCGGGTCGATACCGGCCTCGAGGCTCGCCACCTGGCCGTAGCCGGCCTCGTCGTCGGCGATGCGGGGATCGCGCACGCGCGCGATCATGTCCTGCTCGCTCACCGGCACCATCGCCTCGAGCTCCGCTTCGAGCTCGGCCTGGGTCATGTACTTGAAGCCGCCGGTGCGCGCCTCGCGCTCTTGATCGCCGTAGACCTCGAAGACGTTGAAGGGCTCGCCCGCGTCGGGGTCCCACCAGCCCTGCTCGACCGCGAAGTCCACCAGGTGGTCGGCACCCATGAAGTCCGGATCGTTGTCGAAGTCGACCGGAAACGCCTCGATATAGCCGGGATAGAGCACCCGCACGTCGTCGGGCCCGAGCCGCTCGGCGGCCCAAAGCCCCTCCCCGCCGGCGAACTCCCAGACCACCCAGCCCTCCTCGGGGTCGGCGATCAGGTGGGTGTTGCCGCCGTAGGTGGCGTAGCCGTGCTCGGCGATGAGCTCGCCGATCAGCTCGACGCCCTCGCGGGCGGTCTCCGCGCGCTCGAGCACGATCCGCGCGAGGTCGCTGTACTGCACGCCGCGCTGCGGCGTCGGCGTCATCTCGACGAGCTCGCTGCGGTTCGGCGCCCAGACGTCGCGTACCGCGACCTGGTGCTCGTTGATGCCGCCGTTGGTCAGCGGCGCCGGAAAGCCGGCGAAGTCCGAGTACGACATCGAGAGATAGCGGTGGGTGCGCGACGCCTGGGGGATCTCGATGAGCTCGCCCGGAATCCGCGCCTCGCCGGTGACCCCCACCTCGACGGTGGCGTCGGCGGGATGCTCGCGCGCGGGCACGATCTCGAGCCAGTGGCTCGAGACCTCCTCACCGGTGCCGCCGACGATGACACCGCCGGTCGCGGTGAGGTTCTTGCCGACATAGAAAGCGTAGCTGGCCCATGCCGAGGACGACGCCGTGAGCGCGACCAGGGCGGCCAGCGGCAGGACGAGAGGGGGCGTTCGCATCGGTGACCTCCGATCCAACGACGTGCGGCGGCGCCGACCCCGACGCCACGAGCCGGTCGACGCGACGGCCAACTCTAGGCCGGACGTCATCGAGCTGTCACGGATGAACGCCGGCGCGCGCGGCCGGGCCACCGCCACCGCAGCGGGCCTCAGCCCTGCTGGCTCAACGAGCGCACGGCGTTGTTGGCGAGGAGTGCTTGACCCATCGCCTGGAGCTGGTCGTGGCCCTCCACCTCGACGTCGATGGTCATCTCGACCTCGTCGTGGCGGAAGGGCTTGAGGCGGAGGTTGACGATATTGCCGCCGTGATTGCCGATCGTGGTGCTGAGCGTGCCGAGCACCCCGGGCTCGTCGAGGACGTGGAGGACGAGACGCGCCGGCGCGCGGGCGCCGGCCTCGGCCCATTCGACGTCGATGAGGCGCTCCGGCTGATCCTGCAGGCGGCTGACGACGTGGCAGTCGCAGCGGTGGATGACGATGCCGCGCCCGGTGCGCACGACGCCGACGACGTCGTCGCCGGGGATCGGCCGGCAGCAGCCGGCGAAATGAAAGGCGAGGCCGGCCGGCAGGCCGCGGATCGGGCCCCTGCGCTCGTCGCCGACGAGCGCGGGGATCTTGAGCTTCTCCTGGCTCAGGGGCGGTGGGCCGGCGTTCTCCTTGAGCCGGGGGTGGACGGCCTCGACGACGTGGCGCGCCGCCGTCGAGCCGTCGGCGACGCTCACCAGGAGGTCGTCGACGCCGCCCTGCTGGAACTGCGAGGCGACCTTCTCGAGCTGCTTGTCGGTGACCGTCACCTTGCGGGCGGCGGCGGCGCGCTGCAGGCTTTCGCGGCCCTCCTGGATGTACTCGGCGCGCTTGAGCGTCCTGAGATAACGCCGGATGCGCGCCCGCGCCCGGCCGGTGACGACGTAGGAGAGCCAAGCCGGGTTGGGGTGGGCCCGCGGGTTGGTGACGATCTCGACCTGATCGCCGTTGTTGATCCGCGTCCTGAGCGGAACGATGCGGCCGTCGATCTTGGCGTGCTGCAGATGGTCGCCGATCTCGGAGTGCACCGCGTAGGCGAAGTCGATCGGCGTCGCCCCGCGCGGCAGCGCGATCAAATCACCCTTGGGCGTGAAGCAGAAGACCTGATCGGGGAACATCTCGAGCTTGGTATGCTCGAGGAACTCGTCGGGGCTCGCGGCGTGCTCGAGGATGTCCAAGAGCTCGCGCAGCCAACGGTACTGCCTGCCCTCGGTGCCGTGCTCGCCCTGCTTGTAGGCCCAGTGGGCGGCGACGCCGAGCTCGGCGACCTCGTGCATCTCCTCGGTGCGGATCTGCACCTCGATGCGGCGGTGCTCGGGGCCGATGATGGTGGTGTGCAGCGAGCGGTAGCCGTTGGGCTTGGGCGTCGAGATGAAATCCTTAAACCGCCCCGGCAGCATCACATAGGCGCCGTGGATCGCACCGAGGGCGGCGTAGCAGCTCGCCACGTCCGGCACGATGATCCGAAACGCCATGATGTCGGCGAGCTGCTCGAAGTCGATGTTGCGCCGCTCCATCTTGCGCCAGATCGAGATCGGCGTCTTCTCGCGGCCGTAGACGTCGGCTTCGAGCCCGCTCTCGGCGACGACCGCGCGCAGGCCGGCGATGACCCGCTCGATGAGCCCGGTGTCGTCGCGCCTGAGCTGCTCGAGCCGGTCGATGATCGAGGCGCGCGCGTCCGCGAAGAGCTCGGCGAAGGCCAGATCCTCGAGCTCCGCCTTCATCTGGTCCATGCCGATGCGCTCGGCCAAAGGCGCGTAGATCTCCATGGTCTCGAAGGCGATGCGCTGGCGCTTCTCCGGCTTCTTGATGAAGTGGAGCGTGCGCATGTTGTGCAGGCGGTCGGCGAGCTTGACCAAGAGCACGCGGATGTCCTCGGACATCGCGAGCAACAGCTTTCGGAAGTTCTCCGCCTGGGCGCTGTGCGGGGAGCGCAGATCGAGCTTGTTGAGCTTGGTCACCCCGTCGACGAGGCGGGCGACCTCGCGGCCGAACAGGCGCTCCATGTCCTCGATGGTCGCCCCGGTGTCCTCGACGGTGTCGTGCAACAGCCCGGTGGCGATCGAGGCGCTGTCGAGCTTGAGCCCGGCCAGGATGCCCGCGACCTCGACCGGGTGGTGGAAGTAGGGGTCGCCCGAGGCCCGCAGTTGATGGCCGTGGGCCTGCATCGCGAAGACGTAGGCGCGGTTGAGGAGGTCCTCGTCGGCGCTCGGATCGTAGCCTTTGACCTTCTCGACGAGCTCGTACTGGCGCAGCACCGAGCGCCGCCGCGCGGGGACGGCCGCGGGGGCCGGCGGGGTGATCTCCTCCGGAGCGCGGTACGCGCACAACTTTGGGGCTCTCCGCTCAGCCGGTTGCCGCGTCCTCGTCGTCGGCGTCGTCGGCCTCGCCCGCGGCCTCCTCGTCGCCGGCTTCCTCGGGCTCGGCGGGTTCCGCCGCGGCCGTGGCGACGCCGGTCGCCTCCTCCTCCTCCTCGCCGGCCTCGTCGTGGTCGGCGTAGCTCACCTCCGGCGGCAGGCCGCTCTCGTGCAGCCCCGGCGGCGGCACGCTCTCCGCCTCGAGCTCGGCGCGGGCCTCGTCGTCGCCCATCTCGAGCTCGTGATGGCGCCTGAGGCCGTGGATCAGCTCGTAGCGCAGATGGTCGAGGTCGACGGTCTGCCCGGCGATCTCGCGGAGCGCCACCACCGGGTTCTTGTCGTTGTCGCGCTCCACCGAAAGCGACGCGCCGGCCGAGACGTCGCGTGCCCGCTGGGCCGCCAGCATCACCAGTTCGAAGCGGCTGGGAACGCGCTCGACGCAGTCCTCCACCGTAATGCGCGCCATGCGGATACCCTTTCCTTTGTCGGCTCGAGGACTACATATAGCGAGCCGGGTGCGAGGGTGCAAATTCGCCGCCGCTCGGTGCCCCACTCGTTGACACCGCGCCCCACGCCATCCATGAACGGGGTCGTCGCACCGATTGTCTCATTAGAGACTTTTGAGCGGTGTTGTCCATATCGCAAGCATTTTCGAGGACTGGTTGCCCCATGCCCGACATGGCCCCCCCATCGCTTCCCGTTCATCCCGATGAGCGCTACGCCGTCTTCATCGATGGCGCCAATCTTTACCAGACCGCCAAAGCCCTCGGCTTCGACATCGATTACAAGAGTCTGCGCCGGGTCTTTCGCGACCATGGCCAATTACTGCGCATTTATTATTATACCGCGCTTCTCGACGATCAAGAATACTCGCCCGTCAGGCCGTTGGTCGACTGGCTAGACTACAACGGTTATTCGCTCGTCACCAAGCCCTTGAAGGAATATACCAACATCGCCGGGCGGCGGAAGTATAAGGGCAACATGGACATCGAGATCGCCGTCGACGTCATGGAAACGTGCCGTCACGTCGAGCACATCGTGCTGTGTTCCGGCGACGGCGATTTCCGTAAGCTGATCGAGGCGGCGCAGCGCCAAGGCTGTAAGGTCTCGATCATCTCGACGTTGCACACGACGCCACCGATGGTGGCGGACGAGCTGCGCCGGCAGGCCGACTTCTTCATCGAGTTGCAGGATCTCGAGCCCGAGATCGCGCGCGTGAACGCGCCGCGCAACGCCCCGGCGGCGACGTACGAGCACGCCGAGGACGAGGAAGAAGCGGAGGAAGCGGACGAGGGTGCGATCCGCTGAGGTCGTGACCCCCGCCGCGCGGCGCGTGCCGCCGCCGGACTGTGCGCGCTGCCCCCGGCTCGTCGACTACCGCGCGCGCAACCGCGCCGCCGAACCCGGCTGGCACAACGCCCCGGTGCCCGCCTTCGGCCCCGCCGACGCGCGGCTGGTGATCGTGGGCCTCGCGCCCGGCCGCGGCGGCGCCAACCGCACCGGCCGCCCGTTCACCGGCGACTACGCCGGCGACGTCCTCTACGCGGCGCTGATCGCCCACGGCTTCGCCCGCGGGACCTACCGCGCCGCGCCCGACGACGGCCTCGAGCTCGCCGACTGCCGCGTCACCAACGCGGTGCGCTGCGTGCCACCGCAGAACAAGCCGACCGGCGCGGAAATCGCCAACTGCCGTCCCTTTTTGGAGGACGAGTTGGCCGTGGCACCGCGGCCCGACGTCGTGCTCTGCCTCGGCCGCGTCGCCTTCGCGGCCAGCCTGCGCGCCCTCGGCCAGGTGCCCGCGCGCCACGGCTTCGACCACGGGGCGGCGACGCGCGTCGCCCGCGGGCCGACGCTGATCGCGAGCTACCACACCTCGCGCTACAACCTGAACACCGGCCGGCTGACCCACGCCATGTTCGACGGCGTCATGGCCACCATCCGCCGCCTCTTGCCCGCCGCTTGAGCCTCACGCCGCGAAGCGGTCGATGGCGTCGAAGACGCGCCGGCGCACGTCGTCGCGCTCCATCATCAGCTCGTGCTCGGCACCCGGCATGACCAGCCGGCGGGTCCGCGGCAGCCGCCGCGCCGCGGCGTCGATCGCCGCCGGATCGACGACGCGCTCGTGGCCGGCCTCGAGGATCAGCGCCGGCGTCTTGACCGCCTCGAGCACGCCGGGCGCCCTCAGCCGCCGCATCGCGGCGAAGGCGGCGTGCAGCCAGCCCCAGGTGACCCCGCCCAGCAGCTTCTCCTCGTTGGCGCGACAGCGCTCGCGGTAGCGCCGAAAGCGGGCATGATCGCTGGTGAGCACGTTGCCCACGGGCTCGTCGCCGGCGAGCGGCGCCGGCCCCTGTCCCGGCGCGTAGCGGCCGGCGAGGCCGAGTGCGACGGCCGCCGCCGCCAGCGTCGGCGCCGCAAGGCGGCCGAGCGGGTCCATGCGGATGCCGAACAGCGGCGCGCAGAAGACCGCGCGCTCGAAACTCTGCGGCGCCGCCACCAGGCGCTCCATCAAGATCAGTCCGCCCATCGAATGGGCGAGCGCGGTCCAAGGCCGCGGCAGCGCCGCGCGGGCGAGCGCCAAGAGCGCATCGAGATCACGCTGGAAGGCGCGGAAATCGTCGATGTGGCCGCGCCTGGGGTCGGCCAACAGACGCGTCGAGGCACCCTGCCCCCGCCAGTCGAGGCTGGCGACGCGAAAGCCGCGGCGGCGCAGTTCGGCGAAGACGTCCTCGTACTTCTCCAAAAACTCGGTGCGGCCCGGCAGCAACAAAAGCGAGCGCCCGGCGGCGAGCGGCGGGGCGACGGCGAGGCGGAGCGCGAGCCCGTCGACCTCGGCCCAGCGCAGCTCGAGCGCGCCGGGCGGCCGGGCCGACGCCTGCGTCACCCGGCCTCGCCCTGGTCGCGCCGAAAGAGCCGCTCCTTTTGGCGCTGCCAGTCGCGCTCCTTGATCGCGGCGCGCTTGTCGTAGACCTTCTTGCCGCGCGCGAGGCCGAGCTCCACCTTGGCGATGCCACGGGCGTTGAAGTAGATCTGCAGCGGCACCAGCGTATAGCCCTCCTTCTGCACCGCGCCCAACAGCTTCGCCATCTCGCGCCGATGCAAGAGCAACTTGCGCGGCCGCTTCGGCTCGTGGTTGAAGCGGTTGCCGGCGTGATATTCGGGGATGTGGACATTGAAGAGCCAGAGCTCGCCCGCGATCTCCCCGGCATAGGCGTCGTTCAGGCTGGCGCGGCCGTCGCGCAGCGACTTGACCTCGGTGCCCTGCAGCACCAAGCCGGCCTCGAAGCGCTCTTCGATATGGTAGTTGTGAAAGGCCTTGCGGTTCTGCGCGACCGCGCGTCGGCCCGGCGTCTTGACGGCCATGGGTTCAGGCGAGGACCTCGGCCATGGCGGCGTCGACCCGCTCGCGGCCGGCGGGCGAGAGCGGCATCAACGGCAGGCGCACCTCCTCGCCGCACCGGCCGAGCCGGGCCAGCGCGTATTTCGTGGGTGACGGGCTCGCTTCGCAGAAGAGCGCGGCGTGCAGCGGCATCAGCTCGTTGTGCAAAGCCAGCGCCCGGCGCGGCTCGCCGTCGAGCCAGGCCTCCTGCACGTGGGCGCACTGGCGTGGGGCGACGTTGGCGGTCACCGAGATGCAGCCGACCCCGCCATGGGCGTTGAAGGCGAGCGCGGTGCCGTCCTCGCCCGAGAGCTGGCAGAAGTCGTCGCCGCAGTGCCGGGCCTGCAACAGCGGCCGGACGAGATCGGCGGTGGCGTCCTTGACGCCGACGATGTTGGGCAGCCGCGCCAGTCGGCCCATCGTTTCGGGGGTCATGTCGACCACCGAGCGGCCCGGGATGTTGTAGATCACGATCGGCAGCTCGGCGGCGTCGTGCACCGTCTTGAAGTGCTGATAAAGGCCCTCCTGCGTCGGCTTGTTGTAGTAGGGGGTGACGACGAGGGCGGCGTCGGCCCCCACCTTCCGGGCGAACTGCGCGAAGCCGACGGCCTCGTGGGTGCTGTTGGAGCCGGCCCCGGCGATGACGGGCACGCGGCGCGCGGTCGCCTGGACCACCAGCTCGACCACGCGCTCGTGTTCGCGGTGCGTCAGCGTGGGGCTTTCGCCGGTGGTGCCGACGGGTACGATCCCGTGGGTGCCTTCGGCGATGTGCCATTCGACGAGGTCGCCGAGTGCGCGTTCGTCGACCACGCCGTTGCGGAAGGGGGTGACGAGCGCCACGATGGAACCGCGAAACATCGTCGTCTCTCAAAGGTTGGGTGGGTGCCGTACCCGTGGCCGCCTTACATAGAAAGCCCGTGAGCGACCGTAAAGCGGCGAGCCCGCTCGCCTCGCGGCTGCGCCGGCTCGCCGCGGCCGGGCTGCTGCTCGCAGCCACGCCCGTCGCCGCCCCGGTCGCCGCCGCAGACGCCGCCGCAGACGCCGCCGACGAGGCCGCGGTGCGCGCCACCCTCGACGCCCTCGCCCAAGAGGACTGGA
>JBKHCM010000032.1:0-25917 GCA_046541805.1 Alphaproteobacteria bacterium
CGTTCGAGTGCCGCCAGGGCGCGCTGGGCCTCGACCAGCCGGCGCTGGGCGTCATCGCGGGCGCGCCGGCGCAGGCGCTCGAGCTCGGCGAGCGTGCGTAGGTCGGTCACGCCGCCGTGGCCGGAGCGGCACGGCCCAAGGCCTCGGCGAGCCGCGCGAAGGGCGTGGCATCGGCGTCGTCGCCGGGCGCCTCGGCCAACAGCGCCTCGAGCGCCGGCAACCGTGCGACGGCCTCGTCGACCAGCGGATCGGCGCCGGCGGCATAGGCGCCGAGGCGGATGAGATCGGCGCTCTCGGCGTGCGCCTGCATCAGTCGGCGGGCGTGGCGGGCGAGCTCGGCCTCGTCCGCGGCGTAGACCGCGCCGGCGGTCCGCGACAGGCTCTTGAGGACGTCCACCGGCGGGTAGCGCCCGGCCTCGGCGATCCGGCGGTCGAGCACGACATGGCCGTCGAGGATCGAGCGGATCTGGTCGGCGACCGGCTCCTCGGTATCGTCGCCCTCGGTCAGGACGGTGAACAACCCGGTGACATCGCCGCCATCGTCGACGCCGGGCCCGGCGCGCTCCAGCAGCCGTGGCAACTCGGCGAAGACGCTCGGTGGATAGCCCCGCGTCGCCGGCGGCTCGCCGGCGGCGAGATAGACCTCGCGCAAGGCCGTGGCGAAGCGGGTCAAGCTGTCGACGAGGCAGATCACCGAACGGCCCTGGTCTCTGAGCGCCTCGGCGATGGTGAGGGCGAGCCAGGCGGCGCGCCGGCGCAGCATCGCGGGCTGATCGGAGGTGGCGACGACGGTCACAGCGCGCGCGCGCGCCTCGGCGTCGAGCGTCTCGTTCAAGAACTCGTTGACCTCGCGGCCACGCTCGCCGACCAGCCCGATGACGAGGCAGTCGGCGCGCGCACGCTTGGCGATCATCGCCAAAAGCGTCGACTTGCCCACGCCGGAGCCCGCGAAGATGCCGAGCCGCTGGCCGCGCCTGACCGGCACGAAGAGGTCGAGCGCGCGCACGCCCAAGGGCAGCCGCTCGCCCAGCGGGTGGCGGCGGGTCGCGTCCGGCGGGCCGCCGTAGAGTGCCACCGCCCGGCCGCCGGGCGTCGGCGCCGGCCGGTCGTCGAGCGGGCGGGCGAGCGGGTCGAGGACGCGGCCGAGCCAGTTCGCGCCAGGGCTCACCGTGGCGAGCGACGGCATCACCTCGACGCGCGCGCCGAGCGCCACGTCGCGGCATGCGCCGTAGGGCAGGAGCACGGTGGTGTCGCCGTCGAAGGCGGCGACCTCGGCCAACAGCGGCGCGCGCCCGCCGCCGCGCGCGATGCGGCAGCTGTCGCCCACGGCCACGAGCCCGCCGAGGCCGGCGCAGTGGAGAGCGCTCGCCCGGGCGGCATGGACCCGCCCGGCGATGGTCCACGCGGGAAGATCGGCGAGGGCGTCGTGCAGACGCTGCATGGCGGCGGCTCCCTAGCTCGCGTGACGCGAGCATCTTTAACAGCATATAAACTTTAAGATTGCATAAGTCGTCTCCACACGCAGCCGGACCCGGACGATCCCGACCGCGTCCTCGCCGGACGCCCCCCGCGATCCTCCGCCGGAACGGTTGTCGATGCCTTGTCCTCTTGCGGGTTGGGAGACGATGATGCGGGCGCTGGTGGTCGAAGACGATCCGATGTCGCAGAAGCTGATCCAAGCGGCGTTGCAGCGCGAAGGCGTGATCATCGAGCCGACCGCCTACGGCGAGGACGCCGTCGAGCTGGCCAAGCTCTACGACTTCGACATCGTGCTGCTGGATCTCACCCTGCCCGACCTGGACGGCTACGACGTCATCCGGCAAATCCGCGGGGCCAAGGTGCGCACACCGGTCTTGATCCTGTCGGGGCGGCTCGAGGTCGACGACAAGGTCAAGACGCTGAGCTCCGGTGCCGACGACTACGTGACCAAGCCGTTCTACCCCGCCGAGCTGGCGGCGCGGATCCAGGCCGTGGTCCGGCGCTCGAAGGGGCACTCGGAATCGGTCATCCGCACCGGCGCCCTCGTCGTCAACTTCGACACCCGGACCGTCGAGGTCGGCGGCCTGCGCCTGCACGTCACCGGCAAGGAATACAGTATCCTCGAGCTCCTCTCGCTCCGCAAAGGCGTCACGCTCACCAAGGAGATGTTCCTCGACCATCTTTACGGCGGCATGGACGAGCCGGAGCTCAAGATCATCGACGTGTTCATCTGCAAGCTCAGAAAGAAGATCGCGCGCCTGAACGCCGGCCAGCATTACATCGAGACGGTATGGGGACGCGGCTACGTCTTGAAGGACCCGGACGCGCAGGCCGAGGCCGAGGCCGACGCGGGCGACGGCGTCGCCGGGATCACCGCGCCCATGGACGCGGCGGACGTGCTTTAGCGCGGTTTTGACCGGCTCGGTGCGGCCACGCCGGTCCACCGGCCTGCGGCGGCCCGCTCAGTCGCGGACGTGGGGAACCGTCGCCGGCGCGGCGATCAGCCCGGCGGCGCGATAGAAGTCGAACGCGGCCGGGTGCAGCGGGACGCTCAGCCCTTCGAGCGCCGTCGCCAGCGTAACCTCCCGCCCCGCCGGGTGGCCGGCCGCCAGAACGTCGCGCGCCACGGGCGACCAAAGTGCCGCCAGGAGCGAGCCCACGAGCTTGTCGGCGAGCCCCGCGTCTACCACCCAGAGCGCCGGGACCGCCAGCGACGGTGTCGCCCGCATGTCGGCGTAAAGTCCCGCCGGCAATACCGCGAGCCGCCAGTGCGAGCCCGCCCCGACGACGCGGCGCGCCGCCTCCTGGCGCACTGGAACCAGCTCCATGTCGCCGCGGCCGAGCGCCTCGCGCACCGCCGTCGTCGGCGCTCCCGCGATGGTCAAAAAGCCGTCGAGCTCGTCGGCGTCGATCGCCGCCAGCGCCTGCGACGGGTTGAGCCCGACCATCTCGAGGGCGCGCAGATCCAGCCCGAAGGCGGGCAGCACCACCGGCGCCGACAGCCGCGTGCCCGAGCCCGGGGCGCCGACGGCGAGCCGTCGCGGCCGGCCGCCGGCGGCGCGGCGGACGACGAGCTGCACCATCTCGGGGTAGAGGCTCGCCAGCGCGCGAATGCCCGTGACGGGCGCGGCCGCGAAGGCGTCGCGGCCGGCATGGGCCGCGTGCGCCACGTCGGCCTGGACGAGAGCGCTGTCGACCTCGCCCGCGGCCAGCGCCTCGACGTTGGCGATCGAGCCCTCGGAGGTCTGGGCGACGGCGACGAGGCCGCCCACGCCGCAGAGATCGCCCGGCCGGCAAGGCTCGCCGCCCGGCGGCGCCGTCAGAATGCTCGCCAAGACACCGGCCAGCGGATAGTAGGTGCCGGCGAGGTCGCCGGTGGCGATGGTGAACTGCCGAATCGGCTCGGCGCGCGCCGGCCCGGCGAGGGCCGCCGCCAGGAGGCCCAAGGCGCCACGGCGCGTGATCGGCGGCGGACACGACATACCGAATTGTGATCCTGGCCCGTGACAGCGGCAAGACAACGCCGCGCGATCAGTCCGCGGCGACCGGGTTGCGGCGATCCGCCGCCCGCACCACGCGCGCCGGTCGCAGCGTGCCCGCGGGCGGTGGGCCGGCGCCCGCGTCGACCATCAGCCGGGCGGGGTCCTCGCCCGGCATCACCGTCGTCGCCGGCGCGGGAACGAAGCCCAAGGGCCCGTAATAGGCCGCATCGCCGACCAGGAAGACAGCCGCTGGCGCCGGGCGCGCCCGCACCCGCGCCAAGCTCGCGCGCACCAGCGCGCGGCCGATGCCCCGGCCCTTGAGCACCGGCTCCACCCCGAGCGGGCCCAACAGCAAGGCCGCGGCGTCGCCGACGGCGACCGGCCAATAACGGATGGTGCCGACGACGCGGCCGTCAGCGGCGGCGACGGCGACGCGGGCGAGGTGGCGCTCCGGCGGCACACCGTCGCGAAAGGCGTAGGACGCCTTGGCGGTGCGGTCGGGTCCGAACGCCCGGTCGAGGAGCTGTTCGATCGCCGGCGCGTCGGCCGGCGTTTCGGCGCGAAGATGAAACATCGTGGGAGCCCGGGATGAGGACGAACGCGACCGTGCGCAGATCGGCGAAGCGGCGATCACCGCCGTCGTCGTCGCCGCGTTTCGGATCCCGAGATGCTCATGCGACCTCGCTATGGCGTCGCCGCCGCCGCGTCAAGCGCCGGGGCCGGCGGATCGACGGGACGCCGGGACCGTGCGATGGTGGCGATGACCCGAAGGATCCACCCGCTCGAGCCGTATGCGCGACCGTCCCTACACCGCTTTGGTGCGCGAGTTGCCCGCGCACGTGCCCTTCGTCGGTCCCGAGACGCAGGAGCGCGCCCGCGCCCGGCCCTTCCTGGCCCGCCTCGGCGCCAACGAGAGCGTCTTCGGCCCGTCGCCCGCCGTGACCGCCGCCATCGCCGAGGCGGCGAGCGACAGCTGGCGCTACGGCGATCCGGAGACGTTCGTCTTGCGCGAAGTCCTCGCCGCGGCCGAGGGCGTGGCGGCCGAGAACGTGCTCGTGGGCGAGGGCATCGACGCCCTTTTGGGCTATACCGTTCGGCTGTTCGTCGAGCCCGGCGTCAAGGTGGTGACCTCGCGCGGGGCCTATCCGACCTTCAATTTCCACGTCCACGGCTATGGCGGCGAGCTGGTCGCGGTGCCCTACCGCGACGACCAGGAGGACCTCGACGGCCTTCTGGAGGCGGCGCGGCGCGACCCGGCGGTGCGGGTGGTCTATCTGGCCAACCCCGACAACCCGATGGGCTCGTGGTGGCCGGCCGAGGCGGTCGCGCGCTTCGCCGACGCGCTGCCGGCGCGCTGCACCCTCTGCCTCGACGAGGCCTACCACGAATACGCCCCCGCCGGCACGAGCCCGGCGGTCGACGTGAGCGACCCCCGCATCCTGCGCTTTCGCACCTTCTCGAAGGCCTACGGGCTGGCGGGGCTGCGCGTCGGCTACGTCATCGGCGAGGCCGGGGTGATCGCGAGCTTTCATAAAATCCGCAACCATTTCGGCGTGAACCGCCTGGCGCAGGTGGCGGCGCGGACAGCGCTCGAGGACCGCGGCCATCTGGCCCACGTGCTGGAGCGCGTGGCCCACGCCCGGGCGCGCATCGACGCGATCGCCCGAGCCAACGGCCTCGCGGCCCTGCCCTCGGCGACCAACTTCGTCGCGGTCGATACCGGCCGCGACGGCGCCTTCGCGCGGCGTCTGCTCCAGGCGCTGCTCGATCGCGACCTCTTTTTGCGGATGCCGGGCGTCGCCCCGCTCGATCGCTGCATCCGCATCGGCACCGGCACCGACGCCGATCTCGACGCCCTGGCGGCGGCGTTGCCGGCGGCGCTCGCGGAGGTGCGCGCGGCCGCATGAGCGCCCTCCCCCGGCGGCGCTTGACGCCGGCGGTCGGGGGGCGCGCCCGCCGGCGCTTGACGCCGGCGGTCTGGGAGCGCACCCGCCGGCGCTTGACGCCGGCGGTCTGGGAGCGCATCGACGCGCCACTCCCGCGCGCCGCGAGCACGCCCGCGCCCCCTCAGTGTCTCGCGAGGAAGAGCGATGACCGCCGACCTCTTGATCGCCCCGTCGATCCTCACCGCCGACTTCGCGCGTCTGGGCGACGAAGTCGAAGCGGTCGACCGCGCCGGGGCGGACTGGATCCATCTCGACATCATGGACGGTCACTTCGTGCCCAACCTGACCTTCGGGCCCGAGGTGGTGCGCGCCATCCGTCCGCGGACGGCCAAGACCTTCGACTGCCATTTGATGATCTCGCCGGTGGACCCGTTCGTCGAAGCCTTCGCGGCCGCGGGCGCCGACCGCATCATCGTCCACGCCGAGGCGGCGACGCATCTCGACCGCACGCTCGCGTTGATCCGCTCGCTCGGCAAGCGGGCGGGGGTTGCCCTCAACCCGGCGACGCCGGCCGAGGCGATCGACTACGTGCTCGACCGCATCGATCTCGTCTGCGTGATGAGCGTGAACCCGGGCTTCGGTGGACAATCCTTTTTGGAGAGCCAGTTGGAGAAGCTCAGGCGGCTGAAGGCGAAGACCGCCGGGCGCGGCATCCGCCTCGAGGTCGACGGCGGCATCAACCGCACCACCGCCGGGCGCGCCGTCGCCGCCGGCGCCGACGTGCTGGTGGCGGGCTCGGCGGTCTTCGGCGCGGCCGACTACGCCCGCGCGATCCGCGAGTTGCACGCGGCGACCGACCGCGCCGCTTGAGGCGCGTCGCGCCAGCCACCGGGGAGCCATGGCCGACCAGCCCGATGAGACGCCGCGCCCCGAGGATGCGGCCTGGATGGCGACCTGCCTGCGCCTCGCCGCCCGCGGGCTCGGCAACGTCTGGCCGAACCCGGCGGTTGGCTGCGTCGTCGTCAAGGACGGCCGCTGCGTCGGCCGGGGCTGGACCCAGCCCGGCGGCCGTCCACACGCCGAGCCGGAGGCGCTGGACCGCGCCGGCACGGCGGCTCGCGGCGCGACCGCCTACATCTCGCTCGAGCCCTGCGCTCATTGGGGCCGCACCCCCCCCTGCTCGGGCGCGCTGATCGCGGCCGGCGTCGGCCGCGTCGTCACCGCCATCGAGGACCCGGACCCGCGGGTCGCGGGCGCCGGCCACGCCCAGCTCCGGGCCGCCGGCATCCCGGTCACCGAAGACGTCATGCGCGCCGAGGCGGCGTGGCTCAACGCCGGCTTCTTCAGCCGCATCCGCGAGGGGCGGCCCCTGGTGGCGCTCAAACTCGCCAAGAGCCTCGACGGTCGGATCGCCACCGCCGCCGGCGAGAGCCAGTGGATCACCGGACCCGCGGCGCGCGCGCTGGGCCACCGGCTGCGCGCCGAGCACGACGCCGTCATGATCGGCAGCCGCACCGCCGCCCTCGACGATCCAGCGCTCACCTGCCGGCTCGCCGGGCTCGAGGGCCGCTCGCCCGTGCGCGTCGTCGTCGACGGCCGGGCCACGCTCGCACCCGCGAGTCAGCTCGCTCTGACCGCCCGCGAGGTTCCGACCTGGCTGCTCACCGGCGCGGACGCCGCCACCGGCCCCCTGGAGGCGGCGGGGGTGCGGGTTTTGAAGGTGGCGAGCGACCGCGCCGGTCACGTCGACCTCGCGGCCGGGCTGCGCGCGCTCGCGGGCGAGGGCGTCACCCGCGTGCTGGTCGAGGGCGGCGCCGGCCTCGCCGGGGCGTTGACCGCGAGGGGCCTCGTCGATCGGCTCTATCTTTTCGCCGGCGGGCGGGTGCTCGGCGGCGACGGGCTCGCCGCGATCGGCGGCTTCGGGCTCGAGGCCCTTGCCGACGCCCCGCGCTTTCGCCACATCGACGATCTCAGCTGCGGGCCGGATCGCCTGCAGCTTTGGACCCGAGCCGATTAGGGCTGCATGTTCACCGGCATCGTCACCCATCTGGGCCGCATCCAGCGCGTCGAGGGCACGGCCGACCGCCGCCTTTGGATCGCGAGCGCGCTCGCCTACGACCAGCTGCCCGTGGGCGCCTCGGTGGCGCACAGCGGCGTTTGCCTCACCGTCGTCGAAAAGGCCGGGGGCGCCCATCTGGTCGAGGCCTCGGCGGAGACGCTGGCGCGCACGACGCTCGGCGACTGGCGCGAGGGCACCGCCGTCAACCTCGAGACCTCGCTCAGGCTCGGCGACGAGCTCGGCGGCCATTTCGTCTTCGGCCATGTCGACGCGGTGGCGGAGCTCTTGGCGATCGAGCCGGTCGGCGACAGCTGGCGCCTCGCGGTGGCGCTGCCCCCCGCGCTGGCGCCGATGGTGGCGGTCAAGGGCTCGATCGCCGTCGACGGCATCTCGCTCACCGTCAACGCCGTCCTAGCCGACCGCTTCGAGCTGATGATCGTGCCTTATACCTGGGAGCACACCACCCTCGCCGAGCGGGCGGTGGGCGACGCCGTCAACCTCGAGGTGGACATGCTCGCCCGCTATGTCGCCCGCCAGCTGGAAGGACCGAACCATCATGGACGACCCTGAGGCGGAACGGAGCCGGCGCCATCTCCTGATCGTGGAGGCCCGGTTCTACGACCACATCCAGACCATGCTGCTCGAGGGGGCCACGGCCGCGCTCGACCGGGCCGGCGCCACCTACGAGACGGTGGCGGTGCCGGGTGCGCTCGAGGTGCCGACGGCGATCGCGCTCGCCGACGCCAGCGAGCGCTTCGACGGCTATGTGGCGCTGGGCTGCGTCATCCGCGGCGAGACCTCGCACTACGACATCGTCGCCGGCGAGAGTGCCCGCGGCCTGGTCCAGCTCGGCATGGAGCGCGGCTGTCCGATCGGCAACGGCATCCTCACCGTCGACACCGAGGCGCAAGCGCTGGTGCGCGCCGACCCCAAGGGCAAGAACAAGGGTGGCGACGCCGCCCGCGCCGCGCTCGCGCTGATCGGCTTGGCGGAGACCTTCCTCGCCGATGCCTGAGGCCCACGAGCTGGACCCCCGCCGCGCGGCCCGCTACGCGGCGATTCAGGCGCTCTACGAGATCGACATCACCGGCAAGGACGCGATCGACGTCATCGCCGAGTTCGAGCGCTACCGGCTCGACGACCTGTTCGTGCGCGACGAGACCGGCGGGCAGAGCAAGGCCGTCGACCGCGAGCTGTTCCACGACCTCGTGCTCGGCGCGGTGTCGCGCCAGGGCGAGCTCGACGCAGCACTTGCGCGCCAGCTCTCGGCCGGCTGGACGCTCGCCCGCTGCGGCTACACGCTCAGGGCGATGCTGCGCGCCGGCGCCTTCGAGCTCGCCGGTCGGCCGCAGACCAGTATCGGGACCATCATCGACGAGTATGTCGAGCTCGCCCGCGGCTTCTTCGAGGGCAACGAGCCCGGCTTCGTCCACGCCGTCCTCGACCACGCCGCGCCACTGTTGCGCCGCCCGCCCGCCTCGCTCGCCGATCTGGCCGAGCCGAACGGCGCCTGAGATGGCCGGGCGCGGCGAGTTCGACCTCATCGCCGAGCTCTTCGCGCCCTTGGCGAGCGATCCCGCCGCCTTGGGCCTCACCGACGACGGCGCCGTCCTTTCCGCCGGCACCGACGAGCTCGTCGTCGTCAAGGACGCGCTGGTCGAGGGCGTGCACTTCTTGCCCGACGATCCGCCGGCGACGGTGGCGCAAAAGGCGCTCCGGGTGAACCTCTCCGACCTCGCCGCCATGGGCGCGCGCGCCACCCACTATCTCATGGCGCTGGTCCGCCCGGCGCGCCTCGACGACGCCTGGCTCGAGGCGATGGTGGCGGGGCTGCGGGCGGACCAGGCTGCCTACGGGGTGAGCCTTTTGGGCGGCGATACCGTCTCGACGCCCGGCCCGCTCGTCCTGTCGGTGACCGCGCTCGGCCGGGTCCCGGCGGGCGCGGCGCTCACCCGGGCCGGCGCCGGGCCCGGCGAGGACGTCTGGGTGTCGGGCACGCTCGGCGACGCGGCGCTCGGGCTTGTCGTGCTCCGGGGCGGCTGGTCGCCGCCCGAGGACGACGCCCGGGCGCTGGTGAACCGCTATCGCCTCCCCCAGCCCCGGCTCGCGCTCGGCGCGGCGCTGCGCGGGGTGGCGACCGCCTGTCAGGACGTCTCCGACGGGCTCGTGCAGGATCTCGGCCACATCGCCGCACGGTCGGGGCTCGCGGTCACGCTCGAGGCCGACGCGGTGCCGCTCTCCGAGGCCGCTCGCGACGCGCCTGAGGCGCTCGTGGCCGCCCTCACCGGCGGCGACGACTACGAACTCGTCTTCACCGCCGCGCCCGAACGGCGGCCGCAGGTGCACGACCTCGCCTGCAGGCTCGGCTTGGCGCTCACCCGCATCGGCCGCACCGCCGCCGGCGGCGGCGTCGTCGTGCGCGACCGGCGGGGCGCGCCCGTCGGGCTCGACCGCCGCGGCTGGTCCCACGGCTGGAACTGAGCGGCCGGCCGAGACCGCCGACGGCGCTGCGCCGATCCGCAGCGGCGCGCGCAGGCTCCCGTCTGCCGACGGGAGTGTCCGCACGGACCATCGTCGCCGCATGATCGCGGCGTCGTCGCGTCACCTGTCCGCGATCGGCGCCCGGTCGCGGACGTTTTCGGAAAAGTTCCGGTGCAGCGGGCAGATGATGGTCGCCATCGAACCGAGCAACCGGGTATCGTGCTGACGAGCCGCCGTCTCGACCGAGTGCGCGGTGGCCTTTTAACGGCCAGCGCCCGACATGTTCTTCTAAGACGCGTTCGCGAGAGGCCGGAACGCACCGGTGCCCGGACGCTGCGAACTGCGCCGTGCCCACCGCCTTCGGCACCAACCGGGATGAGGACATGGATGCGCGCGACCATCGGCTCCCCCTGAGCAGCGCCCGACGGCAACGCGAGCGCCGCCGCGGTGGCGCGAGCCGCGTGACGGCCGACGGCCGGCGCGCCCGCGCCCCCGCTCGGGGTGTGGTGCACCCGTCTCATCGCCGCCCCGGGCGATCAGCCGCGGCCGACCGAGGTCAAGTGTCGGCGCGGCATCCGCCCAAGAACGGCAATCGTAGCACCGCCGAAGCACGTTCGCGCGACCCATCAGCCGTGATAAAGATACGGTAATGGATATACGGGTTCTGTATACCATCGTGGCGATCGCGGAGCACGGCAGCTTCTTGGCGGCGAGCCGGGCGCTCAATCTGTCGCCGGCGGCGGTGAGCCTGCACGTCAAGATCATCGAGGACGAACTCGGCGAGACGCTGTTCGACCGCTCGGTGCGGCCGCCGGTCCTGACGGACGCCGGCCGGCGCACGCTCGAACGCGCCCGCCGCGTGCTCCAGGAATGGGAGACGCTGGGCGAGAACGGCCTGGGCGAGGTCGCCGGCATGCTCTCGCTGGGCGCGCTGCCGACCACCGTCGCCGGGTTGCTCGCGCCGGCGCTCGCGCGGCTGTGTCGGCTGCGGCCGCAGCTGCGGGTGATGCTCGCCACCGACCAGGCCGAAGACCTCGAGGACCGCCTGACCCGCGGCATGATCGATGCCGCGGTGACGGTCCAGCCGACCTCACCGCCGGTCGGTCTGCGGTTCACACCCGTGCTGGTCGAACCGCTCCAGGTCGTTGCACCGGTGACCGCGTCGGGCGAGACCGACACGGCTCTGTTGAGCGCGCTGCCCTATATCCGCTTTCGCCGCCACGACTGGATGGCGCAGCTGGTCGAGCAGGCGCTGTCGCGGCGTCGCATGCGCCTCGACGCGGCGATGGAGGTCGACACGCTGTTGGGGGCGTTGGCGTTGGTGGAGGCGGAAATCGGGGTGTCGATCCTGCCGGCCAGCCAGATCGAGGCCTATCACGCCAGCCGACTGCGCACCGTGCCCTTCGGTGATCCCCCGGTGAGCCGAACGGTCGGCCTGTTGCAGCGCTCGGAGCATCCGAAGTCGGCGCAGATCGAGGACTTCCTCTCCGCGCTGCAGGGAACCATCGCCGGCGCGCCGGAACCGCACCCGACGACGCCGTCAGCCGAGAGCGGCCAGCACGACCCCGTGCACACCGGCGGCGGCGAGCGCGAGGCCGAGGAGGTAGCGCAGGTTCACCCCGAGCACCAGACGACGGGCGGGAACCTCGAACAGACTTGAGGCGGCGACGATCGAGAGCGACGCGTAGGAGACCATCGCGCCGGCCATCCAGCCGAAGAGGACCACCTGGATCTCGACCAGGTCCGGCAGTTGTCCCGCCACCGGCTCCAACAGCGCGAACAGGACCGTCGCCGCCACGATCGGGTGCAGCCCCGCCAGCGCCAAGGGCGGGCCGAGCGCGAAGCCCAAAAGCGGCACCAGCGGCAGCGGCCAGCGCTCGAGCTCGAGCGCCGCGGCCACCAGATCGGCGACGCCCGAGGTGGTGATCAGATCGCCCAGCACCAGCGCGCCCGTGAAGATCAAGAGCTCGTCGCCCATGCGCGGCAGATCGCGGCCGGCGGCGAGGAGTGCGGCGCCGACCGGCCGCCCCGGCAGCGCCCACAGCCGCGCGACGCACAAGGGCGGGAGCACGATCGCGACCACCTCGAGGGTGGAGAGCGCGCTCACGCTGGCGAGCACCACGACGAGGCCGACCGTCACCACGATCGGCAGGGCGAGGCTCTTGAACGCCATAAGCGCCGGCAGGGCGGCGGCGACGCCCTTCAGGCCGCGGTCCACGAAGACGGCGGCGACCAGGGCCAAGGCCGTGGTCGGCAGACCGATCGCGATGACGGCGGCGAGCTCGACCTCAGGCTTGGCGGTCAAGACGAAGCCCATCGCCACGGTGAAGGGCGACCACAACACGCACAGCGCGAAGCCACGGATCGCGGCGCGGGCGAACTCCGCGCGCAGCTCCGGCTCCTGGCGGACCAAAAACGGGCGGATGACCGGCAGGGCGCCGATGATCATCACCGCCGCCAACAGATGGCTGCCGACGGTGAGCCCGGCGATGCGCCGGCCGGGGCCGAGCTGACCGAAGGCCGTCTCCGCCGCGCGCGCCTCCGGGCTGCGCTGCACCGTCTCGCGCATCAAGAAGAGGGCGGGCAGGAAGATGACGAAGACCAGCGCGCCCTCGGCGGCGGCGAAGAGGGCACCACCGTCGCCGTAGCCGAGCGCCAGCACCGCGGCGGCGGCGAGCCCGGTGCCCGCCACCGCCCGGCTCACCGCCTTGGCCGCCGGCAGGGCGAGGGCGAGGAGCAGCAGAAAGGCGGCGTCGCGGGCGACGACCATCGGCTCGGGGGCGGCGAACATCGCCACCAGGCCGCTGCTCCAAAGGCCGAGGACGAGGACGAGCTTGGCGCGGTAGAGCGCCGCCGGCGGCGGCCGCCAGCGGCCCGCCGCGGCGAGGTCGGAGCCCCAGTGGTCGAAGTGCACGGGTGGGGCTCAGCCGGCGTCGTCGAAGGCGCCGACGAAGCGCGCGAGCAGCGGGACCTGATGGTCGAGCATGTGCCGGCCGAGATGGACGGCGAGCCCGCGCGCCGCGGCGGCCTCGACCAGGGGCGTGCGTTCGGGCTTCATGACGATCTCGGCGATCAGCGTGCCCGGCGCGGCCGCGGCGGGGTCGAAGGGCAGCGGGTCGGCGGGCTTGAGGCCGAGAGCGGTGGCGTTGATCGCGAGGTCGAAGCCCCTGGGATCGGGCGGGCCGGCGGCGGTGTCGACGGCGGGGAAGACGGCGCGCACGCCGTGGGCGAGCGCCTCGGCGCGGGCGGCGTCGCGGTTGGCGACGACGAGGCGGCGCACGCCGGCCTCGGCGAGGGCGTAGGCGATGGCCTTGCCGGCGCCGCCGGCGCCGACGAGCAGGACGGCGCGGCCGGCGGGCGGATGGCCCGCGGCCGCGAGCCCGGCGACGAAGCCGAGGCCGTCGAAGTTCTCCGCCTCGAGCCGGCCGTCCGCGGTGCGGCGGATGACGTTGCCGGCGCCGACCCGCGCCGCCTGTGGGCCGACCGCGTCGACGCGCTCGAGGATCGCCTCCTTGTGGGGGATGGTGACGAGCACACCGCCGAGATTGGCGAGCGCGCGGAAGCCGTCGAGGGCGCGGGCGAGCTCGGCGGGCCGGACGTGGAAGGGCACCAGCACCGCGTCGATGCCGCGGTCGCGAAAGCGTGGATTGAAGGCCTCGCAGGCGCGGACATGGTCGATCGGATCGGCGATGACGCCGAACAGGCGCGTGGTCCCGGTGATCTCGCCCGCGCCCATGGTGGCCCTCGTGTCGTGACGCCGAAGCGCCAGCCCTAGAAAGACGGCCCGCCGCGCACAAGCCACAGCGCGGCAAGGAGGGCATGCGCGGCGCCGGCGTGGCTGCTAAGACGAGCACGACCGTCTCAGCTCGGAGTTGTGCCCGCCCATGCGTCGGATCGCCTTGATCGCTGCGCTCGCCGCCTTCGCCGCCACCCCGGCCGTCGCCGCCTTCGAGGCGTGCGTGGCGGATCTGGAGCGCGACGCCGTCGCCCGCGGCGTGCCCGCGGATGTCGCGGCCCAGGCCTTCGCCGAGGCCGAGCGCGACGAGCGGGTGCTCGAGCTCGCCGCCAAGCGACCCGAGTTCACCCTCGAGATCTGGGACTACATGGCGTTTTTGGTCGACGACGCGCGCGTCGCCGACGGCCGCGCCGAGCTCGCCGAGCACGGCGACCTGCTCGCCCGGATCGAGGCCGCCTACGGCGTCGACCGCCACGTCGTCTTGGCGATCTGGGGGATCGAGACCGACTACGGCCGGCGCACCGGCGAGCACTTCCTGCCGCATTCGCTCACCACGCTGGTCTGCGCCGGCGAGCGCCGCCGGGACTTCTGGCGCGGCGAGCTGATGGCGGCGATGGAGCTGGTCGCGGCGGGCGACCTCACCCTCGACGAGCTCTACGGCTCCTGGGCCGGCGCCTTCGGGCATACCCAGTTCATCCCGACGAGCTACCGCCGCCTCGCCGTCGACTTCGACGGCGACGGCCGACGCGATCTCGTCCGCTCGATCCCCGACGCCCTCGCCTCCACCGCCAACTACCTGCGGCGGGCCGGTTGGCGCACGGGCGCGCCCTTCATGATCGAGGTCACGGTCCCGGACGGCTACGCCGGGCCGACCGGCCGCGAGGCCAAGGCGTCGCTTTCGAGTTGGGACGGGCGTGGGGTGCGGCGGGCGGACGGCTCGCGCCTCGGCGGCGCCGGCGAGGCCGCTCTGTTGCTGCCGGCGGGCCCGGACGGGCCGGGCTTTTTGGTCTTCGCCAATTTCGATGCGATCTACGCCTACAACCACGCCGAGTCCTACGCGCTGGCGATCTCGCATCTGGCCGACCGCATCGCCGGCTACCCGCCGCTGCGGACGCCCTGGCCGACGGACGATCCGGGCCTCTCCCGCGCCGAGCGCCGCGAGCTGCAGGAGCGGCTGATCGCCGCCGGCTTCGAGATCGGCGAGGTCGACGGCCTGATCGGCCCCGAGACCCGCGCGGCCATCCGCGCCGCCGAGGAAAGCCTCGGCATGGAGCCCACCGGCCGCGCCGGCCGGCGCCTGCTCGAGGCGCTCGGGGGATAAGCCGGGCCCGCCATGTTGCACCGCGGGGCGTCGCCGCCGACACTGGCGGGCAACGGCAGCCGGCGGAGCAGGGGCGTGCGTCTTCGCGAGCTGAGATGGAACTTCGCGAACGACTTCGAGCCGCCGGCGCTGCCGACGGCGATCGTCTTCGTGCACGGCTATCTGGCGCCGTTGCCGAACGCCTACTGGCTGGGCTCGTTGAAGCTCATGCACGACCTCAAGCGCCGCAACGTCGATCTGCGGGTCGTGCGCGCGCCGGTGACGGGCCCCGTGGCCGAGCGCGCCGCGCGGCTGGCGCGGGAGCTGGAGGCAAGCCGCGCCGAGCGCGCCGTGCTGGTCGGGCACTCGATGGGCGGGCTCGACGCCCGCTACGCCACCCGCCACTTCGACCCCGCCCGCCGCGTCACCGACGTCATCACGCTCGGCACCCCGCACCGCGGCACGATGCTGGCCGATCTCGTCCACCGCCTGCGCCACCGGCTGCCGGCGCCCTTGCGCGAGATCGATCAGGGCGGCCTCGCCGATCTCACCCGCGCCGCCGCGCGGCGCTTCAACGAGGCCACGCCCGATCGCGAGGACGTCCGCTACCACGCCATCTGCGGGCGCATCCCGCCGCGGGCGGTGCCGACGCTGCTGCAGCCCTTCGCCCGCCGGTTGCAGGCGCACGAGGGCGACAACGACAGCCTGGTCGCGGTCGCCTCGGCGCGCTGGGGCGACAGCCTCGTCGTCGACGACGCCGATCACTGGGCGCTGATCGGGCTCGAAGGGTTCTCCGGCACCGACCTGCGCCATCGCTTCGCGCGCCTTCGCGATACTCGCCGCCCGCTGGCGCTGTTGCGCCGCCGGCTGCGCGACATCCTCGCCACCACCCCTTGAGGTGCGGCCCGGCGAGGCTCAGCTGGCGGCGGCCGCGACCCGGTCCACCGCTTTGGGGTGGATGAGGCCGAGCTCGCCGATGACCTCGGCCATGTCGGCGGTCGACGCGCTCAAGACCAGCCGCGCGCCGGCGCGGGCGAGCCGGCGTTCCAGGGCGCGGATGGCCCGCTCGCGATCCGCCGAGCGGGCGAGGTCGCGGATGAGCACGCAGGGCACCCGGCCGGGATGGGCCTCGACGATGCGGACGTAGGTCTCGGCGTCCTCCTGCCCGCTGTCGCCGACGAGCACGACCGGCAGGTTCGGGGTGACCGCCAAGAGGCGCCGGATCAGCCGGATCTTGTGCTCGGGATCGTGCCGCGCGAAGGGGTGATGCCAGCGCACGCCCCATTCCCGGAGGAACAGCACCGCCTCGCGCGGCATCCGCTGCAGGCGGAAGAAGGCGTCGAGCGTCTCGTAGATGGTCCAGGGCGCGCGCGAGACGAAGATGACGGGGTTGCGCTCGGCACCGTTCGGGCCGCGGTTCAAGGCCCGGTAGAGGGCGGCGAAGCCCGGCACCGGCAGGCGCGCGTTGGGCCCGCGGGCGAACAGCCGCCAGAGCATCACCAAGCGGTTGGCGACGCCGGTCTCGACGACGGTGTCGTCGATGTCGCTGACGACGAGGCAGCGGCTCTGCCGGGCGTGCACCAGCACGCGTGCCATGACCGTCACCTCCGGACGGTCGCCGAGCCGGACGTCGACATGGCGCCAGCCGCCGCGCTCCAGCGGCGCGTCCTCGAGATCGAGCTCGAGGTGGAAATAGCCATCGCGGTCGGTACACCCCGCGGCCATGGCCTCGCCCAGTACCGCCTCGACGCGGGCATGGGCGACACCGCGACGAAACAATCGCCGCAGGACGTCGACGGCGTCGCGGGCGAGGCGGTCGCGCGGGCTGGGCCCCTTCGGCTGGCGCAGGACGCGGCCGATGACAAGAAGCCGCTCGGGCGAGCCGAAACCGCGATAGGGCTGAATGACGAGGTCGCGCTCGCGCCGGCCGCGGCGCACCGGTCGGGCCAAGAGCCAGAGCAGGTTGCGGGCGTGCCGGCCGAGGCGCGCCAGCGGCGACGCCCGCGGACGGGACGCGGTCTCAGCGTAGCGGTGGATCGTCACGTCGGCCGCCGACCCCCGGCGCTCGGTCTTCAGGTCCGGTTCATCGACATGGACCGACCGGCGCCGGCTGTCCAGGCGACCAAGCGGCGATCAGCGCTCGCAGTAGCCCGGCAGCGGCAGCCGCGCCCCGGCCGTGGTCTCGAAGCGGGCGTAGCGGCCGTCCGAGTAGCGCTCGCAGTCGCGCCCGAGCCCGGCCCTGACCAGCGCCGCGGCGATGTCGCCTTCGCCCGGCAGCCGGCAGACGGCGACCAACCGGTCGTAGGAGGTGTCGCCGGTGGGCGCGCAGGCGACGCGCCGCTCACTCAGAAGATCGCGCATGAAGCGCGTCGCGGCGGCGCCGCCCGGCTCGCCGACCTCGGGCGCGTGGAGCCCTTCGAGGCGAAACTTGCGGCCGGCGATCTCGATCGTGTCGCCGTCGATGACGCGGGCCTCGCCGACATAATCCTCCTGCGCCACGAGCGGGCCGGCGAGCGCCAACCCGACCGCGAGCACGCCGACGATGATCCGAAAGTCCATGCGCTCACCCTCCGAGAGTGGAGCGCACGATCTACCACAGGTTTCTAAACCTCGTCGACTTGTCCCCTTTGGCGATAACTCAGGTGGCGCCGGCGCGCGCCCCCGGGGGGTTCATGCGCCACACCTGGAAGTTGAGCGCCGAGGCGATGGTCACCCACACGAGATAGGGCGCCAGGAGCAGGGCCGCGGTCTTCGAGATCGGCCAGAAAAGGATCATCGTGAGCGCGATCGACAGCCAGAGCGTCAACACCTCGGCGAAGGCGAGGCCGGGCTTTTTGAGGCCGAAGAAGATCGCCGACCAGCCGGCGTTGAGGACGAGCTGGAGGACGTAAACCGCGAGCGGCAGCGCAGCGGTGGCCACGCCGGCCTCGCGCCAGACCAGCCAGCCGGAGATCGCGATCAGCGCGTAGAGCGGCGTCCACACGGTCGGAAAGACCCAATCCTTGGGCGTCCAGCTTGGCTTGTTCATAGCCCGATACCAGGCGTCGGGGGTGAAGACCGCGCCGCTCGACGCGGCGGCCAGAGCCAAAAGCGCGAACACGCCCAAGCCGATCAGCGATCCGATGTCCATGCGTCCTTCCCTTGCTGCGACACCCCCTCCCAGATGGCCACAGGTCGCGCGCGTTCCATAGCCTCCGGGCGTCGTTCAGTCGTCGAAGAGGGCCGCGTCGAGATCGCGCGCGCCGGCGGTCACCGCGGCGAGCAGCGCGCTCGCGGGCGGCAGCAGCTGCTTGACGTAGAAGCTCGCGGTGGTGCGCTTCGCCGCCGCCTGCGGATGGCCGTGCGCGGCGGCGCGATGCGCCGCCCGCGCCAACAGAAAGCCGCCGACGGTCTGCGCCATCAAGCGCAGATAGGGCGTCGCACCGGCCGCCACGGCGTCGGCGTCGCCGCCGTGATCCGCCTGCAGCCAGCGGGTCGCCGCCTCGGCGTTCGCCAGCGCGTCGCGCAGGGGCGGCACCAGATCGCCCCAGCCGTCGGCCTCGAGCCCGCGCAGCTCAAGGCGCAGCTCGCGGAAGAGCTCGAAGGGGAGCTCGCCGCCGGCCATCTGGAGCTTGCGGCCGGCGAGGTCGAGCGCCTGGATGCCGTTGGTGCCCTCGTAAATCGTCGTGATCCGCGCGTCGCGGAGGTGCTGCGGCGCCCGGCAGTCCTCGATATAGCCCATGCCGCCGTGGACCTGGATGCCCAGCGACGCGATCTCGACGCCGAGATCGGTGCACCAGGCCTTGACGATCGGGGTCAAGAGCTCGACGCGGCGTTGGGCGGCGGCGCGGACCACGGCGTCGGGGTGGCGGTCGGCGGTGTCGAGCGCCGCGCCGGCGGTGAGCACGAGCCCGCGCATGGCCTCGATCTGGCTCTTCATCGTCAGCAGCATGCGGCGAACGTCGGGATGGCCGACGATCGCCGTCGGCCGGCCGTCGCGCCGGCCCTGCACCCGCTCGCGGGCGTAGGCGCGCGCGGTCTGGTACGCTCGCTCGGCGATGGCGAGACCCTGCAGGCCCACCGACAGCCGCGCCTGGTTCATCATCGTCCACATGCAGCGCATGCCCTGATGCGGCTCGCCGACGAGCTCGCCGACCGCACCCGCCTCCTCGCCGAACTGCAACAGGCAGGTGGGCGAGACGTGGCTGCCCAGCTTGTGCTCGAGCGAGAGGCAGCGGACGTCGTTGCGCGCGCCGACGCGACCCTCGGCGTCGACCAGGTATTTGGGCACGACGAAGAGCGAGAGGCCCTTGGTGCCCGCCGGCGCGTCCGGCAGCCGGGCGAGCACGAGGTGGACGATGTTGTCGGCGAGGTCGTGCTCGCCGAAGGTGATGTAGAGCTTGGTGCCCTTGAGCCGCCAGCCGTCGCCGTGCGCCTCGGCGCGGGTGGTGACGGCGCCCAGGTCGGTGCCGGCTCGGGGCTCGGTGAGGCACATCGTGCCGGTCCAGCGCCCCTCGGTGAGGTGGCGCAGATAGCGGCGCTGCTGGTCGGCGGTGCCGTGGTGCCACAGCGCCTCGATCGCCCCCTGGGTCAACAGCGCGCAGTTCGAGAAGCCGAGATTGGCGGCGAAGACGATCTCGTTGACGGCGAAGGTGAGCGCCCACGGCAGGTTCTGCCCGCCGATGTCGGCGGGAAAGGGCAGCGCCTTCCAGCCGCCGTCGGCGAAGGCGGCGAACATCTCGCGGTAGCCGTCGGGCAGGTGGACCTGGCCGTCGCTGAGCCGGGCGCCGATGCGGTCGCCCGGCTCGTCGAGCGGCGCGATCGCGCCCTCGGCCAGCTTGGCGGCCTCGGCCAGGATCGGCTCGGCGAGCTCGTCGACGCCGTCGGGAAAGCCGGTGAGCGCCGCGACGTCGCCGAGCCCGGCGACGTGACGCAGCTGGAACACGAGATCGTCGAGCGGCGCACGGAACATCCGAAGTCGACCTCCCTCCTCTTCACCCGTCGATGTAGCCCGGGAGCGGCGGCCGGCAAAAGCCCCGCACGAATTGACACCCCCACGCCGGCCACTAGCTTGACGGCACGTTTTCCGGCGGGGAGTGCGGCATGACGGCGGAACTGGCGGCGACGATCGAGGCGGCCTTCGAACGGCGCGACGAGGTGACGAGCGCCACCGGCGGCGAACTGCGCGCTGCCGTCGAGGAGGCGCTCGAGGGCCTCGATTGCGGCCGCTGGCGCGTCGCCGAGAAGACCGCGGACGGCTCCTGGCGGGTCAACGCGTGGCTCAAAAAGGCCGTGCTCTTGTCGTTTCGCCTCTACGACATGGAGCCGATCCCGGGCGGGCCCGGTCACGCCACCTGGTGGGACAAGGTACCGAGCAAGTTCGAGGGCTGGGACGAGGTGCGCTGGCAGGAGGCCGGCTTTCGCGCCGTGCCCAACTGCGTCGTCCGCCGCTCGGCCTACATCGCCCCGGGCGTCGTCTTGATGCCGTCCTTCGTCAACCTCGGCGCCTTTGTCGACAGCGGCACGATGGTGGACACCTGGGCCACCGTCGGCTCCTGCGCCCAGATCGGCAAGAACGTCCACATCTCCGGCGGCGCCGGCATCGGCGGCGTCCTCGAGCCCCTGCAGGCGGCGCCGGTCGTCATCGAGGACGACTGCTTCATCGGCGCCCGCTCGGAGGTGGTCGAGGGCGTCCATGTCGGGACCGGGGCGGTCATCGGCATGGGCGTGTTCATCGGGGCGTCGACGAAGATCGTCGATCGCGAGACCGGCGAGGTCTTCCGCGGCCGCGTGCCCGACTTCGCGGTCGTCGTCGCCGGCTCGCTGCCGGGCAAGCCGCTGGCGGACGGCTCGGCGGGCCCCAACCTCTACTGCGCGGTCATCGTCAAGCGCGTCGACGCTCGGACCCGCGCCAAGACCTCGATCAACGAGCTGCTGCGCGATTGATGGTCCAAGACGAGCCGCCAGCTCTCGACGATCCGATCGGCCTCGCCCAGGCGCTGGTCCGCCTCGACAGCGTCACGCCCGACAAGGGTGCCGCCATCGACCAGATCGCGGCCTGGCTCGGCGAGCTCGACGCCCATGTCTGGCACGTCGAGGAGCCCGGCTCGCGGGTGCCCAACCTGGTCGCCCGGCTCGGCCGCGGCGGCCCCAGGCTCGCCTTCGCCGGGCACACCGACGTCGTGCCGACGGGTGACCCGGGGCTGTGGCGGCACCCGCCGTTCGCAGGCGAGATCGCGGACGGCAAGCTCTTCGGCCGCGGCGCCTGCGACATGAAGGGCGGGCTCGCCTGCGCGATCGCCGCCGCCGCGCGCGCCGAGCGGCCGGGCGAGGTCTGGTTCTACGTCACCGGCGACGAGGAGGGCCCGGCCCGGCACGGCACCGCCGCCATCGTCCGCTGGCTCGCCGAGCTGGGCCTCGGCTTCGACGGCTGCATCGTCGCCGAGCCGACCTCGAAGGCCAAGGTGGGCGACACCCTCAAGATCGGTCGCCGCGGCTCGTTGAACGCCCTGATCACCGTCGCCGGGACCCAGGGCCACACCGCCTTTCCGCACGTGGCCGACAACCCCGTCCACCGCCTCGCGGCGATCGTCCACGAGCTCGCGACCACGCCCCTGGATGCCGGCACCGCCCGCTTCGAGCCCTCGACACTGCAGGTGAGCAGCTTCGACGTCGGCAACCCGGCGAGCAACGTCATCCCGGCGCAGGCCCGCGCCGCCTTGAACATCCGTTTCAATCCGGAGCACAGCGGAGCGAGCCTCGAGGCGTGGCTGGCCGAGGTCGCCGCCCGCCACGCCGGCGCGCGGGCGCGAGTCGCGCTCACCGGCGTGAGCGACGCCTTCGTCGCCGACGCACCCGGCTTTCAGCGCTGCGTCGCCGACGCCATCGCCGCGACGCTCGCCCGCAGCCCTGAGGCGAGCACCGCTGGCGGCACCTCGGACGCGCGCTTTTTAAAGGACCTCGGCCCGGTCGTGGAGCTGGGGACGATCGGCCATTCCCTGCACCGGATCGACGAGTGGGTCGGCCTCGACGAGCTCCTTGAGCTCACCCGGGTCTTCACCGCCGTCATCGAAACCTTTCGCGAGCCCGCATGATCCCCTCGCTCGACGACATCGTCCGCTACGTCGTGGGCGCCGGCCTGTTGATGCAGAACGACGAGCGCGGCATGGCGGCCTTCGACGTCAGCCTCGAGGGCTTTCTGCAGAGCTTCGCGGCGGCCTTGATCGTGCTGCCGCTCTTCGCCTTCGTGCATTACCTCCAAAGCCGCGAGATCGGCATGGACGTGACGCCGATGGGCGTCGCGATCCTCGCCTACGCGGCGCAATGGCTCGCCTTTCCGCTGACGGCCGCCGGCCTCGCCAAGCTCATGCACCGCGAGAAGCACTTCGTGCCCTACGTCGTCGCCGCGAACTGGGCCTCGATCATCCAGATCGCCGTCGTCGCCGCGGCGGTGCTCCTGGGCACGCTGTTGAGCCCGGCGCTCGGCGGCCTGCTCTTGCTGCTCGTGACGGTCGGGCTTTTGGTCTACGACTTCTTCATCGCCCGCATCGCCTTTCACACTCCGGGCATCGACGGCGGCGCGGTGGTCGTCGTCCAGCTCCTGGTCAGCATGCTGGTGCAGCATCTGGTGACGGGGGCGTGAGGGCGTAGTCGACGCGGGTGAGATAGAGCCCCGCCGCCGGCGCCGTCGGCCCCGCCGCGCTCCGCCGCTTGGCCGCGAGCGCGCGTGGCACGTCGCCCACCGCCCAGGCACCCTTGCCGACGAGCACCAGCGTGCCGACGATGTTGCGGACCTGGTGATGGAGGAACGAGCGCGCCTCGGCCTCGACCTCGACGAGATCGTCGTTGCGCCGCACCGCCAGCCGGTCGAGCGTCTTGACCGCGCTCTCGGCCTGGCACTCGGCGGCGCGAAAGCTCGAGAAGTCGTGCCGGCCCCGAAGATGCCGCGCCGCCGCGGCCATCGCCTCGACGTCGAGCGGCTGCGGCACCTGCCAAGCCCGGCCGGCCTCCAGCGTCAGCGGCGGGCGCCGGTTGCGGATGCGGTAGCGATAGGCCCGGCCCGTGGCGTCGAAGCGGGCGTGGGTGTCGGCGGCGACCCGGCGGGCGTGGAGCACCGCCACCGGATGCGGGCGCAGATGGTGGTTGAGGGCGTCCTGCACCTTGGCGGCACCGTAGTCCTTCGGCAGATCGACGTGGGCGACCTGGCCCAGGGCGTGGACGCCGGCGTCGGTGCGCCCGGCCGCCTGGACCCGGCGGGGCTCGCGGCACAGCCGCGCCACCGCGGTCTCGACCACCGTCTGCACGGCGAGGCCGTTCGCCTGCTTCTGCCAGCCGCAGAAGCCGGAGCCGTCGTATTCGAGGGTGAGGAAGTAGCGCGGCACGTCAGCCCAGCTGGGTGCCCGCCGGCACCGCCCGGCCGCGCAGGAAATCGGCGGTGGCCATCACCCGGCGGCCCGCCGGCTGCACCTGTTTCGGCCGGAGCGCGCCCTCGCCGCAGGCGATGGTGAGCCGATCGTCGAGCACCTCGCCCGGCGCACCTTCGGCGTCGACGACCTCCGCCGCCAGCACGCGCAGGCGCTCGCCGCCGAGCGGTAGCCAGGCGTGCGGGCTGAACGCGCGCACCCGCCGCTCCAGCACCGCGGCCGGCGCGGTGACATCGAGGGCGTATTCGGACTTGTCGATCTTGGCGGCGTAGGTGACACCCGCCTCGGGCTGCGGCGTCGCCACCGCGCGCCCGGCCTCGAGCTCGTCCAACAACGGCAACAGGAGGTCGGCCGCCAGCCACGCCAACCGGCCGCGCAGGTCGGGGCCGGTGGTATCGGTCTCGATCGGCGCCCGCGCCTGGGCGAAGATGGGACCGGTGTCGAGACCCTTCTCCATCTGGAAGATCATCACGCCGGTCTCGCTATCGCCGGCCTCGATCGCGCGCTCCACCGGCGCCGCACCGCGCCAGCGCGGGAGCAGCGAGCCGTGGAGGTTGAGACAGCCCAGCCGCGGCGCGTCGAGCACGGCTTGCGGCAGCAACAGGCCGTAGGCGGCGACGACGCCGACATCGGCCTCGAGCGCGCGCAGCTCCTCCTGCACCGCCGCGTCCTTGAGCGTCCGCGGCGTGCGCACCTCGAGATTCAGCGCGTCCGCCGCGTCGTGGACGGCGGTACGCCGCGCTTGGTGGCCGCGGCCGCCCGGGCGCGGCGGTTGGGTGTAAACCGCGACGACGGCGTGGCGGCTCTGGGCCAGGCGTTCGAGCGCCGGCAGGGCGAAGTCGGCGGTGCCCATGAAGACGACGCGCACGGGGCGCTCCTCAGGCGGTCTGGCGCTCTTTATCACGCTGCATCTTGGCGAGCTTGCGCAGCAGCATCTTGCGCTTCAGCGCGGAGAGGTGATCGACGAAAAGCACGCCGTCGAGATGGTCGAGCTCGTGCTGGACGCAGCGCGCCAAAAGGCCATCGGCGTCCATCTCCCGCACCTCGCCCTGGCGATCGGTGAAGCGCAGGAACACCCGCTGGTGGCGTTCCACCTCGGCGTAGATCTCGGGCAGGCTCAAACAGCCCTCCTCGGCGACCACCTTGTCCTGGCCGCGGGCGACGATCTCGGGGTTCACCAGGCACAAGGGCGCCGGCGGGCTCTCCTTGTCGGCGACGTCGAGGACGACGACGCGCTTCATGACCCCGATCTGCGGCGCGGCGAGGCCGATGCCGGGGGCGGCGTACATCGTCGCCAGCATCTCGTCCATCAGCCGGCGCAGGTCGTCGTCGACCGCGGCGACCGGCTCGGCCTTGGTCTTGAGCTTGGGGTGAGGGGCGATGAGGATGTCGTGCAGCGCCATGATCTTGGGGGCTCGTTGTGGCGGCGACGCCGCCGGGGGCGGCGCTCAGCTCACCGGGCGCCGCGCCCGCAGCGCGGCATCGATCGTTCCCTCATCCAGATAGGTGAGCTGGCCGCCGAGCGGAACCCCGAGCGCGAGCCGGGTGACCTGCACCCCCAACGGCCGCAGGCGGTCGGCGAGGTAGTGTGCCGTGGTCTGGCCGTCGACGGTGGCGCCGAGCGCGAGCACGACCTCGCTCACCGCCGGGTCGGCCGTCTCGATCCGGCGCAACAGCTCGGGGACGCGGAGCTCGTCGGGACCGGTGCCGTCGATCGCCGACAGCGTCCCGCCGAGGACGTGGTAGCGGCCGAGAAAGCCGCCGCCGCGCTCCATCGCCCAGAGGTCGTCGACCTCCTCGACGACACAGATCAGGCCCGGATCGCGCCGGCCGTCGGCGCAGACCGCACAGGGATCGACCGTGTCGAGGTTGCCGCAGACGCGGCACGAGACGACCTCGCGGGCGACCTGAGCGAGCGCGTCGGCGAGGGGGCGGAGCTGGCGGTCGCGGTGCTTCAACAGGTGCAGCGCGGCGCGGCGCGCCGAGCGCGGGCCGAGGCCCGGCAGGCGGGCCAGCTGCTTGATGAGCTGGTCGAGCGCCGCGCTGGCCACCTCAGAAGGGGGGCTTCATCCCCGGCGGCAGCTGCATCCCGCCGGTGAGCTTCGCCATCTCCTCCTGCATGGTCTCGTCGACCTTGGTCTTGGCGTCGCTCGCCGCCGCGACGATCAGGTCCTCGAGGACCTCGGCCTCGTCGGGGTCGATCAGCGAGGGATCGATTTTGACCTTCTTGATGTCGTTCTTGCCCGACATCGTGACGGTGACCAGCCCGGCGCCGGCGGTACCCTCGACCTCCATGGCGGCGAGGCGCTCTTGGACCTCCGCCATCTTGGTCTGCATCTGCTGGGCCTGTTTGAGCATGTTGCCGATGTTCTTCATCCGCTGAGCGACCCTTCCTGGCGGGGTGGTGAGGCGGAGGCGTCGTCGCCCGTCCGCGTCTCGACGCCGACGATGGTGGCCCCCGGAATCTTGTCAAGCACGGCGCGGACCTGCGGCCAGGCGCGCGCCGCCTCCATGCGCGCGCGCCTGGCCGCCTCGGCGCGCTCGGCGAGCGTCGGCGCCTCGGACCACGCGTCGTCGACGCCCCAGCGCCGG
>JBKHCM010000033.1:0-25869 GCA_046541805.1 Alphaproteobacteria bacterium
TCGCCGAAGGTGCCGATATGGGGCAGGCCCGAGGGGCCGTAGCCGGTCTCGAAGACGACCGGCCCGCGCGGTGCGCGGCGCGCGTAGCGCGCGGCGAGCCGCTGCGCCTCGACCGCCGGCCAGATCTTCGCCTCGGCCAGAAGCGCCGCCTCGTCCATCCACTCCGCTCCGTTGACCGCCGCGTCGCCTGCCATGCCGCCTACCATGCCAGCGTCGCCATGACGTAATCGGGCCTGGCGCCGTGGCGTTCGGCCAGCGCCGCCACCGCGGCCGCGTCGGCGGCGGCGCCGGCCGCGATGCCGAGGTCGCGGGCGTGGATGCCGCGCGTGACGAGCACGCTGCGGCAGCCGTAGGCGTTGGCGCCCTTGATGTCGGTGGCGAGGCCGTCGCCCACGACGACGACCCGCGCGGGATCGTCGACCCCGACGGCGGCCGCGGCGTCGGCGAAGATCGTCGGGTCGGGCTTGCCCAGCCAGTCGACCCGACCACCCAGAGCCGCGTAGGCGTCGGCGAGCGCTCCGGCGCACCAGCTGTAGGTCCCGTCCTGCACGACGATGACCCGGTCCGGGTTGGCGCAGACGAGCGGCAGGCCGAGGCCCTTGGCGGCCTGCAGCTCGCTCGCGTAGTCGCCGGGGCGCGGGCGCCGCTCGTCGAGCCCGACGACGAGAAGAAAGCCGGCGTCGTAGAGCCGCTCGACCCGGCGATGCGCCAGGTCCTCGTGCAACAGCCGTGCCCAGTCCGGGCCGATGCCGTAATAGGCCGCGCCGTCGTAGTTCGCCGTCACGTGCGCCCAGGTCACCTCGCCGGAGGTCGCGAGCGCATCATAGGCGCCGCCGAGCCCCATGGTGTCGAGCTGACGGGCGACGTGGTGGGCGCGCACGGGCGCGTTGGAGACGAAGGCGATCGCCTTGCCCGCCGCGCGGAGCGCCGTCAGCGTCTCGACCACCCCGGGAAACGGCCGCACGCCGCCGTGCACGACCCCCCAGAGGTCGAGGATGAAGGCGTCGGCGTCGCCGGCGAGAGCGGCGAGCCCGGCGAGCGGTCGTGGTGTGGACACGGCGGTGGTGACGGCGTTTGTGGACCGGTCGCGCTTGGTGCCACGCTCCGGCCAGCTTGTGAAGCCCCACGGCTTGGCGCGCGGCGGTCCGCGGGTTACCTGAGGGCGTCCCGCCGCTCGCTCGTGAGGTCGCCTCCATTGCGCTTCGGCACCCTTCTTCGCCTCCTCCTCGCCTCGCTCGTCGTCGGCTTCGTGTTGACTTGGCTCGACGTCGAGCCGACCGCGCTGGTCGCCCGCTCGCGCGAAGCCCTCGTCTGGGCGTTCGGGCAGGTCCGCGCCCTCAGCGACGGCCTCGTCGACTCGGCGGGCGACGTCGTCGGCTACGTTCTGGTGGGCGCCGTCGTCGTCGTGCCGATCTGGCTCGCCAGCCTGCTCTTGAAGGCGCTCAGGCGCCGCTCGTGAGCGTCGTCGCGGTGCGTCACCCGCTCCGCGCGGCCGTCGGCGAAGGTGAGGGTGAACCCGTCGTCCTTGACGAACGACATCGTCGCGGTGGCCTCGCTGCCGTGGATCGCGACCCACTCGTCCTCGGGTCCGGCGCCGAAGCCGTAGAGCCCGTTCGCCACCATGCCCGCACGCCAGCCGAGGGTGAAGGCGACGAGATCCTCGCTCAGGCCGTCGCCGCGCCGGCGCACCAGCCCGCGGACGTCGGCGGGCGGGCCGAAGCAGTGGGCGAGCCAGTCGAGCGTGTGGACTTGGATGTCGACGAACAGCCCGCCGCCGTTGATCGTCGGGTCCAGCTTCCACGCCTGGCCCGGCGCGTAGTGACCGGGTCGCAGCTGGCGCATGGTGACGGCGCGCACCTCGCCCAGGCGCCCGGCCGCAATGCACGCGCGCAACGCCTCGAAGCGCGGCAGGGCCCGACAGTAATACGCCATGAGCAGCGGCAGCCCGGCCCGCTCCGCCGCCTCGATCATGGTCTCGGCCTCGCGGGCGTCCATGGCGACGGGCTTCTCGACGAGAACCGGCCGACCCCGCGCCAGCGCCGCCAGGGTCAGCGGCAGATGCGTGTTGGGGGGGTGGCGATGTCGACCGCGTTCACCTCGGGGTCGTCGAGCGGGGCGTCGACGCGGTCGTACCATCGCGGCACGCGATGGCGGCGGGCGTAGTCCTCGGCCTTGGCGGCGTCGCGGCGCATCACGGCGGCGACGCGCGAGCCGCCGACGCGGGCGAACGCCGGCCCGCTCTTCGCCTCGGTCACGGCACCGCAACCGATGATGCCCCAGACCACCGCACGCAGCGCTGCCACCAGGTTCGCGCCCCGACCCGCTCAGTCGCCCCGACCCGCTCAGTCGCCCCGCCCGTCGCCGACACGCGGCGGCTCGGCGTTCTCGGCCAGCCACGACCACACGCGATCGACGAAGGCACGCCCCTCCTCGACCGCGCGCTCGATGCCGCCGTCCGCGGGCGCCGGGTCGGGCTCGCGGGTCGCCATCTCCGGCTCCGCGGGCGTGGTCGAGGGCGCGCGCGCGACGGGTGCCGCCGGCGGCGGGGCGGCGCGCATGATCTCGGCGAAGAGCGCCGCCGGCAGCTGTCCGCCGTTGACCTCGGCCATGGGCGCGTTGTCGTCGTTGCCGGTCCAGACCCCGACGACGAGGTCGTGGCTGTAGCCGATGAACCAGGCGTCGCGCCAACCCTGGCTGGTGCCGGTCTTGCCACCGACGACGCGGTCGCCCGGATCCGCCCGCCGGCCGGTGCCGCGGGCGACCACCGCCTTCAGCATGCGGTCCATCATCGCGACGGTCTCGCCCGAGAGAAAGGGCTGACCCGGCTCGACGGCGGCCTCGAGGACCACGTCGCCGCCGGCCTCGATGCGCTCGATGCCGTGCGGCTCGACCAGGCGCCCGCCGGTGATGACCGGGGTGTAGGCCGCGCTCAGCTCGATCAGGCTGGTCTCACCCGAGCCCAGCGCCAGCGAGGCGTTGGCCGGCAGCTCGGAAGTGATGCCCAACAGCCGCGCGGTCGAGATGATCTTGCGCCGGCCGACGTCCTCCAACAGGCGCACCGCGACGGTGTTGCGCGAGCGCACGAGCGCTTCTTCGAGGGTCATCTCGCCGAGATAGCGGCCGTCGTAGTTGGTGGGCTCGTAGCCGCCGATCCCCAGCGGCAGGTCGACGACGCGCATCTCCGGACGCCAGCCGGCCTGCAGCGCGGCGAGGTAGACCACGGGCTTGAAGGCGGAGCCGGGCTGACGGCGGGCGTCGACGGCGCGATTGAAGGGGGCGGTGCGGTAGTCGCTGCCGCCGATCATCGCCTTGACGCGGCCCCGGCGGTCGATCGCCACCACCGCCGCCTGCCCGACCTCGAGCGCGCCACCCGCCTCGGCGAGCCGGCGGCGCACCGCTTCGCTCGCGGCACGCTGCAGCGCCGGGTCGAGGGTGGTGTGCACCTCGAGGTTGCGGCCGCTCGCGCGCCAGTCCTCGGGCAGGTTGGCGGTCACCCAGTCGAGGAACCAGCCGACGTCGCCCGCCTCGGCGTAGACCACGGGCTCGGCGGGCGTGCGGTCGGCGGCGGCGGCGCGCTCGGCGCTGAGCGCGCCGGCGTCGACCATCGCCCGCAGGACGACGGCGGCGCGCTCGCGCGCGGCTTCGAGATCGCTCGTCGGCGCAAGCCGCGACGGCGCCTTCAAGAGCCCCGCGATCAAGGCGCTCTCGGCGAGGTCCAGCTCGGCGGCGGACTTGCCGAAATAGCGCTGGGCGGCGGCCTCGACGCCGTAGGCGCCGGCGCCGAGATAGACCCGGTTGAGGTAGAGGGTGAGGATCTCGTCCTTGGTGAGCCGGGTCTCGAGCCAGACCGCGAGGATCATCTCGCGGATCTTGCGATCGAGCGAGCGCTCACCCGAGAGAAAGAGGTTCTTGGCGAGCTGCTGGGTGATCGTGCTGCCGCCTTGGGCGATCGCGCCGGCCTGCAGGTTGGCCAGCGCCGCCCGCGCGATGCCGATGGGGTCGATGCCGAAATGGCTGTCGAAGCGGCGGTCCTCGGTGGCGATGACGGCGTCGACGAGCGACGGCGCGACCTCGTCCAGCTCGACCAGTCGGGCCTGATAGGCGCCACGCCGGCCGAGCACGCTGCCGTCGGCGGCGAGGAAGGTGAGCCCCGGCCGCGACGGCTGCTCGAACAGCGCATCGGTGTCCGGCAGGTCCGGGGCGTAGGCGTAGAACAGAACCACCCAGCCGACGACGACGGCGAAGGCGAGGGTGGTGACCCCGCGTACCGTCCAGCGCGCGATCGCGCCGACCCGCAGCCGGGAGGGCGGCGCCGGCGGCGGCGTCTTCGGGCGACGACGACGGGGTCGCGAGGGCGGCGTCGGGCGGCGTCGGGGGGGCAAATCCGTCTCCGGCACGCGTTGACCGTGCCACCGCAGCTCATGCCGCCAACGACCTGAGCGGTCAATGAAAAGCGGGGCGGGGAGGGGGCGGCGTCACCAAAGGCCGCGGACGCCGTCGGCGTCGAACGGCTCTTCGTTGAAGACGAGCGTCAGTTCCTCGGTCAGCGCCGGCGCGATCAGGACACGAGCGAGCGGATCGCGATGCGGACCGGGAGGGCGGCCCGCCTGCTCCGTGTGGGCGAGGCGGATCGGCAAGGGCGGAGAGCTCCCATCATCGAGTTGCGCGGCCACGTCGGCCGCAACCGGTGCCGCGGAGGGCAACTTGCCGACACGGAACGTCTTCCTGATTTCCCAGCCCGCCGCCGCGCTGAGATAGACCTCGTCGCCGATCGCTGCCGCGCCGACCCGCAGCCGGCGCCGCGGCGCGCTCCTTCCGGCGGCGGCGGGTCGGCGGCACGTGCTTCGGCGGCGAACCCGTCACGATCGATCTTGCTCCCCCAAGCGGGCCAACATGCGGCGGTGATGGCCCTGCCCGCCGAAGAAGACGCCGAGCACTCGGACCTCCGACATGTCGTCATCCACGTCGAAGTAGAGCACGACCCGATCCGCGGTGAGGCTCCGCACGCCGGCCAACAGATCCGGGCGCGGGCTGCCGCGGTGGGGATGTTCTGCCAATGCCGCCATCATGTCCTCGACGGCTTCGATCCGGCGTTCCACCCGGCTCGGCGCGTCCGCAACGCCGTCGCCGAAGGCGCGGTAGCTTTCGAAGAGGAAATCCGCCAGCAACGCCAGATCGCGGTCGGTGGCGAGGGCGCGGCGTACCCTATAGGTCCTCAAGACCCGCCCGTTTGGCCGCGAGCATCGCGCGCGTGCGCGCGCGTCCGTCGTCGACGTCGACGAAAGGGCCGGCGCGCCGGTCCGCGAGAAGCCGGCGAAGCGCTTCGACTTCCGCCTCGTGCAGTTCGGTCTCGCGGCGCACCATCTCCAGGCCGTGCTGGAGAACCGCACTCAGGCTGGCGAAGCGACCCGACCGCACGAGCTGGCGCGCGAACGCCTCCTGCTCGTCGGTCAGGGAAATGGACGTTTTGACCGTCATCGGCGTCTCCATCGACTGGTGCCACCCAGTAGCACAGCCGGGCGCCGGCATCACCCGCCGCGCCGGTCGCGGTAGGCGGGGACACCGTCGCTCGCGGTCGCCTCGACCACACCGCGCGCGATGGCGCGGGCGGTGACGTCGGCGGCGTGCGCCCCGAGCCGGGCGAGGCCGACCGGGTCGACGGGTCCGCCGCGGCCGCTGGCGAGGGCCACGACCGTGTCGCCGTCGAAGGGGGTGTGGACCGGGCGCACCGCCCGGGCGAGGCCGTCCTGCGCCATGATCGCGAGCCGCTTGGCACCGCCGCGGTCGAGGGCGGCGTCGGTGGCGACGACGACGAGCGTCGTGTTCTGGCCGGTGAGGCCGGCGATCTCGACCTCGGCCGGGATCGGGCCGGTGGGCGGCACCTGCCCGCCGAACTCGCCCGCCTGCTCGTACAGCCAGGCCCAGAGCGTGGCGGTGCCGGGGATGACGGCGGCGCCGGCGGCGTTGACGGCGGCGAGCGCCGCCACCGTGGCGCCGCTCGGGGTGTCCTTGATCGAGGCGGTGCCGATGCCGGCCTTGAGCCCGCCGCAGGTCGCACCCCGGCCGGCGCCGACATTGCCGAGCCCCACGGCGTCGCTGCGCCGATCGAAGGCGCGCGCGCCCAGCTCCGCATAGGCCGCGGTCGCGCGCTCGGGCGGGCCGAGGCCGAGATCGAAGAGGATCAAGGCCGGCACGATCGGCACCCGCGCCGGCCCGACGGCGAAGCCGCGCCCGGCCGCCGCCAGGCGGTCGACGACGCCGTCGGCGGCGGCGAGGCCGTAGGCGGAGCCGCCCGCGAGCACCACCGCGTCGACGCGCTCGACCAGGCAGCCGGGCTCCAAGAGCGCGAGCTCACGCGTGCCGGGCGCGCCGCCGCGCTGATCGGCGGCGGCGACCACAGGCGCCTCGGCGACGACGACGGTGGCACCGGTGGGCCAGGTGGCGTGCTCGGCGTGGCCGACGGTGAGCCCGGCGACGTCGGTGAGCGCGTTCTTCGGGCCGGGCCGGTTCACGCCCCGGCCGTCAACAGGTCGCGCGCGGCCAGCGCCATCACCGCGGCGGCGCTCACCAGATCGCGGATCTCGACGTACTCGTCGGGCTGATGGGCGAGGTGGAGCTGGCCGGGGCCGTAGGCGACACAGTCGGTGACCCCGCCGATGTGGTGGACGTGCTTTTGGTCGTAGGTACCGGGCGAGGCGACGAAGCGCGCCGGCCGCCCCTCGACCGCTTCGATCGCGCGGGCGAAGGCGGTGGGCGTCGGCGCGCGGGCGTCGTTGGCCACGGGCGGGACGTGCATGAGCTCGCGCAGCGCGTAGGCGAAGCCGGGCCGCGCGACGACCAGCTCGTCGAGCACCGCCGCCAGCTCGGCGACGACCGCCTCGCGGCTCTCCTCGAGCAGGTAGCGCCGATCCACGAGGAGCCGGCAGCGGTCGGCGACGAGCGGGGTCGGCAGCCCGTCGATGAGCTCGGGCAGGCCGCCGTGGACCGCGGCGAGGTTGAGCGTCGCCTGGCGCGCGCCGGCGGGAACGACCGGCGCGGCGGTGGTGCGCTCGGCGAGCTTGGGCCAGAGCTCGCGCTCGAAGGCCTCCACGGCCGCCACCATGTGGCGGATGGCGCAGTCGCCCTGAAACGGCATCGAGCCGTGGGCGATGTGGCCGTGGGTCTCGATCTCGCCCCACCAGACCCCGCGATGACCGAGGCAGACGAGATCGCGGTTGAAGGGCTCGGGGATGACGACGTGGTCGACCCGACCGGGCGCGAACCAGCCGCGCTCGGCGAGCCAGGCGACGCCGGCATGGCCGCCCGATTCCTCGTCCGCCGTCGCCGAGACCTCGACCGCGCCGCGATCGACCATGCCCTCCGCCACCAGCGCCTCGACCGCGACGATGCTGGCGGCGAGCCCGCCCTTCATGTCGCAGGACCCCCGCCCGTAGAGCCGGCCGTCGGCGACGTCGCCACCGAAGGGATCACGCGTCCATCCCTCGCCCGGGGTGACGACGTCGACATGGCTGTTGAAGTGCACCGTCGGGCCCGGCCGGCCGCTGTCGAAACGGGCGATCACGTTCCAGCGCGGGTGGCGGTCGCTGTCGGCGAGCGCGCCCTCGGCGCGGAGATAGTGCACCTCGAAGCCCAGCCGACGCAGCCGCTCGCCCACGACCTCGCAGACGGCGCGGTAGTCGCGCCCCGGCGGGTTCTCGCTCGGGATGCGCACGAGCGCACGGCACAGGGCGACGAGCTCCGCCTCCATGGCCGCGATGCGGTGGCGCACCCGGTCGCTCACAGCGGCACCTCCGCGTGCACGGGCGGGCGGCGGCCGGTGCAGCCGGTCTCGCGCTCGAAGGCGCGCGCGATGCGGAAAAGGGTCGCCTCGGCGAAGGGCCGGCCGACGAGCTGCGCCGCGATCGGCAGGCCCTGGGCGTCGAAGCCGGTCGGCATGGCGAGGCCCGGCACGCCCAGGACGTTGAGCGGGCGGAACCAGCGGGCGAACCGGGCGAGCGCCGTCATGTAGCCGGGATTGGCGGCGACGTCGGAGCCTTCGATCGTCGGCACCTGGTCGTCGAGGGCGGGCAGCATCAGCGCGTCGACCTCGCCGAGCCCGGCCGCCAGGAGCTCTTCCAGCATCGGCGCGCGCAAGCCGAGCGCCTCGAGATAGCGCGTCGCCGGCACGAACAGGCCGTTGCGCAGCCGCGCCCGGGTCTGCGGGCCGAAGTCGTCCGGGCGGTCCTTGAGGGCGCGGGCGTGGACCGCCGCGCCCTCGACGCAGATGACGACGGTGGCGAGCGCGTTGGCGTCCTTGATGGCCTCGAGCGAGACCCGCCGCAGCCGGCAGCCGAGCTTTTGGAAGGTCTGCACCGCCTGGTCGAAGGCGGCGAGCTGGGGCTCCTGGATGCCGTCGAGATCGGCCGCCTCGGGCACGCCCAGGACCATGCCGGCACAACCGGCCTCGATGTCGGCGAGGTAGTCCGGCACCGGCTCGGCGGCGCTCAAGGGGTCGTCAGGGTCGTGGCCGGCGACCGCCTGTGTGACCAGCGCCGCGTCGCGCACCGTCCGGCACAACGGGCCGATGCAGTCGAAGGAGGCCGCGAGCGGCATCGCGCCGTGGCGGCTGACCCGGCCGTAGGTGGGCTTGAGGCCGACCAGGCCGCAGCAGCTGGCCGGGATGCGGATCGAGCCGCCGGTGTCGGAGCCCAGCGCCGCGAACACCGCGCCCGCCGCCACCGCCGCCGCCGAGCCGCTCGACGAGCCGCCGGTGACGTGCGCGGTGTCCCAGGGGTTCTTGGGCGTGCCGGTGAGGGGGTTGTGGCCGGTGACGCCGAGCGCCAGCTCGACCATGTGCAGTCGCCCGACGTCCACCGCGCCGGCCGCGTCGAGGCGCGCGAGCGCGGTCGAGGTCCGCCGCGGACGGTGGTCGGCGAGGATCTTCGAGCCGCAGCCGCTGATGCGCCCGGCGCGGTCGAACATGTCCTTGTGCGCCATCGGCACGCCCAGCAGCGGGCGTGGATCGCCGCCGTCGAGGGCGAGCTGGGCGAGCGCGGCCTGGGCGCGGGCGCGCTCGGGCTCGCCCTCGACGAGGACGTGCAGGTCGCAGTGGACCGTTTCGAGGGCCGCGAGCGCGGCGTCGGCGAGCTCGACCGCGGAGACCTGGCGGGCGCGCAGCGCCGCCGCCGCCGCCTCGATCGTCGGCAGCTCGCTCATCGCCGCGCCCGCCGCGCCAGCACGGCCCTGAGGCGCCAGGGCTCGTCGTCGCGGGCGAGGCGGCGCACGGCGGCGTCGAGGGCGCGGACCTGGCCGTGCGCGCCGCCGGCGGCGGCCCCGAGCTCGCCTTCGGGGATCACCACGCCCTGCCAGCCGTGCAGCCAATCGCGCGCGCGCGTCACCTCGTCGTCGGCCATCGCCCACTCCCGCCGATCTCGGTCCCTTCGGGGGTACGCCGTCGCCGCCGCCCCCGCAAGGCGCGCCGCAGCGGGCTTGCGCTGCGCGCGGCGAGACGCCACGACTGCGGCGCTCAGGCGGAGCAACCGACAAAAGGCCATCGATGACCCGCTCGATCGACGACACCTTGGCGCTCCTGGCCCGCGGCGACTACGTCGCCGACCGCGCGCTCGCCACCGCGGTGCATCTCGCTCTGGCGCTGGAGCGGCCGCTGTTCCTCGAGGGTGAGGCCGGCGTCGGCAAGACCGAGATCGCCAAGGTGCTCGCCAAGGTCCTGAACCGCCGGCTGGTGCGCCTGCAGTGCTACGAGGGGCTCGACGTCGCCGCCGCCGTCTACGAGTGGAACTACGCGCGGCAGATGCTCGAGATCCGCATGGCGGAGGCGGCCGGCGACCGCGACCGCGGCGGGCTGGCCCAGGACATCTTCTCCGAGGCCTTCTTGATCCGCCGCCCGCTCCTGCAGGCGCTTCAGAGCGACGGCCGCGGCGCCGCGGTGCTGTTGATCGACGAGCTCGACCGCACCGACGAGCCCTTCGAGGCGTTCTTGCTGGAGGTGCTCTCGGACTTCCAGATCACCGTGCCCGAGCTCGGCACCTTCAAGGCCGAGGAGCCGCCGATCGTCATCATCACCTCGAACCGCACCCGCGAGATCCACGACGCCTTGAAGCGCCGCTGCTTCTACCACTGGGTCGACTACCCGACCGCGGCGCGCGAGCTCGAGATCGTCAGGCTCAAGCTTCCCGACGTACCCGAGAGGCTGTCGCAGCAGGTCGTGGCCTTCGTCAAGCGGCTGCGCCACCGGGACCTCTTCAAGCTGCCCGGCGTCGCCGAGACCCTCGACTGGGCCAAGGCGCTGCAGACCCTCGACTGCCTCGAGCTCAGCCCCGAGGTCATCAACGACACCCTCGGCACGCTCTTGAAGTACCAAGACGACATCGTGAAGATCCAGGGCTCCGAGGCTGCCCGCATCCTGAGCGAGGTGCGCATGGAGCTGGGCGCATGATAAGCCGGCTGCTGGCGCCCATGGGCTGGGTGCTCGTCCGTCGCAAGGATTGGGCGCGCCTGCGTGATGCCGCGCAGACCGCACACTATGTCCTCCACCGCTACGAGGACGGGAGCGGCACCTTCGACTACGAGAGCTATCGGAGGGTCCAAGACGAGGGCAATCGCGCCAAGATCGATAAAGTGTTTGTCAAGGAGGAGAACATCGCCTTCCTGGCGGATTACCTGAAGCGGCGGCTCGGCCGGGTCGACTTCGGGCTCTGCCACGGCACGCGCCGCGGCGCCGAGCAGGCGTGGTTCCGGCAGTATCTCGGCGAGGGTGCGGAGGTCCTGGGCACCGAGATCGCCGACAGTGCCACCGACTTCCCGCAGACCGTCCAATGGGACTTCCACGATGTAAAGGACGCGTGGGTGGGTGCGGCCGACTTCGTCTACTCCAACTCGTTCGACCACGCCTACGACCCGGAAAAGGCGCTGAACGCCTGGGTGCGGAGCCTCAAGCCCGGCGGGATGTGCCTGATCGAGCACACCAAGGCGCACCGCCCGGACAAAACCAGCCGACGCGACCCGTTCGGCGCGCGGCTCGAAGACATGCCGTACCTCGTCCTGAGCTGGGGCAAGGGCGCCTACGCCGTCACCGAGATCCTGGCGGCTCCCGTCGGCCGCTCGCGCTCGTCGGGGACGGCCGTGTTGGTGGTCGAGCCGCGCGCGCCCGCCCCGAGGCGTGTCGCGCAGACGTCGGTGGAGGGCAGCGCTTGAGCGCGAGCGAGCGCCCGGTCGCCAGCGAAGGTGGCCTATTGGCCGCCAACGTCGTGCATTTCGGCCGGGCCCTGCGCGCCGCCGGGATGCCCGTGGGCACCGGCCAGATCCTCGATGCCCTGAAGGCGCTGGAGGAGACCGGCCTCGGCTCGCGCGCGGACCTCTACTGGACGCTCTTCGCGGTGTTCGTCACCCGCGCCGAGCAGCGCGAGCTCTATGATCAGACCTTCCACATCTTCTGGCGCGACCCGCAGCTGCTCGAGCGGCTGATGCAGCTGATGCTGCCGACGGTGGAGGCCGACAACCCGCCGCCGTCGCCCGAAGAGGAGGTCAGCCGCCGCGTCGCCGACGCCATGGCGCCGGAGAAGCGCCCGGGCGCCGGAGAGGACGAGGAGCAAGAGGAGGTCGAGTTCGACGCCGCGATGACCTACTCGGCGAGCGAGGTCCTGCAGACCAAGGACTTCGAGGACATGACCGCCGCGGAGGTCGCGGCGGCCAAGCGGGCGATGCGCCGCTTCGCGCTGCCGATCGCCGAGGTCACGACCCGGCGCTTCGATCCCGCCGCCCACGGCCCGCGCGTCGACCTGCGCCGGACGCTCAGGGGCTCGCTCTCGGGTGGTGGCGCGATCATCGACCTCGAGAAGAAAAAGCGGCGCACGCGCCACCCGCCGCTGGTCGTGCTTTGCGACATCTCGGGCTCGATGAGCCGCTATTCGCGCCTGCTCCTCCATTTCCTGCACGCCCTGACCAACGACCGCGATCGGGTCCACACCTTCCTCTTCGGCACGGCGCTCACCAACGTCACCCGCCAGCTCAAGAGCCGCGACATCGACGTCGCCCTCGACAAGATCGGCGCGGCCTGCACCGACTGGTCCGGCGGCACCCGCATCGGGACCTGCCTCGAGCGGTTCAACCGCGTCTGGAGCCGCCGCGTGCTGGCCCAGGGGGCGGTGGTGCTGTTGATCACCGACGGCCTCGACCGCGACGCCGGCAAGGGCCTGGAGAAGCAGATGGACCGCCTGCAGCGCAGCTGCCGCGAGCTGATCTGGCTCAACCCGCTGTTGCGCTACGACGCCTACGCGCCGGTGGCGTCCGGCGCCAAGGCGATGATCCGCCACGTCGACGCCTTGCACTCGATCCACAACCTCGAAAGCCTCGACCAGCTCGCCCACATCATGCGCCGGGCCCGGCCGACGCGGGGAGCGATGCGGCGCTGGGTGCAGGCGAGCGAGCAGGAGGCGGCCTGATGGGCGAGATCGCGGGGGCGGGCGACGACGTGCTGGCGCAGGTCCAGGCCTGGCACGACGCCGGCAAGCGGGCGGCGGTGGCAACGGTGGTCTCCACCTGGGGCTCGTCGCCGCGGCCGGTGGGCTCGATGCTGGGGGTGAGCGAGGACGGCTTGATGGTCGGCTCGGTCTCCGGCGGCTGCATCGAGGGCGCGGTCGTGACCGAGGCCATGGACATCATGGCAGGGGGCGACCCGCAGCTCCTCAGCTTCGGGGTTTCCAACGAGGAGGCCTGGGAGGTCGGCCTCGCCTGCGGCGGCACGGTCGAGGTCTGGGTCGAGGCGGTGGCATGAGACCGCTGGTCTTAAAGGCGCTCAACGACGCCCGCGCGGCCAAGCGCGCCGCGGTGCTCGCCCGGCGGCTCTCGGACAACGCCCAGACGCTCTGGGTCGAGGGCGAGCCGATCCTGGGCGAACGCTGGCCCGCGCCGGTGGAGGAGGCCGCCATGGCGGCGCTCGCCCGCGACCGCGGCGACAAGGTGGAGGCCGAGGGTGCGACGTGGTTTCTGCAGCCCTTCAACCCGCCCTTGCGCCTGATCGTCGTGGGTGCCGTCCACATCGCCCAGGCGCTGGTGCCGATGGCGCAGCTCGCGGGCTACGACGTCACCGTCGTCGACCCTCGCCGCGCCTTCGCCTCCGCCGCGCGCTTTCCCGACGTGACCCTGCGCCACGACTGGCCCGACGAGGCCATGGCCGCGCTCGCGCCGGACCGCCGCACCGCGGTGGTGACGCTCACCCACGACCCCAAGATCGACGACCCGGCCCTGGCAGGGGCGCTGGCGTCCGACGCCTTTTACGTCGCGGCGCTCGGCTCCAAGCGCACCCACGGCGCCCGCGTCGAGCGCCTGCAGGCGCAGGGCTTCACCGAGGCGCAGATCGCGCGCATCCACGGTCCCGCCGGCTTGGCGCTCGGGGCGGTGAGCCCCGCCGAGATCGCGATCTCGGTCATGGCCGAGATGACGCAGGTGCTGAGGCGAGCGTGAAGTTCGGCCGCTTTCCCCTCGACGACACCGAGGGCGCGCTGCTCGTGCATGCCGTGCGCGCCGAGGGCGTGAACCTGAAGAAGGGCACCCGGCTGGGCGCGGCCGAGATCGCGCAGCTCCGCGCCGCCGGGATCGAGGCGGTCACCGCCTGTCGCTTCGAGCCGGGCGACGTGCCCGAGGACGAGGCCGCGGCGAAGCTGGCGCTGCCGCTCGTCGGTCCCGGCGCCGCGGCCGGCAAGGCCTTCACCGGGCGGGTCAATTTGCACGCGCGGCATGCCGGCGTGCTGCGGCTCGATCGCCGCGTGATCGACGAGGTCAACCACCTCGACGAGGCCCTCACCGTCGCCACCCTCGCCGACTACGAAGCGGTGGCGCCGGGCCAGCTCCTGGCGACCATCAAGATCATCCCCTTTGCCGCGCCTGCGGCCGCCTTGGAGGACGCGGTGCGCCGCCTGCACGCGGCCGCACCCGCGCTGCGCGTCCACGCCTATCGCGGCATCAGCGCGTTCTTGATCCAGACCACGCTGGCGAGCGTGAAGGCGTCGGTGCTCGACAAGACGGCCGCGATCACCCGCGAGCGCGTCCAAGCGGTGGGTGGGCGCCTTTTGGGCGAGCGCCGCTGCGCCCACGACGTCGAGGCCGTTGCCGCGGCGGTGGCGGAGGCGCCGCCGGTGGACCTGTTGCTGGTGGCGGGGGCGTCGGCGATCACCGACCGCCGCGACGTCCTGCCGGCCGGGATCGAGGCGGCCGGTGGCCGGGTCGAGCATTTCGGTATGCCGGTGGACCCCGGCAATCTCCTGTTGCTCGCCCATCGCGACGGCGCCGCCGTCTTGGGCCTGCCGGGCTGCGCGCGCTCGCCCAAGCTCAACGGCTTCGACTGGGTGCTGCAGCGGATCGGTGCGGGTCTGCCGGTCGACCGCGATCAGATCATGGCCATGGGCGTCGGCGGGCTCCTGGCCGAGATCGCGACCCGTCCGCAGCCGCGCGAGGTGGCGCCGCCGCCGGGCACGCCGCGGGTCGCGGCGCTGGTGCTCGCCGCCGGCCAGTCGCGGCGGATGGGCCGGCTCAACAAGCTGGTCGAGACCCTGGGCTCGAAGCCCCTCGTCGCCTATCCGGTCGACGCCGCCTTGGCCTCCGCGGCGGTCGAGGTCGTCGTCGTCACCGGCAACGAGCCCGAGCGGGTGCGCAGGGCCCTGGCGGGCCGCGAGGTGCGCTTCGCCCACAATCCGGACTTCGCCCAAGGTCTCGCGAGCTCGCTCAAGACCGGCATCCGCGCGCTCGGCGACGACGTCGACGGGGCGGTGATCTGCCTCGGCGACATGCCGCGCCTCACCGCTCAGCATCTCGACCGGCTGATCGCCGCCTTCGCCCCGGAGGGGCAGGGCAGCGTCGTGGTGCCCACCGTCGACGGCAAGCGCGGCAACCCGGTGCTGTGGGGCCGGCGCCATTTCGCTTCCATCCTCGACCTCGAAGGCGATGTCGGTGCGCGCGCGCTGATCGGCCAGAACGCCAGCGAGGTCGCCGAGGTCGCGATGGAGGACGACGCGGCGCTCGTCGACATCGACACCGCCGCCGCGCTCGACGCGCTTCGGGGCCAACGGCGATGACGGCGGACGCGCTCTACGGCGAGGCGCTCAAGGCGTTGGCCGAGACCAGCCGCGGCCAGGGTCGGCTCGACCGCCGCGACGCCTCCGCCACCGTCGACAACCCGTTGTGCGGCGACCGCATCACCCTCGACGTGGCGCTCCAGGGCGGGCGCATCGCCGCCGTCGGCCACGAGGTCAAGGGCTGTCTGTTGTGCGAGGCCGCCGCCGCGGTCGTCACCGCCGAGGCCTGCGGCCACGATCGCGGCGACGTCGCCGACTGGCCGCAGCGGGTGAAGGCCTTCTTGACGGACGCGGACGCGCCGGCGCCGCTCGCGGGCCTCGCGCCCTTCACCCCGGTCCGCCGTTTCCGCTCGCGCCACCGCTGCGTGACGCTCGCCTTCGAGGCGCTCGCGAAGGCCCTGGGCTGACGGTGCGGCGCAAGGTCGATATAGGAATGCGAGCCCAATCGCGGTAGGTCTCGGCGTTCGTGCGGCGGCTGTCGTCGCCGCCGCGGGTGGGTGGCTCGGGAATTGACGAACGAACCCAGATCCGCATTTTATCCTTGGTTGTCAGCGGGTTACGTCGGCATCGACGGGATCGGGCGTGGGCAGGAGCGTGTCGGTTCGGCCCAGCGCGCGGTAGGCGGCGAGGCCGACCCATTCCTTGATCGCGAGGCGCGCCCAGATCAGGCGATCCGAGCCGCTGCGCAGCCAGCGCGTCCCCTCCAGCTCGGGCGCGCGCCAGTCGACGGGGTAGGGCACCACCTCGACGCCTTGGGCGCGAAAGGCCGCGACCGCGCGTGGCATGTGGAAGGCGGAGGTGACCAACAGCCAGCGGCCGTCGCGGGCGAAGCGGGCGGCGGTGTAGCGGGCGTTTTCGTGCGTCGTGCGCGAGCGCTCCTCATAGTGGAAGCTCTCGGGCGCAAGGCCCAGTTCGGCCATCAGGCGGCGGGTCATCTCGCCTTCGGACAGGCCCTGGTGGCGGACCGCGCCGGAAAAGCCGGAGATGACGATGACGAGGTCGGGGTGGCGGCGGCGCAGGCCGGCAGCGGCGGTGAGCCGTTCCGCAGGATCGCCCAGCAGGTAGGTGTCGCGCGCGGCGGCGAGCGCCCCGTCGCCGGTGGCGCCGCCGAGGACGACCGCCCCGGCGAGCGCGGACACGTCGTAGGGCGTCGGCGGGAAGCGCTCCTCGAGCGAGCGCATCAGCCATTCGGGCAGCGGCGTGAGCGTCAGGCTCAAAAACAGCACCGCCGCGGCACCGAGCGCCGCGGCGGCGGGACGGCGTCGTCGCAGGGTCGCCAAGACCAGCCCCGTGACCAGCAGCACGGTGACGGCGTTGACCGGCTCGATCAGGAAGCCGACGAGCTTGGCCAGCGCGTGCACGCCTCGGCCTCGGCCGCGCGGCGTCGCCGCCGGTGCGCCGTGAACCTACTCGTTCGGCCGTTCCGCGTGCAGGAACCAGTGCTCGGGCGAGCGCCACAGCCGCGAGCGCAAGAGCTCGCGCTCGAAGATGAACTCCTTCGGCAGGCGGTCGAAGAAGCGGTCGAACAGCACCTCGTGGTCGCGGGCTTCCTCGGTCCCCTCGTCGCGGTCGACCGCCATGAGCGCGTAGTAGGTCTCGCGCGGAAAGTCCAAGCCGCTCCACTCGATGTCCTCATAGCGCGGCATCCAGCCGAGGGGGCTCTCCACCGGCGCGGTGCGGCCATGGACGCGGTCGACGACCCACTTCAAGACGCGCATGTTCTGACCGAAGCCCGGCCAGATAAACTTGCCGTTCTCATCCCGGCGAAACCAGTTGACGCGGAAGATGCGCGGCGGGTTGGCCAGGTGTCGGCCGACGTTCAGCCAGTGGGCGAAGTAGTCGGCCATGTTGTAGCCGCAGAAGGGCAGCATCGCCATGGGATCGCGGCGCATCGCCGCCTGGCCGACGGCGGCGGCGGTGGCCTCCGAGCCCATCGTCGCGGCGGAGTAGACGCCGTGGGTCCAGTTGAAGGCCTGATAGACCAGCGGTACCCCCTTCGAGATGCGGCCGCCGAAGAGGAAGGCCGAGATCTGCACGCCCTTGGGGTCCTCCCAGGACGGATCGATGGTCGGGCACTGCGAGGCGGGCGCGGTGAAGCGGGCGTTGGGATGCGCCGCCGGCCGGCCGCAGTCGGGGGTCCAATCCTGGCCGCGCCAGTCGATCAGATGCGCCGGCGGCTCGTCGGTCATCCCCTCCCACCAGACGTCGCCGTCGTCGGTGAGCGCGACATTGGTGAAGATGCAGTTGGCCCGCAGCGTGGCCATCGCGTTCGGATTCGTCTTTGCGTTCGTGCCCGGCGCGACGCCGAAGAACCCGCTCTCGGGGTTGATGGCGTAGAGGTTGCCGTCCTCCTTCGGCTTGATCCACGCGATGTCGTCGCCGACGGTGTAGATCTTCCAGCCCTCGAAGCCCGCCGGCGGGACCATCATCGCGAAGTTCGTCTTGCCGCAGGCGGAGGGGAAGGCGGCGGCGACGTAGGTCTTGTCGCCCCGCGGGCTCTCGACGCCGAGGATCAGCATATGCTCGGCGAGCCAGCCCTCGTCCCGCGCCATCACGCTCGCGATCCTGAGCGCAAAGCACTTCTTGCCCAAAAGCGCGTTGCCGCCGTAGCCCGACCCGTAGGACCAGATCATCCGGTCCTCGGTGAAGTGCACGATATAGGTGTTCTCGGGATCGCACGGCCAAGCGACGTCCTCGCGCCCGTCGACCAGCGGTTGGCCGACGGAATGCAGGCACGGCACGAAATCGCCGTCGTCGGCGAGCTGGTCGAGAACCGCCTGCCCCATCCGTGTCATGATCTTCATGTTGAGCACGACGTAGGGGCTGTCGGTGATCTCCACGCCGATATGCGAGATGTCCGAGCCCAACGGCCCCATGCTGTAGGGAATGATGTGCATCTCGCGGCCGCGCATGCAGCCGTCGTAGAGCTCGGTCAGCTTCGCCTTCATCTCCTTGGGATCAGCCCAGTTGTTGGTGGGGCCGGCTTCGTTCTTGTTCTTCGAGCAGATGAAGGTCTTGTCCTCGACGCGGGCGACGTCGCGCGGGTCCGAGCGCACGAGGAAACTGTTCGGGCGCTTTTGCTCGTTGAGGCGGATGAAGGAGCCCTTCTCGACCATGTAGTCGGTAAGTCGCTTCGCCTCCTCCTCCGAACCGCTGCACCAGTGGACCCGGTCCGGCTTGCACAGGGCCACCATCTCCTCGACCCAGGCGATGAGATTCTGGTTCGTCGTCGGGTAGGGCTGAGCCAGCGAGTCCAAGGTCCTCTCCTATTCTGCCGAGCGTAATCGACGCCGGACGCTATCCCAACGGACGAGGCTCGTCATCGGGCCAGAAAGCCAAATCCGCGTTACGAACGACGTTCATGATGCATCCAAGGGTGCGGTGAACGGCCGCGTTATCGCTTGCGACCAAAGGAGAGTGACACCGTGAAGCAGCGCAACCCGCACGCCCGGGCGTTGCGCGACCCGCGCTTTCGCCCGCGCCAGGTGAAGCCGCGCAAAGGGCGCGGCAGCTACAGCCGCAAGGCCCGCTCGCCCAAGTCGGAGAGCGGGCCCGTTCGTGCGCACGCCCGGCCTCGGCAGGGATCGTCGCACGCCACGTCCGCGACCGGGCCCGCGATGGGAAACGGGGCGGCGCGCGGCTCGCGGTTGCGCGCGGTCCGGCGAAGGATCCTGGTAGCCGCGACCGGCAGCCATTCGGCACGGCGGCGCGCTCAGCCGTTCTCCGCCAGCGCCCGCCCGGCGAGGTAGAGCGAGCCCAAAACGGCGATGCGCGCGGGCGCGCCGGAGGCGAGGCGGGCGAGACCTCCTTGGAGATCGTCGGCGGTGTCGGCGGCGACGCCGAGGCGCCGCGCGGTGTCGACGAGCCGGGCCGGCGGCTGAGCCGCGTCGCTCTCGGCGATGTCGACGGCCACGAGCCGGTCCACCTGCGGGGCGAGCGGCGCAAGGTAGCCGCCGGCGTCCTTGGTCGTCAGCATGGCGAGCACGACCCTGAGCGGCCGCCGCTCGAGCGAGCCGAAGAACGCAGCGACGGCCTCGCCGGCCTCGGGATTGTGGCCGCCGTCGATCCAGAGCTCGTCCTCGCGTCGGATCGCGCTCAACAGCCGACCGCGGTCGAGCCGCTGCAGCCGCGCCGGCCAGCGGGTCGAGCGCAGGCCCGCCGCGATCGCCGCGCGCGACGGGGCGAGGGGGCCGAGGCGGCGGGCGGCGGCGATGGCGAGCCCGGCGTTGTGGACCTGGTGCGCGCCGGGCAGGATCGGGGCCGGGAGGTCCAGCGCGCCGGCCGCGTCGGCGAAGCGTAGCCCGTCGGTGAGCGCCTCCACTCGGAAATCCTCGCCGGCGATCGTGAGCGGGGCGCCGAGCCGCGCGCAGGCTTGGCGGATGGCGGTGGCGGCGGCCGGGTGCTGGCGGCCGACCAGCGCCGGCACGCCCGGGCGCAGGATGCCGCACTTCTCCCGCGCGATCGCGCTCAAGGTCCGCCCGAGATAGGCCTCGTGGTCGAAGGAGATCGGCGAGATCAGCGTGAGCAGCGGACGCGGCACCACGTTGGTGGCGTCCAGCCGCCCGCCGAGCCCGGTCTCGAGCAGGAGCAGGTCGGCGGGCGTGCGCGCGAAGGCGAGCATCGCCGCTGCGGTGGTGATCTCGAAGAAGGTGATCGGCGCGTCGCCGTTGGCTTCTTCGGCCTCCAGAAGCACGGCCTCGAGCGCGTCGTCGCCGATCGCGGTGCCCTGCAGGAGGATGCGCTCGTGGAAGCGGACGAGATGGGGTGAGATGTAGCGATGGGTGGTGAGCCCCTGGGCCTGGAGCATCGCATCCAGCATCGCCAGCGTGGAACCCTTGCCATTGGTCCCGGCGATGTGGACGACGGGCGGCAGCCGGCGCTCGGGATGGCCCAGCTGCGCCAACAGCCGCCGCACCCGGCCGAGCGAGAGGTCGATCGACTTCGGGTGGAGGCGGTTCAGCCGCTCGAGGATGCGGTCAGGCACCGTCGGCCTCCGCGGCGGCAGGGGCGGCGGCAGGGGCGGTGGCCGGCGGCGGCGCCGGCGGCTCGCCACGCAACAGCCCGATGACGCGGCCGAGCGTCGCTTTCAGCTCGAAGCGGTGGACCACCATGTCGATCATGCCGTGGTCACGCAGGTATTCGGCGCGCTGAAAGCCCTCGGGCAGGGTCTCGCGGATGGTCTGCGCGATGACCCGCGCGCCGGCGAAGCCGATGATCGCCCCCGGCTCGGCGATGGCGACGTCGCCCAGCATCGCGAAGGAGGCGGTGACCCCGCCGGTGGTCGGATCGGCCAGCACCGTGAGATAGGGCAGGCCCGCCTCCTTGACCTCACTGATGGCGGCGGTCGTGCGCGCCATCTGCATCAAGGAGAGCGTGCCCTCCTGCATGCGCGCCCCGCCGGAGGCGGTGACGACGACGAGGCTCGCCCCCTGCCGCCGCGCCAGCTCGGCGGCGGCGACCAGCGCCTCGCCGACCGCCGTTCCCATCGAGCCGCCCATGAAGTTGAAGTCGAGCACCGCCAGCACCGCCGGGTGCCCCTCGATGCGGCCGTGCGCGACCGCGACGGCGTCGCTCTTGCCGGATTTCGCCTGCGCTTCCTTGAGACGCTCGTCGTAGCGCTTCTTGTCGCGGAACTTGAGCGGATCGACGGGCACCTTGGGGGGCTCGATCGCCTCCCAGCTCGCCGCGTCGAAGAGGTCGTCGAAGCGAAGCTCCGGGCTCACCCGCAGATGATGGCCGCACAACGGGCAGACATAGCGGTTCTGCGCGAGGTCGCGGTGGAAGATCATGCGCTCGCAGCCCGGGCACTGGGCCCACAGGTTCTCGGGCACCTTGGACGGCTCGCGGTGGACCAGGGCGCGGATGCGGGGGCGGACGTAGCTGGTGAGCCAGTTCATGGCCGATCCGTTCAGTCGCGCGCCGCGTGGACCGCCTCGGCGAGCGCGCGCGTCTTGGCGAGCACGGCGTCGACCACCGCGTCGGCGCCGTCGTCGCGGTGCCGGGCGACGAGATCGACGAGGGCGCTGCCGACCACGACGCCGTCGGCGGCGCGTGCGATGGCCGCGGCGGCCGCGGGCTCGCGGATGCCGAAGCCGACGGCGATCGGCAACGCCGTGTGCGCGCGAATGCGGCGCACCGCCTCACCCACGACGTCGGCCACGGGGGCGGCCGCACCGGTGATGCCGGTGATCGAGACGTAGTAGAGAAAGCCGGAGCTGTTGGCGAGCACCGCCGGCAGTCGCGCGGCGTTGGTCGTGGGCGTGGCGAGGCGGATGAAGTTGAGCCCCCGGGCCCGCGCCGGCAGGCAGAGCTCGTCGTCCTCCTCCGCCGGCAGGTCGACGACGATGAGCCCGTCGACCCCGGCGGCGACGGCGTCGTCCAGAAAGCGCTCGCTGCCGTAGTGGAAGATCGGGTTGAAGTACCCCATCAGCACCAGCGGCGTGTCGCCGTCCTCGGCGCGAAAACGGCGCACGAGCTCCAAGGTCTTGGCGAGCGTCGTGCCGGCCTCGAGGGCGCGCAGGCTGGCGGCCTGGATCGCCGGGCCGTCGGCCATCGGGTCGGTGAAGGGCATGCCGAGCTCGATGATGTCGGCGCCGACGGCCGGCAGGCCCCCCAGGAGACGCGCGGAGGTCTCGAGGTCGGGATCGCCGGCGGTGAGGAAGGCGACGAAGCCCGCCCGGCCGCGTTCCCTGAGCTCGGCGAAGCGGCGTTCGATGCGCGAGCTCACAGCTCGACCCCCATCGCCTTGGCGGCGGTGAAGAGGTCCTTGTCGCCGCGCCCGCACAGGTTCATCACGATGATCCGCTCGCGCTCCATCCGGGGCGCCACCTTGATGACCTGGGCGAGGGCGTGGGCCGGCTCCAAGGCCGGGATGATGCCCTCGAGCCGCGAGCAGCGCGCGAAGGCGTCGAGCGCCTCGCGGTCGGTCACCGCGGCGAGCTCGAGCCGGCCGATGTCCTTGAGCCAGGCGTGCTCGGGCCCGACGCCGGGGTAGTCGAGGCCCGCCGAGATCGAGTGCGGCTCGACGATCTGGCCGTCGTCGTCCTGCAAGAGGAACGACTTGGCACCGTGCAGCACGCCCGGGGTGCCGGCGTTCAAGGCGGCGGCGTGATGGCCGGTCTCGATGCCGTCGCCCGCGGCCTCGACACCCAAAAGGCGGGTGTCGGCGTCGTCGAGGAAGGGGTGGAAGAGGCCCATGGCGTTCGAGCCGCCGCCGATCGCGGCCACCAGCAGGTCCGGCAGTCGGCCCTCGCGCTCGTGGATCTGCGCCTTCACCTCCTCGCCGATGACCGACTGAAAGTCGCGGACCATGGCGGGGTAGGGGTGCGGGCCGGCGACGCTGCCGATGATGTAGAAGGTCTCGTCGACGTGGGTGACCCAGTCCCGGAGCGCCTCGTTCATCGCATCTTTGAGGGTGCGCGAGCCCGAGGTCACCGGCCGGACGTCGGCGCCCAACAGCTTCATGCGGAAGACGTTCGGTTGCTGGCGCGCGATGTCGCGCTCACCCATGTACACGATGCAGTCCAGGCCCATCCAGGCGGCCACCGTCGCCGTCGCCACGCCGTGCTGGCCGGCGCCGGTCTCGGCGATGATGCGCCGCTTGCCCATGCGCTTGGCCAGCATGATCTGGCCGACGCAGTTGTTGATCTTGTGGGCGCCGGTGTGGTTCAGCTCGTCGCGCTTGAAGTAGATCTTGGCACCACCGAGCGCCTCGGTGAGCCGGTGCGCAAAGTAGAGCGGGCTGGGTCGGCCGACATAGTCCTTGAGCCACAGCTCGAGCTCCGCCTTGAAGGCCGGATCGCGCTTCGCCGTGGCGTAGGCCTGCTCGAGCTCGAGGATGTTCGGCATCAGCGTCTCGGCGACGTAGCGGCCACCGAAGCCGCCGAAATGGCCGCGCTCGTCCGGCCCGTTGCGCAACGAATTGAGCGTCGTCATCCCTCGTCCTCGGCGTGGGCGGCGCGGGCGCACTCGACGAAGGCCCGCACCGCCGCATGATCCTTGATGCCCGGCGCCGTCTCCACCCCGGAGGCGACGTCGACCCAAGCGGCACCGGTCCGCCGCACCGCATCCGCCACGTTGGCCGGGTCGAGGCCGCCGGCGAGACCCCACGGGCCGCCGGGGGCGCCGGCGCGCAGGAGACTCCAGTCGAAGGCGACGCCGTTGCCGCCCGGCACCGCCCCGGCGGGCGCCTTGGCGTCCAGGAGCAGGCGGTCGGCCACCGCCGCGTAGGCGGCGGCACGCTCGAGGTCGCCCGCGTCGGCCACCGCGATCGCCTTCACCACACCGAGCCCCGTCCGCGCCCGCACCTCGGCCACCCGAGCCGGGCTCTCGTGCCCGTGCAGTTGGACGAGGTCAAGGGCGCCTCCTTCGGCGAGCGCGGCGAGGAGCACGTCGTCGGGATCGACGGTCACCGCGACCCGGAGCGCGCGCCCGCGCGCCGGGGCGAACAGCTCCGCCAGCCATGCGGGCGCTACGGCGCGCTTCGAGCGCTCGAACAGCACGGCACCGACGAGTGCGGCGCCGGCCTCGACCGCCCCGGCGACGTCCGCGACGCGGGTGAGCCCGCAGATCTTGGCCGCGGCGCTCACGACGCCGCCGGCGTGAGGTCGGCGCGGATCGCCGCCGCGGCGTCGCCCGGCCGCTCGGCCTCGGTGATCGGCCGGCCGACGACGAGGATGTCGGCGCCGGCGTCCTGGGCTTCCTTCGGCGTGAGCGTGCGCTTTTGGTCGTCCGCTTTGGCCTCGGCCGGGCGGATGCCGGGCACCACCAGGATCGGCTGTGGCCCGAAGGTGTCGCGCAGGAGCGCCACCTCCGCCGCCGAGCAGACCAGCCCGCCGCAGCCGGCCTCGAGCGCGAGCTCCGCCAACGCGCGCACCTGATCCGCCGGCTGGCGATGGACGCCGAGGCCGTGCAGGTCGGAGGCGTCGAGGCTGGTGAGCACGGTCACGGCCAAAAGCTGCATCGGCACGTCGCCGTCGGCGACGGCGTCGACCGCTGCCCGCATCATCGCCTTGCCGCCGCCGGCATGGAGCGTCAAGAAACGTGGCTGCGCCCGGGCGGCGGCGCGGATGGTGCCGGCGACGGTATTGGGGATGTCGCAGAGCTTGAGGTCGAGGAAGATCGGCTGGCCGCTGCGCTTCAACAGCCGCACGCCCGCCGGGCCGTTGGCGACGAAGAACTCGAGCCCGAGCTTGACGCCGTCCACCGCCGGACCGACGGCGGCCGCGAGCGCGCGCGCCTCGCTGACGTCGCCGCGGTCGATCGCGCAATAGAGCTGGGCTCGCGGCATGGGATCACAGTCCTCGTCCAGAACAAGTCGCGAAGGTTAGCGCAGCGCGCGCGGCCGCGCCACGGCGCTGCCGTCGCGGTCGCGAGCGTTCATCGCGCCAGCCGAGCCGGCAAGCCGGGGTCCGTGCCGGCGAGCCAGCGCGTGAGCCGCGCGGCCGCCACCGCGCCGTCGAGCCAGCGCGCGACCATGGCACCGACCAGGGCGCCGAACTTGAAGCCGTGGCCGGAAAACCCGGTGAGCACGAGCGCGCGACCCTGCGCGCGCGCGGCGAAGCGCTCCTGCGGGGCGACGGTGTAAAAGCAGCTGCGGGCGTCCAGCAAGCGCAGATCCGCGCCGTGGCGCAGGCCGCGCCGCGCGAGATCGAGGACCCGGGCGCGCTCGCCGGGCGAGGGGGTCCGGTCGCGGTCCGGATGGCCGGTGAGGGAGAAGGCATGATCGCCGATCTTGAGGGCGAGCCCGGCGACGGGCGGGACGGCGTAAAAGCCGCTGCCCCGCGCGGCGACGCCGTCGAGCACCATCGGCATGCCGGCCCAATCCGCCCGCGCCGCCGCGTCCGGCTCGACGTCGAGGGCGATCTGCCGCGACGGGCGGGCGTGCGCGGCCAGCTCCGGCATCAACCGGGCGAGCCAGGGGCCCGCCGTCACCAGCACCTTGTCGCCGGCGGCGCGGCGGCCCTCGGCGTCGGCGACGACACCTGCTTCGGCGTCGATCGCGACGATGCGGCGGTGCGGGTGCAGCGTGACCTCGCGCCGCTCGGCGAGGTCGGCGGCCAGGGCGTCGAGCAGCGCGGCGGCGCGGATGACGCCGCCGGTGGGCGTGTAGAGCGCCCAGGCGAGGTCGGCGGTCGCGATCGGGGTGAAACGCGCCGCGACCGCCGCGGCGTCGAGAACCTCGTGCGGCACCGCGAGCGCCGAGAGGCTCTGCCGGCTGGCGTCGGCCTCGCGATCGCGGCCGCGCACGAGGACGAGCGTTCCGGTCGCGACGTAGAGGTCGCGACCGAGGGCGGCGAAGAGGGCCGCATTGGCGGCGAACGCGTCGCGCACCATCGCCGCGTAGCCGTGCTTGGTGCCGTAGGTGTAGCGGATCAGCCGGCTGTGGTCCCAGGACGACGCCAGCCGGTTCGGCAGCGGTCCCTGCTCGATCAGCTCGACGCTGTGCCCCGCGGTCGCGGCCGCATGGGCGGCGGCGAGACCCATGATCCCGCCGCCGACGACGACCAGCTTCATCGGCGCGACGTCCGCCCGAAGGCGTCAGTGCGAGGAGATGGCGAGCGGCTTGGTGCCGGTCGTGGGCGCCGCGAGAGCGGGGCCGACGGGCTTCGCCCGCTCCTCGCGCTCGGCCTGCTTGCGGCGCTCGGCGGCGCGCATGGCGGCGGCCTGCTCCTCGCGACGCTCGGCGGCGGCCTGGCGCTCCTCCTGCGCGCGGAGCTTGCGCATCGCCGCCGCGGCGCGGGCCCGCCAGCCCATGCCGGCGAGCCAGATCGAGACCCCGCCGAGAAGGACGCCGGCGACC
>JBKHCM010000148.1:0-6885 GCA_046541805.1 Alphaproteobacteria bacterium
ACCCGGCGCACCACCCTCGCCGGGCTCGGGGCCGGGCTCGGGGCCGGGCTGGCGGCCGGGCTGGCCGCGCCCGCCCGGCTCGGCGCGGTCGAGCGCGCCTATCTCAAGCGCGCCGAGTGGGACGCCTTCAAGTCGCGGTTCATGACCGCGGAAGGCCGCATCGTCGACACCGGCAACGGCGATCGTAGCCACAGCGAAGGCCAGGGCTTCGCCATGGTGCTGGCGACGGCGTTCGACGATCCGGAGGCGTTCTTGGCGCTCTGGCGCTGGACCCGGACCACGCTGCAGGTCCGCGACGACGCGCTGTTGGCGTGGGCGTGGGATCCCGCCGCCGGCGAGATCGCCGATCGCAACAACGCCACCGACGGCGACCTCTTCGTCGCCTGGGGGTTGCTGCGGGCCTTCGCCCGCTGGGGCGAGCCCGCCTGGCGCGACGCGGCCGCCCGCATCCTCGCCGCCGTCGTCGCCCACTGCGTGGTGCGCCGCGGCGACGGCCACCTGCTGCTGCCCGGTGCCGCCGGCTTCGTCCGCGACGACCGGGTGGTCGTGAACCCGTCCTACTGGGTCTATCCGGCGTTCGCCGCCTTCGCCGAGGCCGACATCGACGGCCCCTGGCGCGCGCTCGCCGACGCCGGCCTGGCGCTGGTCGACGGCTTCGCCGCCACCGGCACCGGCCTGGTGCCGGACTGGTGCGCCGTCGGTGAGCGCATCGGGCCGGCGACGGACATGTCCTTCGCCTTCGGCTTCGACGCCGTGCGGGTGCCGCTCTACCTGCGCTGGGCACGGCCGGCGGTCGAGGTCCGCGCCCGGCTGCGGCCGGTGGTGGCCTATGCCGAGCGCTACGGCGCCATCGGCGCGGTGCCGGCGACGATCGACCTCGCCACCGGCGAGACCGCCTCGTACCCGATGTCGCTGGGCGCCCAGGCCATCCTGCTTCTGGCCGAGCACGCGGTCGACGGCGGCGAGCTTTTGCTCCCGCTCCAGCGCGACGACCGCGACTACTACGCCAACGTCCTCCTTCTCCTCACCAAGCTCGCCGCGACGGAGATGCCGCGATGAAACGAGTCCATCTGGTGATCGCCGGCAGCATGGCGATCACGGCCGCCGTGGCGGCCTTGAGCTGGCCCCGAGCCGCGGTGGCGCCCGCGGGCGGCGAACCGGTCCCGACCCGGAGCTTCGAGCTGCCCGACGTGCTCGCCTCGGCGCCGACGGGTGCGGGTGGTGGCGGTGATGGCGCGCCCGCGGTCGACACGAGCTATCTCTGGGCCGCGTTCGAGGCCGGGGACTATCGCTCCGTGCGCGAGGAGCTGCGCGTGCTGGCGCGGCTGCACCCGGAGTGGACGCCGCCTTCGGATTTGCTGCGGCTCACCGACGCCATGCAGAGCCGCGCGGTCGTCCTGCCCGCCGTGGCCGACGGCGCCTTCGCCGACGCGGTGGCCTATTACGAGACCCATCGCGACCGCTTCGCCTGCGCCGACGTCACCATCGAGGCGCTGTGGGCCGTCGCCGAGGCCTACGCCGCGCGCGAGCGGGCGGACGACGCCTTCGCCGTCTACCAACGCGTGCTCGACGAGTGCGACGAGACCGACCTCCGGCTCGCCACCCTCGAGAAGGCGATCGCGCGCGAGGACCGCGAGCGCTTCGAGGCGCTGCTCGAAGTCGAGGAGGAGCGCAGCCACGACGCGGCCGAGCTGGAGCGGCTCGCGCGCATCCGCCAGGACGGCCTGGGCGGCGCGCCGAGCGGGCCGGTGCGCCTCTCCCGCCTCGACCGCACCCTCGAGGCGGTGGGCGCGGGGCGGGCTGAGGCCGAGGATCTGGCCTGGCTCGCCGACCACGCCCGCGCCGAGCGCAACGCCAACGCCGCGATGGTGCTGGGCTACCATCATCTCGACGGCGATCGGCCCGAGCGCGCCGCCGACTGGTTCGAGCGCTCGCTGGACTGGCGCCGCAACCGCAAGGCGCTCGAGGGTCTCTACCACGCCTATGGCCGGCTCGGCCGGGCCGACGCGCAGCGCCGGCTCGCCGCCCGTCACCCCGAGGCGCTCGCCGATCTCGCCCGGAGCGACGGCGCCGCCGACACCCGCCTCGCCGAGGCCTGGCGCGCGCTCGAGGCGGGCGACGCCGAGCGCGCGCTGCTCCACGCCGAGCTCGCGGGCGCCGAGGTCGCCACCGACGAGCGCGAGCTCGTGCGCGGCTGGGCGCTGTTGGAGCAGGACCGTCCCGGCGAGGCCGAGGCCGCCTTCACCCGCGCCGCCCAGACGGCCGCGCCCGACGCCCAGCTCCGCGCCGAGAAGGGGCGGGCACTCGCGCTCATCGCCGCGGGGCGTGACGACGAGGTCGTGGTCAGCCCGTCGCTGCCGGCGGCCGATGCGGCCGACATCGAGCGCGCGCGGCTGGAGCGGCGCATCGTCGAGACCCTCGACGCCGGCGATCCCGAGCGCGCCCACGCCCTGTTGCGCGAGCGCCAGGAGCGCTTTCCGGGAGCCCCGTCGCTGGGCACGCTCGAGGGCTGGATCCTCTACGAGATGGGCGAGCTCTACGCCGCCGATCGCTTCTTCACCGAACTCTGGATCGAGACCCGCGACGACGACGCCCGCTTCGCGCTCATGACGGTGCGCGAGGCGATGTACCCCAACCGGTGAGGCCGAGCTCCGAGCGCCACAGGTGGAACGAGCGGTGCGCGTCGGGTCGACTTACCCGTCGTTGGTATGGCTCAGCGGTATCGTGACGCGCGAGCGAAGGCAAGGGCGCGCCGCGAGCGCGCCGAGGCGCCTGCAGCCGCCTTCGGCCGCTGCTTCATCGCCGCGATGTCGTGGCACAGCCAGAGCGTGCGCAGACCGAAGGGCGAGACCTCGATGCCCCGCTTTTCGGGCGGGTTGATGGCGCCCGCCCGGTTCCATCGGCGGCCAGCAGGCCCGCCGATCCATCCGCGACGCGGCCGCGGCCAAGAGGGCGCGGCGGGGCCGGCTCGGCGATGCCGAGCCGGCCGAGCGCTGGTTCGACCGCGGCGGCGACGCGGTTCTTCGGGTTCGGCCTCGACTTGGCGATCTGCAAGAGCGCCGGCTCGCCACCCGTCTCGTCGAGATCGCGAAACCGGTCGAAGCCGTCGCGCGACCAGCCGAGCACCTGGCGGGCCCGGCTGACCTGGCCGCGCGGCGCGGCCGGCTCCACGAGCCCGACCTTGGCTCGCAGCGCCTTTGCTCTGCCTTCCTTATCCGCCGAGGATGGTGGCCGCTGCGGGACTCGAACCCGCACGGGGGTCACCCCCCAAAGGATTTTACGTACCACTTCGGCTTTCGCCGCCCCGCGCCGGCGGTCGCCGCCGGGCGCGGGTTCGTGGTCTGGACTGTCCCTTCACCCTATCGCCGCGCCACCAGGCCCGCGACGACGTAGGTGGGCGCCTACCAGTCTCTACACCTTCCCCGCGCCACCTGCCGCCTCAGGGCGGGCGTCGCGGGGCTTGGCTCGGGATCGGCAGCGAAGCGTTCCCCGAATTTGACGCCTTTGTTACCCGCCGGTTTCCCGCCGGGAGACCCACAACCGAGTCCTTTGTGTCTACCGGTTCCACCAAGCGGCCCCATCCACCTCGCCTTTAGGTGAAGCGCGCGCGCGATGCAAATCCGGGCCGCGCGGCCGCGGCGCGCCAAAGGTCCGGGTTCACCGCCGCGCCCGAGCGGGCTTGATCGACCCGAGGGCCGGGGGAAACACGCATGAGCCGGCACGACTGCGCCGAGGCGGACTGCCGCTTCACCGCCGCCGACATCGAGCCGATCGCGCCCGTCGTGGTGCGGCGCGCCGACGCCGTCGGCGGCTTCGAGGTCCGCCGCGCGTTGCCCGCACGCACGAAGCGCCGGCTCGGCCCCTTCGCCGTCTTCGATCAGATGGACACCGGCGCCGCCGAGTTCCTTTCGCTACCCGAGCGAGCCGCTCGTTGAATGCGCCCGACCCCCGCACGCACGCCGCCGCCGCCGACGCCCGCGCAGACGCGCCTGGTCGCACCCTCCGCCCGCTGGCGCGACAGCTACATCGCCGCCCTCGAGGAGGGCTTTCGCCGCGGCGCGCGCCCGGCGATGCGCCCGCGCGAGATCGGCGAGGTCCGCCGGGCCTTCGACCGCCACCTGGCGGAACGCATGCGGCAGACCGGTGAGATCATCCTGCCCGGCGGGCGGCGGGTCGAGGGCGTGCCGGTCTCGCTGTTCTGGCTGGTGGCGGGCGATGCGTTCATCGGGGAGATGAGCTTTCGTCACCATCTCAACGACTACCTGCGCCTCTCCGGCGGTCATGTCGGCTACGGGGTCCGGCCCAGCCTGATGGGTCGGGGGTTCGGCAAGCGCCTGTTGGCCCTCGCCAAGGCGGAGGCCCGCGCCAGGGGCCTCGCGCACCTCCTCGTCACCTGCCACGACGACAATCACGCCTCGGCGCGCGTCATCGAGGCCAACGGTGGCGAACTCGAGGACGTGATCGACGACATCTTCGGCGGCGGCCCGCTCCGGCGCTACTGGATCGCGCTCGGCCCGCCGCCTTGAGCCTCACCGCGCCAACGACGGCGGCGAGCGCGCGAGCACCAGCCGCGGCGGCAACTCGCCCGCCGCCGAAGTCGATCCGCCCCACCGCGGCCCAGGGCGTGGGCAATGCCGCGCCGGCGGTCCCCGGCACGGCCGCGACCGCGAGGACCGAGGCGAGACGCGCGAGGACGCGGCAAAGCCGGGTGCTCATGCCGGGCCGGCCCCCAAGAGCTCGCCATAGACGTCGACGGTGGCCGCGGCCGCCCGCTCGGCGCCGAACTCCGTCGTCACGAAGGCGCGCGCGCGGGCGGCGGTGCGGGCACGCACATCCTGCGGCATGGCGAGGGCGAGCCCGAGCGCCTCGGCGAGACCGTCGGTGTCGCCGACGTCGACGAGCCAGCCGGTCGAGGCCGGCATCAGCGCCTCCGGCAAGGCGCCCAGCGCGTGCGCGATGACGGGCGTGCCCATCGCCTGGGCCTCGAGGACCGCCCGGTCGAACCCGGCGGGCGCCGCCGTCGCCGGGAACGCCACGACGCTCGCCAGCGCGAACGCGGCCGGGCGATCCGCCGGGGGATCGACCAGGCGCATCTGCCCCGCGAGGCCGGCGGTGCGGGCGAACAGCTCCACCTGCTTGCGATACGCCCCGTCGGTCTCGTCCGTCCCCTCGAAGACGGCCAGCAGGTCCGCGCGCGCGAGCCGCTTGAGCGCCCGCAAGAGCTCGAGCTGGCCGCCGTGCGCGGCGAGCGGCCCCGGCACGAGCACGCACGGCTGCTCGGGCGCGACGCCCCACGCCGTGGCGAGGCGCGCGAGCCGGCTGGCGTCGATCGCTGCGGGGTCGAAGCGCGAGGAGTCGATCGCCGGCGGCACGAGCCGCAGGCGGTCCGCCGGCACCCGGCCCGCCGCTTCCAACCGCTCGGCGAGATCGCGCGAGGGCACGAGCACCCGGTCGGCGCGCCCGCCGCGGTCGACGCCGAGAGCGGCGAGCCAGCGCGCCGACGGCGGCGTGGCGCTGTCGAGGCTCGCGACCCAGGGCCGCTGGGTGCGGCGCGCGACCCACTCGGCCAAGAGCGCCGCGGTCTCGCCGTGGGCGTGGATCAGCCCGATGCCCTCGCCGCGCACCAGCGCCTCGATCCGCGCGGCCGCGCGCCACAGCGCGAGCGGGCTGGCGGCGGCGAATGCCACCTCCACGCAGCGGACGCCGGCGTCCGCCGGCGCCGGCGCGGCGCAACCGCCAGCCCCGGCGACGACCACGGGCCAGCCGCGGGCGCTGAGGGCGCGGGTGAGTTGGCGCACCGCCTCGGCCTCCGCGCCGGCATCGACGCGGAGCGCCAGCTGCAGGATCGCGGCGGGAGGCGATGTCACGGCAGCGCCCTCACCCGCGTCCCGCCGTCCACCCGCCTCTGCAACCCGCTGGCCATCGTTGCGATCACGCCGTCGCGGCCCATCCTCTGCACGGCCTCGAGACCTACACCCACGCCCGCGCCGAGGCGATCACTTGCTGCCCGCGGCGTGGGTTCGGACCGGCGCCGCGGCCAGGAGCTCGCGGTAGATCGCGAGCGTGGCGTCGGTCATCGCGCCGAGCGCGTAACGCTCGGCGACGAAGCGCCGGGCACCGGCGGCGAACGCGCGATCCGCCGCGCGGTCGAGAGCGTGCTCGAGCGCGCGCGCGAGGCCGGCGGGATCGCCGGGCTCGACGCTCCAGCCGGTGACCCCCTCGCGCAGGGTCTCCGGCAGCCCGCCGACGCGATGCACCACCACCGGCCGGCCCATCGCCTGGGCCTCGATCGAGACCCGGCCGAAGGCCTCCATCCGCGACGGGCAGGCGACGACGTCGGCAGCGGCATAGGCCACGGCCATGTCGGCGACCGGGCCGGCCAGATGCAGCCGGGCCGCGAGCCCGCGCGCGCGGGCGTCGGCGCGCACCGCCGCGACATAGGGGTTGGCGGCCTCGTAGGGTCCCGCCGCGACGATGTGGACGTCGCCGCGCTCGAGGCGCGCCACCGCCTCCAGGAGCACGAGGTGGCCCTTGAGACGGGTGAGCCGCCCGACCAGCAGCACGACGCGCGCCGTCGCCGGCACCCCCCAGGCGCGGCGCGCGGCGGCGGCGGCCTCGGGCGGAACGCCGGCGGGGTCGAACGCCGCGAGGTCGACGCCGCGGTGGACGAGGCGCAGCCGATCGTCGCCGACGCCGTAGCGGTCGCGGACGTGGGCGGCGACGTGCTCGGAGACCGCGATCACGCGGGCGCCCGCCGCCATGACGGCGTTGTAGCGGCGCTTGAGCGGGTTGTCGGCGCCGCCGTAGACGCCGTGAAAGGTGGTCACCAGCGGCCGGCCGGTGGCGGCGGCGGCCGCCCGCGCGCTCCAGGCCGGCGCCCGCGAG
>JBKHCM010000149.1:0-6877 GCA_046541805.1 Alphaproteobacteria bacterium
GCCGTGGGCGCCGCGATCTACTGCCGCGCCCTCGCCCGCCGCCTCGGGGCGCTGAAGGATCTCGACAGCGGCCTCGGCGCGGCGATCGCCGCGCTGTCGCGCCAGGTCGACGAACTCCGCGCCTCCGTCGACGTCGCGAAGGCCGTCTCCGGCGACCAGACGCGCGACCTCGCGCAGCTCGCCGCCGCCGGCGCGTGGGGCGCAACGACGGTCTCGGGCACCCTCGCGCTCGCGGCCGCCGCCGGCATCAGGGTCATGGCCACGGGCGGCATCGGTGGCGTCCACCGGGGAGCGGGGGCGAGCTTCGACGTCTCCGCCGATCTCGCCGCCGTCGCGCGCACCCGCGCCGTGGTGGTCTGCGCCGGCGCCAAAGCGATCCTCGACCTCGCCGCCACGCTCGAATGGCTGGAGAGCCGCTCGGTGCCGGTCTTGGGTTGGGGCACCGACCGGCTACCGGCCTTCTACGTCGGCGATTCGGGCCTGGAGGTCCCGCGCATCGACGCGCCCGAGCCGCTCGCCGCGATGGTCCGCACGCATTGGGCGCTCGGCGGCGGCGGCGTCGTCGTCGCGCAACCGCCGCCGCGTCCGCTCGCGCCCGCCGCGGTCGCGGCGTGGTCGGAGGCGGCGCACGCGCGCGCCGCAGCCGAGGGTGTGGTCGGCGCCCGGCTCACCCCGTTCGTCCTGGGCGAGATGGCGCGCCTCAGCGGTGGCCGCACGGTCGCCGCCAACCGCGAGCTCGTGCTCGCGAACGCGACCTTGGCGGCGCGATTGGCTACGCACCTCGTCCCTTCGCTTGAACCCGACGACCGCGAAGCGTAAACGTATCACGCGAAAATTTAGATGACTTTTAACCTGAACGCAAAACTCGGACACAAAGGACCGTCGTGAACGAGACGCCTATCGCCGCGGCCACGGTCGTCGACCTCGACCGCCTCGAGAGCTTCACCCAAGGCGACGCCGCCCTCGAGGCGGAGCTGGCGGCGCTCTACGTCGAGACGGCGCAACTCTACCTGGCGCGCCTGCGCCGAGCCGGCGACGACGCCGCGGAGTGGCAACGCACCGCGCACGCGCTCAAAGGTGCCAGCGCGAACATCGGCGCGGTGGTGGTGGCACGTCTCGCCGCCGAGCAGGAGCAGGCGAGCCCGAGCCTCGCCGCGCTGCGCACCCTCGAGGCCGAAGTGGCCGCGGTCGCCGCGTCCTTTCGCGAGCGCGGCACGCTCGCCGGCGCGTAGCCGTCCTCTCCCGGGGTGCCGCGGGCTCCACCAGCGGCCGAGCGCAGCGCGGGCGATGGTCAGCGCGTCGGCGCCGCGCTAGAGAGGACGCAGCCGAGGAGCCGATGCCGACCACGCTCGACGCCGTGCCCGTGCGCCCTGTCCGCGCGACCCTGCGCCCGTCCGCCGGTGACGGCACGGCGCGGGCGGCGCGGCCCGCGGGCGAGCGCGCGGAGGGGCGCGGTTGAGCCGCCTCACCGGCATCGTCGAGCGTGTCGCCTTTCGCAACGAGCAGAGCGGCTGGGCGATCCTGCAGCTCAGGACCGACAAGGCCGGCAAGCTGGATACGCTCGTGGGTGAGGCGCCGCCGGTCGCCGTCGGCGACACCGTCGAGGCCGAGGGCGACTGGGTCATTGATCCGAGCTGGGGCCGGCAGTTCAAGGCGAGCCGGGTGACCGCCGGACCGCCCGCCGGTGCCGACGGCATCGCCGCCTATCTCGGCTCGGGCATCGTCAAGGGCATCGGCCGCGGGCTCGCCGCCCGGCTCACCGCCCATTTCGGCGAGGCCATCGTCGACATCCTGGAGCGCGCGCCCGAGCGCCTGGCCGAGGTCAACGGTGTCACGCCCAAGCTCGCCGAGGAATTGGGCTGTGCCTGGCGCGAGCAGAAGGGCGTGCGCGAGACCATGCTCTTTCTGCACGAGCACGGCCTGCCGGCGGGCCGGGCGAAGAAGATCTGGCAAGCCTATAAGGAGCGCACGATCCCGGTCTTGAAGCGCGACCCCTACGCGCTCGCCCGCGACGTCCAGGGTTTCGGCTTCGTCACCGCCGACCAGCTCGCCAAGCAGCTCGGCATCGACACCGACGCGCCCGAGCGCCACCGCGCCGGCCTGCGCCACGTGCTGGAGGAGGCGACGGGGCAGGGGCACACCGGCGTGCCGCGCGACGAGGCGGCCCGCGCGCTCGCCCAGCTCACCGGCGCCGACGAGGCCGCGTTCGCGGCCGCCCTCGACGCGCTCGAAGGCCAAAAGGGCGTCGTCGTCGCCGCAGGCGTGCTCTACCCCCAGCCGCTCGCCGGCCAGGAGGAGCGCATCGCCGAGCGCATCAAGGCGCTGGCGGCCAAGGGCCCGCCCTGGCCGCCGGTGGACGCCGCGGCGCGCCTGGACAAGGCCGAGGCGGCGTTGGGCGTCGCGCTCTCGGTGAGCCAGCGCGCGGCGGCCCGCAAGCTCCTGGGCACCCGCTTCGCCGTGCTCACGGGCGGGCCCGGCACCGGCAAGACGACGCTCGTCCGCACGCTGTTGGAGGCGGTGCCGCTCGCCGCCGACAAGGTGGCGCTCGCCGCGCCCACCGGCCGCGCCGCCAAGCGGCTCGCCGAGAGCACCGAGCGCGACGCCAAGACCCTGCACCGCCTGCTCGAGGCCGAGCCCGGCCGGCGCTTTCACCGCGGCCCGGGGCGGCCCGTCGACGCCGAGCTCATCGTCGTCGACGAGGCCTCGATGATCGACGTTACGCTGATGGATGCGCTTCTGGCCGCGCTCGATGAGGACGCGGGCTTGTGGCTCGTCGGTGACGTCGACCAGCTGCCGTCGGTGGGCCCCGGCCGCGTGCTGGGCGATCTCATCGACAGCGGGGCGGTGGCGGTGGTGCGGCTCGAGGAGATCTTCCGCCAGGCGGAGGCCAGCCTGATCGTGCGCAACGCCCACCGCATCAACGCCGGCGAGATGCCCGAGACCGAGAACGGCGACGATCTCGTCGATTTCTACGCCGTCGCGGTCAAGGACGCCGAGGATGCGCACGACAAGCTGACCACGCTCGTGGCCGAGCGGATGCCGGCGCGCTTCGGGCTCGACCCGATGGACGACGTGCAGGTGCTGTGCCCCACCAACCGCGGCGTAGTCGGCGCGCGCACGCTCAACGACGTCCTGCGCGCGCGGCTCAACCCGACGCCCGCGGACGCGATCGAGCGTGGCGAGCGGCGCTTCGCCGTCCACGACCGCGTCATGCAGATCGAGAACGACTACGAGCGCGACGTCTACAACGGCGATCTCGGCCGGCTCGCCCGCATCGACCGCGACCAGAAGACGGTCGAGGTCCGCATCGACGGGCGATCGCTCACCTACCGCTTCGACGAGCTCGACGCCCTGCAGCCGGCCTACGCGGTGACGGTCCACAAGGCCCAGGGCTCGGAGTATCCCGCCGTCGTCATCGTTCTGGCACGCCAGCATGGTCGCATGCTGCGGCGCGATCTGGTCTATACGGGGCTTACCCGCGCGCGCCGGCTGGCCGTGCTCTTGGTCGAGGGCGACGCGCTCGAGCGCGCGCTCCGCGGCCGCCGCGACGCCCGCCGGCTCACCCGCCTCCAAGAGCTCATCGAGGAGACGTCATGACCAAGAGCCAGGACGCCATCGCCGAGCGGCTGGAGGCGGCGGCGGTGCTCTTGCGGGAGGCGGGGGCACTCGCCCGCGACTATTTCGAGCGCCGGAGCGAGCTCACGGTCGAGTTCAAGGGCACCCAGGACGTCGTCTCCGCCGCCGACCGCGAGGTGGAGCGGCTCGTCCGCGCCCGGCTCGGCGCCCTCTTTCCGGGCGACGGCGTGATCGGCGAGGAGGAGGGGGCCAAGGGCGACACGGCGAGCGTGTGGATCGTCGATCCGATCGACGGCACCCAGAACTTCCTGCGCGGGCTGCCCTACTGGACGGTCGTGCTCGCCTATGTCCGCGACGGCGTCTGCGAGCTGGGGCTCACCTACGATCCGGTCCACGACCAGCTCTTCACCGCCCGGCGCGCCCACGGCGCCTGGCGTGACGGCGCCGCGATCCGCTGCCGCGCGCCGGCGTCGCCGGAGGAGGCGTGCGTCGCGTTGAGCTTCGGCTTCAAGGACGACTGGCGGGTCTATGTCGACATGCAGGCGCAGTTCCTGTCACGCGGCGTCGACATGCGCCGGCTGGGCTCGACCGCGCTCATCCTCTGCCACATCGCCGACGGCCGCCTCGACGTCCTCTACGCCCCGGGCAACCAGAGCTGGGACTGCCTCGCCGGCCTGCTGCTGGTGCAGGAGGCCGGCGGCGTCGCCTGCGACTTCCTGGGCGAGAACGGGCTCATGGGCCGTGGCCCGGCGGTGGCGGCGGTGAAGCCGATGCAGGCGCTCACCGAGGAGATCACCGGCGTGGCCCTGGCCTGATCCCGCCACCATCGGCCGGCTTGGCGGACGGGCGGGCGCGGGTCCACCCTCCGCGTTCGCTTGCAGGAGGACCGCCGATGCCGGACGCGCCGGACCCGAGCCGTCGGACCCGCGGGATCGAGGCGCCCACGCTGCCGCCGGCCGCACCGCGCAAGCTGTGTACCGACTGCGGGCTCTCGCGCACCGCCGAGCCCGGCCGCTGCGGCACGGCGTGCCAGTTCATCCGCCCCGACTACGCCGCCAGCGAGGCGGCGGTGCACGGCCGGGCGCGCGACCCCGAACGCGGCGACGAGGCGTTCTTCGGCCCCTACCGCCGGATGGTCCAGGCGCGGCTCGAGCCGGCGCGCGCCGGCGCGCAGTGGACCGGCATCGCCACCCGCCTCGCCGAGACGCTGTTGGAGCAGGGCGCGGTCGACGCCGTCCTCGCGGTGGCGGCCGACCCGGACGACCGCTGGCAGCCGCGCCCGGTCATCGTCACCGACCCCGCGGCCATGGCCGAGTGCCGTGGCATGAAGATGGGCTACGCGCCGCTCTTGGCGCTGCTGGAGCCGGCCGCCGCAGCGGGGCATCGCCGGCTCGCGGTCGTCGGCATCCCCTGCCAGGTCCACGCGCTTCGGGCGATCGAGGCCCAGCTCGGCCTCGAGCGGCTCTACGTCATCGGCACGCCCTGCTCGGACAACACCACGACCGAGAACTTCCACCACTTCCTCGGCCTGCTGGACCCCGCGCCGGAGCGGATCACCTATCTGGAGTTCCGCGCCGACTTCAAGGTCGAGCTCCGCTACGCCGACGGCCGCAAGCGCGAGATCCCGTTCCTCCAGCTGCCGATCTCGCAGCTGCCGGCCGACTTCTTCCCGCTCACCTGCCGCACCTGCGTCGACTACACCAACGCGCTCGCCGACCTGACGGTCGGCTACATGGCGGGTCGCGGCGAGCAGTGGCTCGTGGTGCGCAACGAACGCGGCGAGGAGCTGGTCGAGCGGCTGGGCCGTGAGCTGCGCGTGAAAGAGCCCACCAGCGCCGGCAAGCGGGCGGGCGCGGTGAAAGGGTTCCTCACCAATCTGGAGCGCGCGGCCGGCGGCTTGCCGACCCGTAGCATGCCCAACTGGCTGCGCCCCGTCGTCGGCTGGCTGATGCCGAAGGTCGGGCCCAAGGGGCTCGAGTTCGCCCGCGCGCGGGTGGAGATGAAGGCGCTCGAGGCGGTGGTGCATCTGCGCCGCGAGGCGCCGCGCAAGCTCAGGCACATGGTCCCGGCCCACGTCTGGCGGCTCGCCGCCCCTTACGGCGTGACCCCGACCTCGTCGGAGACCAAGGACGGCTGAACGCCGGCGAGGCGCGCGCTCGCCGTCTCGATGCGCTCTTCGAGCCGCGCCATGAAGGTGCGGCGGTCGAGCCCGGGCGGGATCGGCTCCAAGAACGCGATCACCGCCGTCCCCGGGTGCTTGGCAAAGAGGCCCTTGCCCCAGACATGGCCCGTGTGCAGCGCCACCGGCACCACCGGCCGGCCGAGCTGGAGGTAGAGCGCGGCGATCCCCGGCCGGTAGGGCCGGCGCTCGCCCGGTGCGACCCGCGTGCCCTCGGGAAAGATCAACAGCGACAGGCCCTGGTGCAGCCGCTGCCGGCTGGCGTGCATCAGCGCGCGCATGGCGCGGGTGCCGGCGTCGCGCTCGACGCCGATGCAGCCCGACTTCAAGAGATAGCGCCCGAACAGCGGGATGCGGGTGAGCTCCACCTTCAGCGGCACGGCGATGTCGTGGACGAGACGGTGGAAGACCACCGTCTCGAGGGCGGACTGGTGCTTCGATGCCAGGAGCGACGGCTCCTGCGGCGGCGTCCCGCGGACTTCCAGCCGGATGCCGCAGATCACCCGCAACAGCACCAGGATGCCGGCCTCCCAGCGCCGCGCCCACCAGCGGATGCCGGCGCCGCCGACGACCGGCGCCGCCGGCGCCAGGAGCAGCGCCATCAGCGTCGTCCAGAGGACGAAGGCGGGCTGGAAGAGGAGGCCGCGCAGGGTCAAGGCAGCGCCCGCGCCGCCGCGTCGAGGCGGCGCGCCGTCGTCGCGGCGACGACGCGGACGAGCCCGCCCACGGTGAGGATCGCCGCGACCGCCGTGCTCGCCGCCACGATGGTGGCGACGTCGCTCCACGGCCGGATCAGATCCATCGCGTCGGCGGCGACGACGGCGAGGCCGAGCCCCGCGCCGAGGACGCAGCCGGCGAGCGCCCCTCGGCGCGCGCGCCGCACGATCGGACGCGCGACCTGCGCCTGCGTCCAGGCGCGGCTGGCGCCGAAGCGGTGGATCAAGACGACGGTCGCCGCCTCCGCCTTCAAGACGCGCCGCACGGCGCGGGCGAGGCGCCAGCGCGCCACGGCCGCGAGCGTCGCCAGGCCGAACGTGGCGGCGAGGGTCACCGTCGGCACCGCCGGCGGGCGGCGCCGCAGGTCCACCACGGCGGCGGGGGCGGCCTCGTCGATCCGCGCCG
>JBKHCM010000034.1:0-25574 GCA_046541805.1 Alphaproteobacteria bacterium
CAGGTCGCGCGGGCCGCCACGGGCGAGACCGAGGCGGCCCAGCGCCCGCTCGAGATCGGGCGTCTCGCCCAAGAGCTCGCGGGCGCGCCGGCGGCGCTCGGCGTCGTGGACGAAGGCGTCGACGCGGTCGTGGCGCGCGGCGATGGCGGCGGCGTCGGTGAGCGGGCCGGTGAGTTGGCGCTTCAACAGCCGCGCCCCGGCGGCGGTGCGGGTGCGGTCGACGGCGCCCAGCAGCGTCGCGCCGCGCTCGCCCGTGAGCGGCTCCACCAGCTCCAGGTTGCGCCGGGTCGCCGGATCGAGCGCCAGCCGGCCCTCGACGGTCTGACGGCGCAGCGGCTGCAGCCCCGGCGCCGCCCCTTTCTGGGTGAGCTCGACATAGGCCAGCACCGCGCCGGCGGCGCCCAGCTCGGCGGTGGTGAAGGTGCCGAAGGCGTCGAGGCTCTCGACCCCGTAGGCGCGCCGCAGCCGTTCCGCTCCCGGCGCCGGCGCGAGCTGGTGCTGCTGCAGCGACACCAGGCGGTCGCGCCAATCGGCGAGCGCCGCCACGAACGCGGGCTCGGCGGCGACGCTTTCGGCGACGAGCAGCTCCTTCGGCGCGAGGCGGGCGAGTTCGGCCGCGATCGCCTCGCGCACCGTGGCGAGGGTTTGAAAATGCCCGCTCGCCAGTTCGAGCCAAGCCAGCGCCACCTCCTCGCCGTCCACCGCGAGGGCGGCCAGAAAGCTCGGCTCGCGGGCGTCCAAGAGCTCGTCCTCGGTAAGCGTGCCGGGGGTGACGATGCGCACGACGTCGCGCTGGACGAGCTTGTTCGGCCCTTTGCGCTTCTTCGCGTCCTCGGGGTCCTCCAGCTGCTCGCAGACGGCGACGCGGAAGCCCTGGCGGATCAGGCGCTGGAGATAGGTCTCGGCGTTGTGTACGGGCACCCCGCACATCGGCACGTCCACCCCGCCGTCCTTGCCCCGGCGGGTCAGCGCGATGTCGAGCGCGGTGGCCGCGGTCACCGCGTCGTCGTAAAACAGCTCGTAGAAATCCCCCATGCGGTAGAACAACAGCACATCCGGATGCTGCACCTTGAGCGCCCGGTATTGGCGCATCATCGGCGTGCCGCGATCGTCGTCCATCAGCGCCACGGTCCGTTGCCCATGGCTGGTTCTTTAGCGCTCCTTAAACCTTCGGTGCGACCCTCGAAGGAGATGGAGACGGCCGCCGCCGTCGCCCGAGCCGGGGAGGAGCCCCGATGAGCCACGGGGTCGAACGTTCCACCGCCTATCTGCAGCGAAATCTCGACGAGGGGTGGACCGACGCCGAGGCCAACGCCGAGGTCTTGAGCGACGAGCTCGCCGACCGCGACTGGTCGGCCCGCGCCACCGCCATCGACTGGTTCTTGTGGAAGCTCGGCACCCGGATGCTCGACGAGCACGAGGCCGAGGCCGTCATCGACCGCGACTTCGGCGCGATCCGGCGTTCCGGCGCCGTCGAGGCCTATGTCCAGACCGCGCGGCACACCCTGGCGGCGGCGCTGATGCGCCTCGACGACGATCCGGCCCGGGTCGCCGATCCCTATCAGGCCGTCGTCTTCGCGCTGTCGCCGCTCGCCGTGCACCGGATGGCCTTCGACGCCTGGATGGTGGATGCCGCGCTCGAGCGCTTCGCCGGCGCCTGGTGCGAGCTGCCCGGCCACGCCTTTCTCGCCATGGCCGCCTACGGCGACGATTGCGCCATCGCCATGCTCGCCCGCGACGCCTTCTGGCGGATGATGCTCGGCCGCGAGACCGGTTTTTGAGCCCCCCAGCAAGCCTGCGCGGCGCTCACGCCCCGGCTTGCGCGGTGCGCTTTTCCGCCTTGCGCCGCGCGTTGGCGTCCAAGAGGCGCTTTCTGAGGCGAATCGACTTGGGCGTCACTTCGACCAGCTCGTCGTCGGCGATGTAGGCGAGGGCCGCCTCGAGGGAAAGCTTCACCGGCGGGCTGAGTTGGACGTTGTCGTCCTTGCCGGCGGCGCGCACGTTGGTGAGCTGCTTCGCCTTCAAGGGGTTCACGTCGAGGTCGCTGGCGCGGCTGTGCTCGCCGATGATCATCCCGGGATAGACCTTGGTGCCTGGCGCGATGAAGAGCGCCCCCCTCTCCTCGAGGTTCCAGAGCGCATAGGCGACGGCCTCGCCCCGCTCGGTCGAGACGAGGACCCCGGTGCGCCGCGCCGGGATCGCGCCCTTGAACGGGGCGTAGCCGTGAAACAGCCGATGCATGACCCCGGTGCCGCGGGTCAGCGTCAAGAACTCGCCGAGAAAGCCGATCAGCGCACGGCTCGGCGCGTGCAGCACCAGCCGCTGGCGGTCGGCGCCGGTGGGCCGCATCTCGACGAGTTCGGCACGGCGCTGGGTGAGCGCGTCGATGACGGGGCCGGTGTAGGCCTCGTCGACGTCGGCGACCACCTCCTCGATCGGTTCCAGCTTCTTGCCGGTTGCGGGCTCGGTGGTGACGACGACGCGGGGGCGGCTGATCGACAGCTCGTAGCCCTCGCGCCGCATGGTCTCGATCAGGATGGCGAGCTGGAGCTCGCCGCGGCCCGCCACCTCGAAGGCCTCGCCGGCGCCGTGCTGGGTGATCTGTAGCGCGACGTTGCCCTCGGCCTCGCGCGCCAGCCGGTCGCCGATGAGCCGGGAGGTCACCTTCGAGCCGTCCGCGCCGGCGAGCGGGCTGTCGTTCACCGAGAAGGTCATCGCCAATGTCGGCGGGTCGATCGGCTGCGCGGGGATGGGCTCGGCGACCTCGAGATCGCAGAGCGTGTCGGCCACGGTCGCCTCGGCAAAGCCCGCGAGCGTGACGATGTCGCCGGCCTCGGCCACCTCCAACGGCGTGCGGACGAGGCCGCGATAGGCCAGGATCTTGGTCACCCGCGTGCGCTCGACGAGCCGGCCGTCGCGGCCGAGCGCCTTCAAGGTGGCGTTGGCGCGGAGCTGGCCGCGGGTGACGCGCCCGGTCAAGAGCCGCCCGAGATAGGGATCGGCCTCGAGCGTGGTCGCCAGCATCGTGAACGGCCCCTCCTCCTCCACCTTCGGCGGGGGGACGTGGCGCAGGACGACCTCGAAGAGCGGTGCGAGGCTCGCCCCGTGGCCGGCGTCGAGGTCCTCGCTGGCCCAGCCCTCCTTCGCCGACGCGTAGAGGTGCGGAAAATCGAGCTGGTCCTCATGGGCGTCCAGGGCCACGAAGAGATCGAACATCTCGTTCAGGACCTCGTCCGCGCGCTGGTCGGGCTTGTCGACCTTGTTGACCACGACGATGGGGGCGAGGCCGAGCTTCAACGCCTTGCCGAGGACGAACTTGGTCTGCGGCATCGGCCCCTCCGCGGCGTCGACGAGGACGACCACGCCGTCCACCATCGCCAGGATGCGCTCGACCTCACCGCCGAAATCGGCGTGGCCGGGCGTGTCGACGATGTTGATGCGCACGCCCTGCCAGGCGACCGAGGTGCACTTGGCGAGGATGGTGATCCCGCGCTCGCGCTCGAGATCGTTGGAATCCATGGCGCGTTCCGCGACCTGCTGGTTCTCGCGGAAGGTGCCGGACTGCTTGAGAAGACCGTCGACCAGGGTCGTCTTGCCGTGATCGACGTGGGCGATAATCGCGATGTTGCGAAGCTGCATGGAGCATCCGAGGGGGATGGTGTCGCGTGCTTCTACACGAGCGCGCCGCCACGGCCAATCACCGCGCGCCGTTTGCGGTTGCGCGGCGGCGCGATCGCGCCATGTTGACCAGGTCACCGGGGAAAGGACCTGTCATGCGTGGGCTTTCGGCTGCCGTCGCGACGTCTCTCGTCGTCACCCCGGTCCTCGCCGCCGACGCTTCGAGCGAGGATCTGCCGCTTGCCGACCACCCGCTGGTGGACACCATCGTGCGCGTCGCGGACGGCGCCGAGCTGAGCTTTGACGAGCTCGCCGCGGCGCTCGCCGAGGCCCGCTTCGTCGTGATCGGCGAAAAGCACGACAACCGCCGCCACCACGTCATCCAGGCCGAGCTCGTCGAGCAGCTTGGCCGCGCCGGCGGGCTGGAGGCCGTCGCCTTCGAGATGCTGCCGCGCGACACCCAGATCGACGTCACCGCCCACGTCCAAAACGGCGGCAACGCCGCCGGGCTCGCCCAGGCGGTGGGGTGGAGCGAGCTCGGCTGGGGCCCCTGGACCTGGTACGGCCCGATCGCCGACGCGGCGCTGCGCCACGGCGCCACCATCGTCGCCGCCGATCTGAGCCGGGACGAGGCCCGCGCCGTCTACGAAGACGGGTTCGACGCGCTCGACGGCGACTTCGTCGCCCGCACCGGCCTCGACCAGCCGCTCGCCGAGGCCGAGCGCACCGCCCGCGTCGAGGCCATGGTCGAGGCGCATTGCGGCCATGACCTCGGGCCCATGGCGGACTCGATGGTTCAGGTGCAGCGCGCTCGCGACGCCATGCTCGCCGACCGCCTGGCGACGCTCACCGGCGACGGCCAGGGGGTGCTGATCGCCGGCAACGGCCACGCCGTCACCGACCAGGGCGCGCCGGTCGTGCTGGCGCGGCTCGCGCCCGATGCCGAAACGATCAGCGTCGGCTTGGCCGAGGTGCGCCCGGAATGGGACGACGTACCCGATCGGGACTTCGCCCACGACTACGTCTGGTTCACGCCCCGCGCCAAGCCGGTCGACTTCGACTACTGCGAGCGCTTCGACGAGAACCGGGGCTGACGGCACGGTCGACGCCGAGCGTCGCGCGCAGGCGGCGCTTCGGGCACCCCCGTCGCGCGGCGGGCGCGCGCGACGGCCCCCAGATCGACCCCCTTGGCGGTGTGGCTCGCCTGTATGCCGGTGGGGCCGTCGCGGCGGGTGTCCGGGATCGCGCCGGTGAGGCTGGTCGGCGCCTCGGCGACGGCGGTGGCGAGCGAGCCCGGGCCCCGTGACGACGAGCTCGCGCCGCTGGGCCAAGCGGTGCGCGAGCGCGGCGCGCCGGCGTCGACGCGAGCGGCCGCGGCGGCGATACTGCCATGCGTCGAAGGAAGAGCCTTGATGAGCGAGCCCGCGATCGAGATCCGCCCGAACGCCACCTACCAGGACGTGCTCGACGCGCCCGCCGGCATGGTGGCCGAGCTCGTCGGCGGTGCGCTGCACCTCCAGCCACGTCCCCGCGCGCGCCACGCGATCGCGGCGTCGCGCGTCGGCATGAAGCTCGGGGGGCCGTTCGACCTCGGCGACGGCGGGCCAGGCGGCTGGTGGATCATCGACGAGCCTGAGCTGCACCTGGGCGTGGACGTGCTCGTGCCGGACCTCGCCGGCTGGCGCCGGGAGCGACTGGCGACGCTGCCCGACGCCGCCTTCACCGTCGCGCCCGACTGGGTCGGCGAGGTGCTCTCGCCGCGCACGCGCGAGTTCGACCTCACCGAGAAGCGCGACCGCTACGCGGCGAGCGGCGTGGCGCATCTCTGGTTCGTCGACCCGGACGCCCGCACGCTGGAGGCCTTCGCCCTCGAAGGCGGCCGCTGGGTGCTCGTGCGCGCGCTTCACGGCGAGGCCGAAGTCGCGCTGCCGCCGTTCGCGGCGGTGCCCTTCGGCCTCGCCGCGCTCTGGGCGTAAGCGGCGTCAGCCCGCGGCGGCGTCGGCCGTGCCCGCGCGTGCATCGGCGGCGCCGAGTTCGCTCAGCAGGCGCTGATCCGCGTCGCGCTCGGGGTTGGGCGTGGTCAAGAGCTGCTCGCCGTAGAAGATCGAATGGTGGCCGGCCAAGAGGCACAGCGTCTGCGCCTCGGCGGAGAGCCCGCGCCGGCCGGCCCAGAGGCGCACCCGTGCGTGCGGCATCAGGATGCGGGCGACCGCGACGCAGCGGGCGAATTGGAGCCCGCCGACGGGCGGACGGTCGGCGAGCGGCGTGCCGGGCACCGCCACGAGCGCGTTGATCGGCACGCTCTCGGGGTGCGGGTCGAGGCTCGCCAGCACCTGCAGCATGTCGGCGCGGTCGTCCGCGCTCTCGCCCATACCGATGATCCCGCCCGAGCAGATCCGGATCCCGGCGTCGCGGACATGGCGCAGGGTGCGCAGGCGGTCGTCGAAGGTCCGGGTGGTGATGATGTGGGCGAAGAAGTCGGGGCTGGTGTCGATGTTGTGGTTGTAGGCGGTGAGGCCGGCGGCGGCGAGGCGCTCGGCGCGGCGGCGATCGAGCATGCCGAGGGTGACGCAGGCCTCCATGCCGAGCGCGCGCACCCCGCGCACCATCTCGAGCACGCGCTCGAAGGCGCGGCCGTCGCGGACCTCGCGCCAGGCCGCGCCCATGCAGAAGCGGCTGGCACCGGCGGCGCGGGCATGGGCGGCCGCAGCCAGGACCTCGTCGACCGCCATCAACCCCTGTTTGGTCAGGTCGACCTCGCCGTGGTGCGCGGACTGCGGGCAATAGGCGCAGTCTTCGGGGCCGCCGCCCGTCTTGATGCTCAACAGGCTCGCGCGCTCACGGCGATCACGAGGCTGCCGATCAACGCCAGGCCGAAGCCCAAGAGGAGCTTCTGCGCAAGGCTGCCGCGACCGTCGAGGACCGCGGCGCCGAGGGACGTCGCCGGCGTTCGCTCGACCGCCATGGCCCAGCCCTCCGGATCCCGATGTCCGAGGTCGGAATCCCGGTCATCTAACGGCGAAACGCCGTCGCGCAAGACCGCCTCGGCGATGCGACCATGATCGAAGCGGCGCGGGTCACGCCGACGCGTTCCCGCGTCGGGCGGCGCCGCGTCGGGCGGCGCCGCCCCGCATCACCCACCAGATCGCCGGGATCACCAAAAGCGTGAGCAAGGTCGAGCTCGCGAGCCCGAAGAGCAGCGAGATCGCGAGGCCCTGGAAGATCGGGTCCAAAAGGATGAAGCCCGCGCCCACCATCGCCGTGATCGCGGTCAAGAAGATCGGGCGAAAGCGGGTGCCGCCGGCGGCCAAGAGCGCCTCCTTCAACGGCCGGCCGTGGCGCTGCTCGCCCTTGATGAAGTCCACGAGCAGGATCGAGTTGCGCACGATGATGCCGGCGAGGCTGATGAAGCCGATCATCGAGGTGGCGGTGAAGGGTGCGTCCATGAGCCAGTGCCCCGGCACGATGCCGATCAGCGTCAACGGGATCGGCGTCATGATCACGAGCGGCAGGGTGAAGCTGCGGAACTGGCCGACGATGAGGAGATAGATGCCCACCAGCGCCGCGCCGAAGGCGGCACCCATGTCGCGGAAGGTGACGTAGGTGACCTCCCACTCGCCGTCCCACAGAAGGGTCGGCACGCTTTCGTCCACCGGCTGCCCGTGCAGCTTGATGCGCGGCGGTGGCAGCTCGCCCCAGTCGTGGTTCGCGATCGCCTCCTGCACCGCCAGCATGCCGTAGATCGGCGCCTCGAAGCCGCCGGCGAGCTCGGCCGTCACCATTTCGAGCGAGATGGAGTTGCGGCGGAAGATCGGATAGCTCGCCTCCACCGTCTCGGTATCGAGCACGTCGCCCAGCTCGACATTGCCGGTCTCGATGCCGGCGGGGCCGCGCGCCGGCACCGGCACCGCGAGGATCGTCTCGGTGACCTGGCGCTGGCTCTCGTCGAGGCGGATGCTGATCGGGATCGGGTTGGTGCCGCCGCCGCGGTGCGAATAGCCGATCGTCGTACCGCCGAAGAGCGCATCCAGCGTGTCGTAGACCGCCTCCTGCTCGACGCCGTGATAATCCAGATTGGCCTGATCGATGGCGAGCCTGAGGCGCTGGGTCGGCACGCCGAAGCTGTTGTCGACGTCGACGATGAAGCCGACGTCACGAAAGATGCCCTGGATTTCGCGCGCGACCTCGCGGCGGGTCTCGGCGTCGGGGCCGTAGATCTCGGCGAGCAGCGTCGCGAGCACGGGCGGGCCCGGCGGCACCTCCACCACCTTCACCGCCGTGCCCTCGGGCAGCGCCACCTCCGTGAGCCGCTCGCGGATGTCGAGCGCGATCGCGTGGCTCTGGCGCGAGCGATCCTCCCTTGCGATCAGGTTGACCTGAAGGTCGCCCTGCTCCGGATCGGAGCGAACGTAGTAGTGCCGCACCAGTCCGTTGAAGTTGAAGGGTGCCGCCGTGCCGGCATAGGCCTGGATGTTGGCGAGTTCCGGCAGGTCGGCCAGCGCGTCGCCGAGCGCGAAGAGCGCACGCTCGGTATCCTCGAGGGTGCTGCCTTCCGGCAGGTCGACGACCACCTGCACCTCCGACTTGTCGTCGAAGGGCAAGAGCTTGACCGTCACCGTCTGGGTCGCGAACAGGCCGGCCGCGGCGACGGTCAGGACGGCCACGGCCAGAAGAAAGCCAAAGGCCGTCCAGCGCCGCCACAGGATCGGTGCGGCGATGGCGCGGTAGATGCGGCCCATGCGGCCGCCCTCGCCGGCGTCGGGGTCGACCCGGTCGCCGCGGCTCCGGCGCACCCGGTCGAGCTTCACCAGAATCCACGGCGCGAACACCACCGCGACGAAGAAGCTGAAGAGCATCGCGGCCGAGGCGTTGGCCGGGATCGGGCTCATATACGGGCCCATCAACCCCGAGACGAAGAGCATCGGCAACAGGGCTGTGATGATCGTGAAGGTGGCGATGATCGTCGGGTTGCCGACCTCGGCGACCCCACGGATGGCGACCCGGATGCGGTCGCTCGTGGGGTCCATGCGCCAGTGCCGGGCGATGTTCTCGACGACGACGATGGCGTCGTCGACCAGGATGCCGATCGAGAAGATCAGCGCGAACAGGCTCACCCGGTTGATGGTGAAGCCCATCAGCCACGACGCGAAGAAGGTCAAAAGGATCGTCGTTGGAATGATGATGAGGGTGACGACACCCTCCTTCCAACCGATGAAAAGGACGATCAGGACGACGATGGTGAGCGTGGCGCCGATGAGGTGCTTGAAGAGCTCGTCCGACTTGTGCTGCGCGGTCTCGCCGTAGTTGCGCACGACGTCGACCTCGAGGTCATCGGGCACCAGCCGGCCCTTGACGTGCTCGAGCCGCTCGAGGAGCTGGTCGGCGACGACGACGGCGTTGGCACCCTCGCGCTTGGCGATGGCGATGGTGACGGCCGGCAGCGGGCGCAGGTCGTCGCCGTCGCGGACGAGCTGCCAGGCCCGCCGGTCCTGATCGCGCGGGGTCACCACGACGTCGGCGACGTCCTTGACGTAGACCGGCCGGCCGTCGCGGGTCGTGATCAACAAGAGGCCGATGTCGGGCTGACCGACCAGGGTCTGACCGCCCAAGAGGTCGCGGCTACTGCGGTCGTCGCGCACCAGCCCCAAGAGCTCACGGCGGTTGGCGTTCTGTACCTTCTCGACGAGCTGCTCGAGGGTGACGCCGTAGAGCGACAACGCGGCCGGGTCGGGCTGGACGCGGATCTCGTCCTGGGTGGCGCCGACGCGATAGGTGAGCCCGACCTCGTCGGTCTTGGTGAGCTCGGCCAACAGCTCGTCGGCGATGTCGCCGAGGCTGGCCGCATCCCAGCGGGCGAGCGCATCCGCATCGAGATCCGGCTTGGGCGACAGCGTCAGCGCCAGGATGGCGACGTCGTTGATGCCGCGGCCGACGATCAAGGGCTCGGGGATGCCCACGGGCAGGCTGTCGTAGTTGGCGCGGATCTCCTCGTGGACGCGAAGGATGGCGTCGTCCTCGTCGGTGCCGACGAAGAAGCGCGCGGTGGCGATGACCCGATCGTCGCGGGTCTCGGTGTAGACGTGCTCGACCTCGGGGATGCCGCGCAGGATCTGCTCCAAGGGCTTGGTCACGAGCTCCACCGCGTCCGGCGCATCGAGGCCGTCGGCTTGAACCTGGACATCCACCATCGGCACGGCGATCTGCGGCTCCTCCTCGCGCGGCAAGAGCGCGAGCGCGACGGCACCCATACCGAGCGAGGCCAGCAGCAGGAGCGGCACCAGGGGCGAGGTGACGAAGGCGCGGGTGATCGACCCGGCGATGCCGAGGGGAATGTCCTCGCGGCGGGCCATGGCTCAGTCCTCGTAGGCGACGAGGGTGTCGCCCGCGTGTAGCCCGGCGAGGATCTCCACACCCTCGTCGACCTCGCTGCCCGGCTGGACGACGACCTCCTCGCCGCCCTCGAGGCGCGCGAAGGTGACGCCATAGCGACGGTCGAGATAGGCCGGCGGCACGATGACGGCCCGGCGCTCGCCGGTGGCGACCTCCAGGCGCACGCGCTCGCCGACGAAGTAGGAGCCGAGCCCCGAGCCCCGGATGTCGGCGACGACGCGGCCGGATTCGAGCTCGGGATAGACCTGGGTGATGGTCCCCTCGCCCACGATGTCGCTGGTCAAGAGCCCGCGCTCGGCGATGCGCACGCTGTCGCCCTCGGCGAGGAAGCGAGCGTGGCGCTCGGGCAGGCGCGCGCGCAGGACGTAGTCGGCGGTGGCGATGGTGGCGACGGTCTCGCCCGGCTGCACGTTCGTGCCCTCCGTCATCGGCACCTGCAGAACGCGGCCGGCGGCGGGGGCGAGCACGCGGCCCTCGGACTCTTGCTCCTCGATCACCGCCCGCTCGGCGCGCCTGGCCGCGAGGTTCTGCTCGGTGACGTCGAGATTGGTGCGCGCCTCGTCGAGGCGCTGGACCGAGACCGTGTTGTTGCGGCGCAGCTCGCGCACCCGTTCCAGCTCGATCTCGGCGAGCGAGCGCTCGGCCTCGAGCGCGCGGATGCTGGCGTCGACCGCGGCCAGCTCCTCGTCGAGCTTGGGATCGACGACGCGGGCGATCTCCTCGTCGTCTTCGACGTCGTCGCCCTCGACGACGTCGAGCTGCTCGAGCGTGCCGGCGATGCGCGTGCGGGCGCTGGCCTCCTTCACGCTTTCGACGGTGCCGAAGATCGGCCGGTAGTCGCGCACGGTCTGGACCTCGACGACGAGCGTGTCGGCCGACGCGGCGGCACTCGCGTGGAGCCAGCCGAGGGCGGCGAGGAGGGCTGAGCGCACGAGCACGGCGGCCATGGACGAACTCCGGCACGAACGGTGGGCGTCGGACTTGACCAAATATGCGGTTTTTCTAATTTAGCAAGCGTGCGCGTTACAAGCACGGAGGCCTGTCGTGACGATCGAGCGGATGGTTCTGGCCGTCGCCGGCTGCGCGGTGCTGGCGAGCCTCGGCCTCGGGCTGTGGCTGAGCCCCTGGTGGTTCGCGCTGACGGCGTTCGTCGGTGCCAACCTGCTGCAGTCCGCCTTTACCGGCTTCTGCCCCTTGGCGCTCATCCTCAAGCGCGTCGGCGTGAAGGCAGGTCCGGCTTTTGGTTGAACCCTTCGGACCGGGCACGCTCGACGGCGTCTCCGCCGCCGATCTCGCCGGCGCGGCCGGCCGCGCCGCCCGCCTGTTGCGCCTGATGGGCCACGACGCCCGGCTGATGATCCTCTGCCATCTGGCGGACTCCGAGCAGCATGTCGGCGCGCTCGAGGCCAAGCTGGGGTTGAGCCAGTCGGCGCTGTCGCAGCACCTGGCGCGCCTGCGCGGCGAGGGGCTGGTGGCGACGCGGCGCTCGGGACAGCAGATCTTCTACCGCCTGGCCTCCGCGGAGGCGGCGCGTATTCTGGCCGCGTTGCACGAGGTCTACTGCCCGATACCGGCGGGCGACGGCGCGCCCTCTTGAGCGGCGGCGGTCGAAACCGGCGCCCGGCGCCGCGTCGCGGCCGCCGACGGCGTGAGGCGACGTTCGAGCAGGAGGACGGCGCGCGTCACGACGAAGTTGATCGTGAGATAGAACGCCCCGGCGACGAGGAAGACCTCGACCGGGCGATAGCTCGAAGCGATGATGTTCTTGGCGATGCCGGTGATCTCCAGAATGGTGATGGTCGAGGCCAACGAGCTCGCCTTCACCATCAAGATGATCTCGTTGCCATAGGCCGGCAGGGCTTGGCGGATCGCGATCGGGAAGGTGATCCGGCGAAAGAGCTGCGGGCCCGACATGCCGATCGCGCGCCCGGCCTCGATCGCCCCGTGGGGCACCGATTGCAGGCCGCCGCGGATGATCTCGCTGGTGTAGGCCGCGGTATTCAAGGTCAGCGCCAGGACCGCGCAGAACCACGCGTCGCGAAAGAGAAACCACAGGCCCGCGGCCTCGAGCGCCCCACGGAACTGCCCGGAGCCGTAATAGATCAAGAAGAGCTGAACCAGAAGCGGCGTCGAGCGGAAGACGTAGACGAAGCCGTAGGCGGTCCCCGCGGCGTGCGGCTGCGGGCTCAGCCGAACCAGCGCGAGCAGAACCGCGAGCACGAAACCGAGCGCCAGCGACTGCACGACCAACAGCAGCGTCGGCGGCACGCCGGCGGCGAGGCGCGGGGTGATCTCGACCAGAAAGCCCAGGTCCATCAGGCCCGCCTCACCCCCTTGTTGGCCCACCGCTCGGCGGCGTCGAAGCCGCGGTTGGAGAGCGAGGTCAGCCCCAGGTAGAGCACCGCGGCGACGAGGTAGAAGGTGAAGGGTTCCTTGGTGGAGCCGGCGGCGACGGCGGCTTGGCGCATGATCTCGACGAGCCCGATGACCGAGATCAGCGAGGTGTCCTTCAAGGTCAGCTGCCAGACATTGCCCAGGCCCGGCAGGGCGTGGCGGGCGACCTGGGGAACGAGAACGCGCCGCAAGCGCTGCGCGCGGCTCATGCCGACGGCGACCGCGGCCTCGAGCTGGCCCTTGGGCACCACCTGCACCGCGCCGCGAATGACCTCGGTGGCGTAGGCGCCGGCGCTGACGGCGAGACAGATGGTGCCGGTGGCGAACACCGGCAGCTCGACATAGCCGCCATAGCCGAACATCCCCTCCGCGATCGCCCTGAGCGCGGTGCCGCCGCCGAAGAAGACGAGGTAGATGACGAGAAGCTCGGGGATGCCGCGGATCACCGTGGTGTAGAGCTCGGCGAGCCAGCGCAGCGGCGGGATCGGCGCGAGCTTCATCGCGGCGAGCCCGGCGCCGATCAGCACACCCAGCGCGTAGGCGGCGACGGCGACCAGGAGCGTCATCACCGCCCCGCGCGCCATCTGGTCCCCCCAACCGGCGTCGCCCCAGGCCAGCAGCGAGAGGTCCACCGCCGCCCCTCAGCCGCTCAGGGCGTCGCGGCGCTGTCGAAGCCGAACCACTTGATCGCGAGGTCGCTCACCGTGCCGTCCTCGAGCGCGGCCTGGATCGCGGCGTCGAACTTCGCCTTCAGCGCCTCGTCCTCCTGCCGCAGGCCGACGCCGACGCCCTCACCGAAGACGCCGCCCGAAAAGCCCGGCCCGACGCGGGTGAAGTCCTCGCCGGCGGCGCCTTCCAGCAGTGGCTGCCAGCCACTCTGATCGGCGAGCGCCACGTCGATGCGCCCGGCCTCGAGGTCGAGGTCCAGGTTCTCCTGCGTGTCGTAGGTCCGGATCGTGATGTCACCCATGGATTCGCGCAGGAAGTTCTCGTGGATGGTCGCGGTCTGCACGCCGACGGTGAGGCCCTCGAGGAGGCCCTCGAGCTCGTCGATCAGCGCCTGCTCCTCGTCCGAGACCTCGGCGAGGTCGACGCGCGTCTCGGGCAGGTCCGCCTCGGCCAAAGCGCTCTCGACCGGCGCTACGAAGATCGCCGGCGTGGTGGCGTAAGCGCGCGAGAAGGCGATGACCTCGCGGCGCTCGTCGGTGATCGACATGCCGGCCATGATGGCGTCGTAGCGGCCGCCCAGAAGCGCCGGGATCATGCCGTCCCAGGCCTGGGCGACGAGCTCGCACTCGGCGTCCATCCGCGCGCAGAGATCGCGCATCAGCTCGATCTCGAAGCCGTCGAGTTCGCCGTCGGCGTTGGTGAAGTTCCAAGGGGCGTAGGCGCCCTCGCTGGCGACGCGGATCGTGCTCCAGTCCTGCGCCGCGACGCTGCTGGCGACCAGCAGGCCACAGGCGATGGCGGCGAGGCGTTTGACGAGCATGGCACCGTCCTCCGAGGTCAAAGCACGTTGGCGAGAAAGCGGCGGCAGCGTTCGCTGCGCGGATGGCTGAACAATTCGGCCGGGGTGTTCTCCTCCTCGACGCGGCCGTCGGCGAGGAACAGCACTCGGCGGGAGACCTCGCGGGCGAAGCCCATCTCGTGGGTCACGACGACCATGGTGCGGCCCTCGGCGGCGAGATCGCGCATGACCTTGAGGACTTCGCCGACCAGTTCCGGGTCGAGCGCCGAGGTCGGCTCGTCGAAGAGCAGCACCTGTGGCTCCATGGCCAGCGCGCGGGCGATGGCGACGCGCTGCTGCTGGCCGCCGGAAAGCTCGAGCGGATAGGCCTCCGCCTTGTCGGCGATCCCGACCTTCGCCAACAGCGCCAGTGCGCGGTCGCGCACCTCCGCCTTGGGCTCGCGCAGGACGGTGACCGGCCCCTCCATCACGTTCTGCAGCACCGTCATGTGAGACCAGAGATTGAAGCTTTGAAAGACCATGCCGAGGCGCGCGCGCAGCCGCGTGAGCTGGCGCTGATCGCCGATCGACGGCCGGCCCAGCCGGTTCTGCTTGATCCGGATCTCCTCGCCGCCGACCACGATGCGGCCGCTGTCGGGGGTTTCGAGAAAGTTGATGCAGCGCAGGAAGGTGCTCTTGCCGGAGCCGGAGGCGCCGATGATCGAGATCACGTCCTCGCGGTTCGCGGTCAGCGAGATGCCCTTGAGCACCTCGAGACTGCCGAAGCTTTTGTGGATGTCCTCCGCGACGAGCGCGGGCGTGGCGGCGGTCGTGGCCATTCTCTCGCGTCGCTGCCCCGGGTGGATGGACGGTAGAGGCGGTGCCCGCCCGCGGCAAGCGTCCGCGGTCACCGGGCTTCGGGTCCGATCCGGGCGAGCCAGTCCTCGACGCGCGCGCGGTTCGCGCCGAGATCGGCGTAGCCGACGAGCGAGCGGCTGTAGAGGCACAAGGTCGCGCCATCCGGCGGCAGGTCGAGCACCTCGAGCTGGACGACGTCGGGAAAGCGGAAGACGGCGGTGCGCTGGACGAAAAGATGACGCCGCCGTTCCGGTTGGGTGGCGCGGCGGCTGAGCCGCGGTTCGTCGGCGAGCACGTCCAGCCAGATCCGCTCGAGTTCGCCGGGCGCAAGGGCGTAGACCGGCGGCTCACGGTCGACCGCGGCGGTGGTGCGCTCGGCGGGACAGACGAGGTAGGTGTTAGGGCTCGAGGGCCGCTCCAAGGTCGCCAGATCGACGAAGTCGACGTCGCCCGCGCTGCAACCGACTACCCCCAAAACCATAGCCGCTGCCCCCATTCGGCGCCCGAAGCGCGCCCAATTTGTTGAGTTATCCACAATATTTTCGCTCTCCTTTTGGCGTCACAGCGGTGTTTGAGGCTGCACATGTGGACGAAGCGGCACGGTTGTGCAGAAAAATACCGCATACCCGGAGTCGACAGCATTGTTGACGACAGAAGCTGCAATGTGCAACGGCCGCTGCAATCCACCCTGGGGTATTGCCAGCCCCTGGCGTCGCCAGAAGCTCGATCTCAAACATTTAGGGAAAAACAAGCGAGCAAAATGTTGCATTGTCTACAATAAGGTTGCGCCGAATTGCCCACGCCATCGCTGCACCATGAGTGAGCACGCGGGAAGGCCGAGTTCACGTTGGCGATGCCGACGTCGTGCGTGCCCGCCCGGCCGAGCTGGCGGGCGGGCGGGCGAGCACGGCGGCGGGTTCGGACGCGTCGGTTCGACCGCGCCCGAGTGGCACCCGCTTCGGTTGCCGGTGCGCCCGCAGCCGACCGCCGGGACCCGCGGCCGTCGCGCGAGCCGCCGCCGCGGCGCGGGGGCCGCACCGCCATGCCTCACGCCGTCACCCGCACGCGCTCGATGCTCCGGGCGAGGCCGCTCGCCGGGTCGGTCTCGACGAGCACGCCCCAGAGTTCGGCCGGACCCGGCGCCGGCTCGAGGCGGGGTCCCGGGACGTCGCTCGTAAAGCGGTCGATCGAGCCCTGCTTGTCCATGCCGATGACGCTGTCGTAGCCGCCGCACATACCGAGATCGGTGACGTAGGCGGTGCCGCCCGCCAGCACCCGCGCGTCGGCGGTCGGGCAATGGGTGTGGGTGCCGGCCACCAGCGTGGCACGGCCGTCGAGATAGTGCCCGAGCGCCTGCTTTTCGGCGGTGATCTCGGCATGGACGTCGACGACGACGACCAGGCGCGCGTTCAGGGGATAGCGCTGCAGCACGGCGTCGACGCAGCGAAACGGACTGTCGCAGGGCTTCATGTGGATGCGGCCCAGGACCTGCACCACCAGCACGCGCACGCCGCTCGCCGTCTCGACCGCGGTAAAGCCCCGCCCGGGCGTGCCGGGGGCGAGGTTGGCGGGACGCACGAGCCGCGGGTCGCCGTCGATGTAGCCGACGAGGTCGCGCTGGTCCCAGACGTGGTTGCCGGTGGTGATGACGTCGGTGCCGGCGTCGTAGAGCTCGCGGCAGAGCTTGGGGGAGATGCCGAAGCCACCGGCGGCGTTCTCGCCGTTGACGACGACGACGTCGGCGGCGAGCTCGCGCCGCAACCCACCCAGACGATCGATCAGGAGCTGGCGACCCGGACGGCCGACGACATCGCCCAGATGCAGGACCCTCACCGGGACCGCCCGCGCGAAAAGCTCATGACACCGCTCTCCGTGACGAGGTGGCTGAGCGGTCGGTCGTGCACGCCGCGTGGCACGGCGTCCACCCGCTGGACGTCCAAGGCGACGCCGACGGCGTCGACGGCGCCGAGCGCGGCGAGCGTGCGATCGTAAAAGCCGCCGCCGTAGCCCAGGCGGTAGCCGGCGGCGTCGACCGCGAGGAGCGGCACCAGGACGACGTCGGGGCGATGTTCCGGCGCGCCGGCCGGCGGCTCCTCGACGTCGAAGGCGGCGGGCTCCAGCGGCGTGTCGGGCGTCCAGCGCAGAAAGCGCAGCGGCCGTCCGGGCCCCTGCATGCGCGGCAACAGGGCGGTGCCGCCCTGCGCGTGCCAGCTCTGCAACAGCGGCTTGAGATCGACCTCGCCACCCAGCGGCCAGAACCCTGCGACCGCGGCGCCACGTCGGCGGCGCAGCCACGCCGTCAGATGCACGCGCAAGCGCGCGCCCGCCGCCTGCCGCAGCGGCGCCGGCACGGCCGCCCGCACCGCCCGGGCGCGGCGGCGCAGCTCGCGCTTGAGGCGGGCGAGCTCGGGATCATCGAACGAAGGGGGCGCGACGGTAGCCACCTTGGCCGTTGGTCAACAATCGTCCCTGGGACCTGCAGTGCAGGTGGGCGCCGTGTTGCCGCGGCCACGACCGCGACAGGGACAGCTCCCTTGGGAACGACTTAGGCCCAGGTGCATGATCAGCGACCTGACGCACCACGCAGCCACCGCCGCCCCAAAGCAACTAGGTGGCTTCGAGCCTGCCCGCAAGGTCTTCGATGCGACCGGCGACGCGCTCGAGCGCATTCGAGGCCTGCGCCTCGACCGCGTCGATGCGCTTGCGCAGGCCGTCGATCTCGTCGCGGGCATCGGCCAGCTCGTCGCAGATCATGAGGCTCGTCAGCACCAGCACGCGGGCGTCGTTGGCGCCGCCGGTGGCCTTGGCCGCGTCCTGCAGGCGCCGGTCGAGATACTGCGCCACCTGGCGCAGGCGGTGCTCCTGTCCGTCGTCGCATTGCAGCGTGTGGGTGCGACCCTGGATGCGGACGTCGACGGTGGCCATGGGCGGCTCAGTCCTCCAACAGCAGGTCGATCTGGGCGATGGCTTGGTCGAGCCGGCCGGCGGCGTCGCGCGAGAGCGCCTTCAGCTCGTCGTTCTGCCGGCGGACCTCGGCGAGGGCCTCGCCGAGACCGGCGCTCTCGGCGGCAGCGGGCGCCGCATCGGCCGGGTCGGGCTCGAAACGGGGGCGGCCGCGGGAACTCGCCAACGCGGTTTCCAGACGCGCCAAAGCGTCCTCGAGCCGGCGCTCGGCGGCGTCCAATCGCGAATTGCGGTCGTCCATGAATACGCTACGCCCCACTTGCGCGGACAGTTGACACAAGGCCTGCAAGGCGTCAACCGAACCGCCTCGCGTGCCCGCGTGGTCAGCGGTGCCGCGCCGCGTCCGCTTCGCCCACGCAGAGAATGGTCGTCCTTCCATGATTTCCGAGCCCGCCGCGGCGGCCGCCCCGGTCGTCCATGCCCGCCTCGCCAACGCCCTGCGCTTTCTCGCCGCCGACGCGGTCGAGCGCGCCAAGTCCGGCCATCCCGGCATGCCGATGGGCATGGCCGACGCAGCGACGGTGCTGTTCCACGAATTTCTGCGCTTCGACGCCGCGGCGCCGGACTGGCCCGATCGCGACCGCTTCGTCCTGTCGGCCGGCCACGGCTCGATGCTGCTCTACGGCGCGCTTCACCTCTTGGGTTACGCCGACATGACGCTGGCGGAGCTCAGGAACTTCCGCCAGCTCGGGGCGCGCACCGCCGGCCATCCCGAGTTCGGTCACGCCGCCGGCGTCGAGACGACCACCGGGCCGCTCGGCCAGGGCTTCGCCAACGCCGTCGGCATGGCGCTCGCCGAGCGTCTCCTCGCCGAGCGCTTCGGCCCCGAGCTGGTCGATCACCGCACCTGGGTCGTCGCCGGCGACGGCTGCCTGATGGAGGGGATCAGCCACGAGGCCGCCTCGCTCGCCGGCCATCTCGGCCTCGACAAGTTGATCGTGCTGTTCGACGACAACGGCATCTCGATCGACGGCGACACCGCGCTCGCCACCTCCGACGACGTCCTCGCGCGCTTCGAGGCCTATGGCTGGCACGCCGGGCGCATCGACGGCCACGATCCGGACGCGCTCAGGAGCGCCTTCGCCGAGGCCCGCGCGTCGGACCGCCCGACGCTCATCGCCTGTCGCACCCGCATCGGCTGGGGCGCGCCCACCAAGGCCGGGACCGCCGCCACCCACGGCGCGCCGCTCGGCGAGGCGGAGATCGCGGCGGCGCGGGCGGCGCTCGATTGGCCCTATCCGCCGTTCGAGGTGCCCGACGACGTGCGCGTGGCTTGGCGCGAGGCCGGCGGGCGCGGCCGCGCCGAACGCGAGGCCTGGCTGACGCGGCTGGAGGGCTCGGTGGCGCGCGACGAGTTTCGCCGCGCCATCGCCGGCGACCTCCCGGAAGGGTGGCGCGAGGGCCTAAAGGCGGTCAAGGTGAAGGCGCTCACCGAGCGGCCGAAGCTCGCCACCCGTGTCGCCAGCCAGCGCGCGCTCGCGCCCTTGGTCCGGGCGATCCCCGAGCTGGTGGGCGGCTCCGCCGACCTCACCGGCTCCAACAACACCAAAGTCGAAGACCAGGTCGTCGTCGGCGCGCGCGGCGGCGGGCGCTACGTCCATTACGGCGTCCGCGAGCATGCCATGGCGGCGGCGATGAACGGCCTCGCGCTGCACCGCGGCATCGTGCCCTACGGCGGCACCTTCCTAGTCTTCAGCGACTACAGCCGGCCCGCCATCCGGCTGGCGGCGCTGATGGGGCTGCGGGTGGTGCACGTCATGACCCACGATTCGATCGGCCTCGGCGAGGACGGCCCGACCCACCAGCCGGTGGAGCACCTGGCGAGCCTTCGCGCCCTGCCCAACCTGCTCGTCTTCCGCCCGGCCGACACGGTCGAGACCGCCGAGTGCTGGGAGCTGGCGCTCGCGCACCGTGAGGGCCCGTCGGTGCTGGCGCTGACCCGCCAGGGGCTGGCGACGGTGCGCCGCGACGCCGACACCAACCGCTCGGCGCGCGGCGCCTACGTGCTGGCCGAGGCCGTGGGGCCGCGGGCGCTGACCCTGCTGGCGACGGGCTCGGAGGTCGGCCTCGCGCTCGAGGCCAAGGCTCAGCTCGACGAATTGGGGATAGCCACGGCGGTCGTCTCGATGCCCTGCTGGGAACTCTTCGAGCGGCAAAGCGCGGCCTACCGTGCCGAGGTGCTGGGCGCGGCGCCGCGGCTCGCGGTCGAGGCCGCCAGCCCCTTCGGCTGGACCCGCTACGTCGCCAGCGAGGACCACGTCGTGGCGATGACCGGCTTTGGCGCTTCCGCCCCCGGCCCGGCACTGTTCGCGCATTTCGGATTGACGGCGGAGCGGGTAGTTGAACGAGGACGCGCTCTGGCAACGTGACGCGCGGTACGATCAACCGGCCCCCAGGGAGGGCCGAACAGGAGGAGGAACGCGGTGGCAGTCAAGGTTGCGATCAACGGGTTCGGGCGGATCGGACGCAACATCCTCCGAGCCATCGCCGAGCAGAACCGCACGGACGTCGAGGTCGTCGCCATCAACGACTTGGCGCCGCCGGAGACCAACGCCCATCTCTTCCGCTATGACAGCGTGCACGGGCGCTTTCCGGGCGAGGTCAAGCTGGAAGGCGACGCCATGCACATCCGCACCGCCGACGGCCGCGACCTGCCGGCGGTGAAGGTGCTGAGCGAGCGCAACATGGGGGCGCTGCCCTGGGGCGATCTCGGCGTCGAGATCGTCATGGAGTGCACCGGCATCTTCACCAAGCGGGACCAAGCGGCCGGTCACCTCGACGCCGGCGCCCGGAAGGTGCTGGTCTCCGCGCCCGCCGACGGCGCCGACATCACCGTCGTCTACGGCGTCAACCACGCGGATCTGGCGGCCGACCACAAGGTCGTGTCGAACGCCTCGTGCACGACCAACTGCCTCGCGCCGGTGGCCAAGGTGCTGAACGACACGGTCGGCATCGTGCGCGGCCACATGACCACCATCCACAGCTACACCAACGACCAGCCGGTTCTCGACGTCTTCCACAAGGACCTGCGCCGGGCGCGCGCGGCGGCCTTGTCGATGATCCCGACCTCGACCGGCGCGGCCAAGGCGGTGGGGCTGGTGCTGCCGGAGCTCGCGGGCAAGCTCGACGGGGTGGCGATCCGCGTGCCGACGCCGAACGTGTCGCTGGTCGACCTCACCTTCGTGCCCAAGCGCTCGACCACGGTCGAGGAGATCAACGGCGCCTTGAAGGCGGCCGCCGAGGGACCGCTCAAGGGCGTGCTGGCGGCGAGCGAGGCGCCTTTGGTGTCGAGCGACTTCAACCACGATCCGGCGAGCTCCAGCGTCGACCTCGCCTCGACGAAGGTGATCGAGGGCGAGCTCGTTCGCGTGGCCTCGTGGTACGACAACGAGTGGGGCTTCTCGACGCGCATGGCCGACACCGCGATCGCCCTGGCCAAAGGGTGATCCGCGCTTGACGCCGACCCTCCGGGCGCGCTGTCGTGCTCACGACCCGCGCTCGGAGGACCCGTCATGGGCACGCCGCGCCACGACTTCCGCCTGATCCGCTTTCTCGCCCAGCACGCGCTCAGCGGGGTGATGGCGGCCGCCGTCTTCGTTTATCTGATCGTCAAGCTCGACCTGTTCGGCCTCGGCACGCTGGTCGCGAGCGGCCAGCACGGTTGGACCGCGCTGCTTCTGCTCTTCGCCGGCCTGGCCGCGACGTTCGCGAGCCTGGCGATGGGGACCGCCGTCTTCTTGTTGCCGAAGGACGAGGAACGCTGGCGCTGAAGCGTCGGCTCAGCTCGAGCTCAGCTCGGGCGGGCTCTCGTGGCGGTAATAGAGGTGGTCGTCGATCCGGATGAGCAGATCCATCCGGCCGGCCCAGTTCGGGGTCACATGGTCGGCGTGGTAGTGGGTCGCCCCGCCGGTCGGATCGTCGATCTCGCCGGCCATGGCCGCCATGGCCAGCCGCACCGCCTCCTTCCAGATCTGCTGGTCGATCGGGTTCTCGATGTGCACATGGTCGGAAAGGCCGTCCTGGGTCCACGAGAACTGATCGGGTTGCCAGACCACGGCGCAGACGTCGTCGGGATAGCGCGGGTCCTCGACGCGGTTCAGCACCACGTGGGCCACCGCCAACTGATCCTCCACGGAGCTGCCGCGCGCCTCGAACCAGATGTTCTGCGCGAGGCACGTGACCGTTTCGATGTGATCCGCCGGCACCGACGCAGTCGGGATCTGCGCGGCCACCACCGCCTGAAGCAGTCGCATGGCGAGGTCGCCGATCATGCGGCTGGTCTCCCAGAAGTTTTTGTCACGACACGATGTGGACGCGGTAACCAGCCGTTTATTTCAAATTTTGGATAAAAAAATCGGCATGAACTGGACCCGTTCCGGGTAGTAGTGCAGCTTTAGTTAAAAGCTTGGTTGAAAGCCTGTGTCTAACACCCTTCAGACGTTCGGTTTTATCCTTGGGGTCATCACCACCGCCGAGCAGACCGCCCCGCCGCTGCGGCGGCGCCGGCGCGATGGCGCCGGATCAACGCGGCCCGCGCCGATCCGTGCTAGAGGTTCTGGCCGTTTCACCGCCGATGAGGGCGCGGGATCGCCCGCGCCGAGGAGCGTAACGATGACCGTAAACGGTATCTCCACGCAACCGGCCGTCTCTCTGGCCGGCGCGTGCACCGGCTTGTGGCTGCGCACCACCGCGGTCGCGGGTCTCGCCGCCGGTCTCGCCGGCACGGTGGCGACCAGCGCCGCGGTGAACGCCTGGGCCCGACTCTTCGAGACGCATCGCCCAGGCGACGCCTGACCTCGCGAGGCTTGCGGGCGGGGCGTCGGCGCGCTTGTCTCGGGCCTTGTCCGCCGGGAGCCTCGCATGGCCGATCTCGCCCGCCTGGTCGCGCCGACGACCGCGCGTTTCGCCGACGTCGACCCCACCGGCGGCCGCTACGCCCTGCTCTGCGATCACGACACCGAAACGCCGCAGCTGTGGCTGCAGCGCGACGGCGGTCGTCCCGAGCGGGTGAGCGACCACGCCGACGCCGTCGCCTTCGCCGCCTTTCGCCCCGGCGGGGATGGCGCGGCGCTGGTCTACGGCATCGACCGCGGCGGCGACGAGAACCAGGAGCTCCATCTCCTCGACCGCGACGGCGACCGCTCGACCCCGCTCGCCGCGACGCCCGGCGCCCGCCAGGACTTCGGCGCCTTCCGCCCCGACGGCGGGGCGCTCGCCTACACCACGAACGGCACCAACGGCGTCGACGTCGACGTCGTCGTGGCGCCGTTCGAAGGCGGCGAGGCGCGCCGCGTGCTGCGCGGCCACGGCCTCAGGCGGGTGGAGGCGTGGTCGCCCTGCGGCCGGTTTCTGGCCATCGTCGACGAACACGGCGCCCTGCGCGAGGAGCTGCATCTGTTGGACCTGGCGACGGGCGCCCGGCGGCCGCTGCTCGGGGCCGGGCCGCCCTGCCTCGTCCGCAGCGTGCGGTTCCTTGCCGACGGCGACCTGGTCCTGGTCACCGATGCCGGGCGCGACCGGTCCGGCGTCGCACGCCTCGCCCGAAGCGACGGCCGGCTGGACTGGTGGGTGGCGGCCGACGTCGACGTCGAGCGCATCGTGCCCGCCGCGGACGGGCGCCGCTTCGCCGTCGCGCTCAACCACGAAGGCTACACCACGCTCGAGATCCACACCCTCGGCGGCGGGCGCACGCCGGTCCGCTTCGCCCTCGACGGCGTCGCCGCCGACCTGCGATGGCATCCCGACAGCACCGCGCTCTTGGCCACGGTGGAGACACCCACGACGCCGCCGCGCCCCTGGCGGTTCGCCGCCGACGGTGCGGCGGCGGGCCCGATGGCGGGCTTGGCCGCCGCGGATCCCGTGGGCGCGGCGCCCGCGATCGTCCGCGTCAAGAGCTTCGACGGTCGCCGGCTGCCGGGCCTGCTCTACCGCCCCGAGCGGGTGTCGGCGACGCGCCCGGCGCCGGCGGTGATGGCGGTCCACGGCGGGCCGGAGAGCCAGTGGCGGCCGGGCTGGCACGGCGAGGTGGCCGCTTTGCTCCAGCGCGGCTGGAGCGTGCTCGCCCCCAACCTGCGCGGCTCGACCGGCTACGGCCGGGTCTACGCGTCGCTCGACGACGGCCGCCGGCGTGCCGACGCCTTCGCCGATGTCTCGGCGCTCGGCCGCTGGCTCGCGGCGCAGCCCGACGTCGACCCGGGACGGGTGGCGCTGTTCGGGCAGAGCTACGGTGGCTTCCTCACGCTTGCGGGCCTGGCTCTGACCCCCAAGCTCTGGCGCGCCGGGGTCGCCTTTTACGGCATGGCGGATCTCGCGACGTTCCTGCGGGATACGGCCGCCTATCGCCGCGCCCACCGCGCCGCCGAGTACGGCGATCCGACGGCGGACGCCGAGCTCTTGGCGGCACTGTCACCGCTCGGCCGGGCGGACGCCATCCGCGCCCCGCTCCTGCTCGCGCACGGGCTTCGCGATCCACGCGTGGCGCCGCGGGAGAGCCGGCAGATGGCGGCGGCGCTGGCGGCGCGCGACCATCCGGTCGAGCACCTCGAGATCGCCGGCGAGGGCCACGGTTTCACCAAGCGCGCCAACCGCATCGCGGTGTGGCGCCGTGCCATCGCCTTTCTGGCCGCGCGGCTGGAATCCTAGAGCGCGTCCGATTGAGGCGAACCCACCTGACCACGCGGGGTCGCGTGCTGGTGGGCGACCGGCTGGGGTGCGCGGGTGGATCGGTCCGCGTGACCGGGACGCGCCCTAGCCGGCCCAGCGCTGGCGCAGGCTCGGCCGTTCGACCGCGAGCGCCAGCAGCGTGGTCAACAGCGGCACGTTCAACAGCCGCCCGGCGCGCCACCAGTCGAGCGCCTCCTCGAAGCCGAGCACGAAGGGGCGGATGTCCTCGTCCTCCTCGTCCAAGCCGTGGTGACCCCCGACACCGCGACTATCGACCTGAGCGACGAAACCGTAAAGGTACTCGTCGGCGAAGCCGGGTGAGGCGTAGCCTTCCCAGAGCTGCACCATCGCACCCGCCTCCAGGCCCGCCTCCTCGAGGAGCTCGCGGCGGCCGACCTCCGCGGGGGTGCCGGCCTTGTCGCGCAGGCCGGCCACCGCTTCCTTGAGCCAGGGCGAGCGCGCGTCGGCGATGGCCCCGGCGCGGAACTGTTCGATCAGCACGACCGCGTCGCGCACCGGATCGTAGGGCAGAACGACGACGGCCTCGCCGCGGCGGACGATCCGCCGGGTCAGCTGACGCGTCCACCCGCCGTCGAAGCGGCGATGGCTGATGACGAAGTCGTCCACGGCGATCCAGCCGTCGAGCGCGCGCTCGCGCGCGTGGATGCGCAGCCGCTCGTCGTCGGTCATCTCAGGTGAACGCCTTGAGGGCGATCAGGGTGAAGGTGTCCTTGACCCCGTCCAGCAACTGCAGATGGCCGTTGACGAAGCGACCGATGTCGGCGTCGGCGTCGAGGTAGACCTTCATCAACAGGTCGTACTGCCCCGAGATCGAGTGGACTTCGGAGATCTGGGGGATGCTCTGGACCGCGGCGTCGGCGACGTCGTAGGCCCGGCCGAGCTCGCATTTCACCATGACGAAGATCGTCTGCATCAATCGCCCTTGTCGGAGTTCGCCGGACGCACCGGCACCGGCCGCAACAGAAAGCTCGGGACGTGGTCGCCCAGACCGACCACCCGCTCGCCCGACGCCGGCTTGGGCGCGCGCTGGCGCGGCGGGCGGCGTTCAGCGGCCTCGGCCTGTTCACCGGCCTCGCCCTCGGCCGCGCGCTCGTCGCCCGCCGCGGCCTCGGGCGGACCGGCCTCGGCCGCTTCGCCCGAGGCGGGCGCCTTCTTGCGCGCCCGCTTGCGCTTCGGCTTCGCGCCGTTGCCGGCGGGCACCTCTTGGGCGGCCGTCTCC
>JBKHCM010000150.1:0-6701 GCA_046541805.1 Alphaproteobacteria bacterium
GCGGGCGAGGTCCGCGTCGCCGCGGTCGACCAGCGCGTCGATCTGCGCGCCGGCGAGGGCGGTCGGGTGACCTTCACGGCGAGGGGGGACGTCGCGGGCCTGGCGGTGCCGGCGGGCGACGGCGTCTTCGAGGAGCATCTGACGCTCGCTGCCGCCGGCGCGGTGACGCCCGGCGGGCCCTTCGCGCTGGAGCGCTTGGCGCTCGACGGCCGCACCTTGACGCTCGGCGCCGAGGCCACGGGCGATCTGGGCGCCGGCAGCCTGGAGGCGACCGCCGGGCTGCGCCTGGCCGAGCTCGCCGAGTTTCGCGCCTTCTCGCCGGCGGCGCCGAGCGGCGCCTTCGCGCTCGACCTCACCGCCGCCCTCGCCGACGGCTTCACCAGCGGCAGGGTGAGGCTCGAGGGCGGCGGCCGCGACCTCGCCGAGCTGCCGCCGGCGGCGCAGGCGCTCCTCGGCGCCGCCCCGACCCTCGCCGCCGAGGCCCGGCTGGCAGCGACCACGCCGGCCCTGCGCTTGGAGCGGCTGACCTTGGCCGGTGCCGCGTTCGAGCTCACCGCCGACGGCACGTTCGATCCGGCGCCGGGCGGTGGCGCGGCCACCGCGGCGGTGCGCATCCCCGACCTCGCGCCCGTCGGCGACGCGCTGGGCCAGCCGCTCGCCGGCGCCGTGACGCTGGATCTCGACGCCCGCGGCGACCCGGACGACGTCGACGCCGCGGCGGTGTTGACCGCCACCGGGCTCGAGGCCGCGGGACAGAGCTTCGAGCGCGTGCGCGCGGCACTCGACGCGGCGGGCGATCCGCGCCGGCTCACCGGCCGGCTCGACGCGGCCGCGACCAAGCCCGCGGGCGAGGTGACCCTCGCCAGCGCCTACGTTCTCACCGGCGAGCGCGTCGACCTCGACGAGCTGCGCGTCCGCGCCCCGGGGCTCGCCCTCGACGGCGGGCTCGACGTCACCCTCGCCCCGCTCGCCCTCGACGGTGGGCTCACCGGCGGCAGCCGCGACCTCGCCGGCCTCGGCCGCTGGCTCGACCTGCCGCTCGCGGGAGCCCTCGATCTCGAGGTCGCGCTGGCGTCGGCGGGCGGCCAGACGGCCCGGATCGACGCCTCCACCCGCGGGCTCGAGGCGGCCGGTCTCGCGCTCGAGCGCCTCGCCCTCACCGCCACCGCCAGCGAGGTCTTCGCGACGCCGCGGCTCGAGGCCCGCGCCGACCTCGCCGGGCTCGCCACCGGCGCCAGCGTGGTGGACCGGGCCGAGGCGACGGTGGCGGGCGGCCTCGACGCGCTCGCCGTCACCGTCGATGCCGCCGGCCGGCTGCCGCAGAGCTTCGATCTCGCCGCCGCCGCCGACCTCGCGCTCGCGGGCGGGCCGCTCACCGTCACGCTGACGCGCCTCGACGGCGAGCTGGAAGAGCTGCCGGTGCGGCTCGTGCGCCCCGCCACCTTCCGCATGGACGGCGCGACGCTGGCGCTCGAAGGACTGGCGCTGGACCTCGACACCGGCCGGCTCGCGGGCGACGCCAGGCTCGGCCCCGAGCGCATCGACGGGCTCCTCGAGTTGGAGGGCCTGCGGCTGGAGCGGCTCGGCGCGCTGGGCGTGCCGCCGCTCGCGGGCGAGCTCGCGACCACGCTCCGCCTCGACGGCACCCGGCGCGCGCCGGTGCTCGACGGCGCGGTCGCGCTCGGCGAGCTGCGCCCGCCCGACAGCGACGGCGCGGCCGCCGCGCTCGACCTCGACTGGCGGCTCGCCGACGGCGCCCTCGACGCCACGCTCGCGACCGCGGGCTTCGGCGAGCCGGCGCTGGGCGTGGAGGCGCGGCTGCCGCTGCGCTTTGCGCTCGAGCCGTTCACCCTGGACGTGCCCCAGCCCCTGCCGCTCGACGTCGCCGTCACCGGCGCGATCGACCTCGCCCGCGCCGCCGGCTGGTACGGCTTCGAGGACCGCGTCGTCGAAGGCCGCCTCGCGAGCGACCTCGAAATCACCGGCAACGCCGCGGCACCCCAGCTCGACGGCGGCGTCACCCTCGCCGACGGGCGCTACGTCGATCTCGCCACCGGCGTCCTCTTGGACGACCTGCGCGCCGAGCTGGCGGCCGAGGGCCAGCGCCTCGTCGTGCGCGAGCTGGCGGCGAGCGACGGCGCCGAGGGCCGGCTGAGCGCCGACGGCGCGATCGACTTCGCCGACGCGAGCCCGGCCTTCGACGTCGCGGCGCGGCTGTCGCGGTTCGCGGTCCTGCAGCGCGAGGCGCTGTTCATCGTCATGGGCGGCGAGGCCGGCGTCGCCGGGCGGGGGGCCGACCTCGACGTCCAAGGCGACTTCACCGTCGAGCAGGGCGAGATCTTCCTCGAGGCCGGCGGCGGCGCCGCGAGCTTCGCCTCGCTGGACGTGGTCGACCGCGCCGAGCTGGCGCCCGACGGGGAGGACGCCGACGCCGCCGGTCCCGGCGGCACCGTCGATCTCGACGTCACCGTCGACGTTCCGGGCCGGCTCTTCGTGCGCGGCCGGGGATTGGTGTCGGAATGGGGCGGCGATCTCGAGATCGGCGGGACCGCGGCCGCGCCGAGCATCGAGGGCGCCATCGCCTACCGGCGCGGCTATTTCGATTTGTTCGACCGCCGCTTCGAGCTCCGCCGGGGCGAGCTCCAGTTCACCGGCGCGACCCCGCCCGACCCGTTCCTCGACGTCGAGGCAGCGGTGACGCTCCCCGAAAGCACGGCGATCCTGCGGGCGAACGGGCCGGCGCTGGACCCGGAATTCAGCGTCGCCAGCGAGCCGGACATGCCGGAGGACGAAATCCTCTCGCGGCTCTTGTTCTCGCGCGACCAGGCACAGCTCAACGCCGTGCAGGCGCTGCGGGTCGCCGCCGCCGTCCAGCAGCTTCGCGGCGGCGGACCGAGTGCCTTCGATCGGCTGCGCAACGTCCTCGGCATCGACACCCTCGAAGTCGGCGGCGAAACGATGGAGGATGCCAGCGTGCAAGCCGGCGCCTATGTCCGCGAAGACGTCTTCGTCGCGATCGAGCGCGGCCTCGAGTCCGGCAGCTCCGGCGCCCGGGTCGAGGTGGAACTGACCCCGCGCATCACCGTTGAGACGCGGGTGCGGGAGGATTCGACCAGCAGCGTCGGCCTGCGCTGGAGCTACGACTACTGACCACGAGGACGAGGAACCCGGTTTGGCGACCCTTCGAGAGCCCACGCCCGCGCCCGCATCGCGCCCGGCAGGCACCGCCGACGCGGCCCAAGGCGGCACCTTCGGCACGCCCCTCGACGTCAATTGGCTGGGGCTGTGGACGCTCTACCAAAAGGAGGTGCAGCGGTTCGTGAAGGTGATCATGCAGACGGTGCTGGCGCCGATGATCACCACGCTGATCTTCCTCGCCGTCTTCACCATCGCCCTCGACCGCGGCGGCCGGACCATCGGCGGGCTGCCCTTCATCGAGTTCCTGGCGCCGGGGCTGGTGATGATGGCGGTGATCCAAAACGCCTTCGCCAACAGCTCGTCGTCGCTGATGATCGCCAAGATCCAGGGCAACATCGTCGACTATCTGATGCCTCCGTTGAACGCCTGGGAGCTGGTCTTCGGCGTCGTCATGGGGGCGGTGACCCGCGGCGTCGTCGTCGGCCTGGCGGTGTGGCTGGTGATGGTGCCGGTCGCCGGCGCCAGCGTCCCGCACCCGCTCTTGGCGCTGTTCCACCTGCTCGCGGCGAGCATGGCGCTCGGGCTCATCGGCTTCGTCACGGCACTCTGGGCCGAGAAGTTCGACCAGCTCGCGGCGGTGACCAACTTCCTGGTCACGCCGTTGTCGTTCCTCTCGGGGACCTTCTACGCCGTCGAACAGCTGCCCGACGCGTTCTGGTGGGCGGCCCACCTCAACCCGTTCTTCTACATGATCGACGGCCTGCGCTTCGCGCTCACCGACTACACCGACGGCACCCTCTGGATCGGCGCGGCCGTCATCGTCACCGCGGTCGCGGGGCTCTGGTGGCTGACGCTGCATCTGGTACGCCGGGGCTGGAAGCTTCGACCCTGAGCCCCGCGAGGCCCCATCCGCGCGCTTCGACATCGATCTCGACCCCCTGCCCTTCGACGCCGAGGCGATGCGGGCGGGGCTCTGCTCCTGGATCGAGCGCGCGAGCCCGACCTTCGAGCCGGCGGCGCTCGGCGCGCATGGGGAGGCGATCACCGCACCGCCGCGCCTCGGCGACGGCCGCCTGCGCGCGGCCTTCTTGCATCCGTGGGCGGGCGAGCCCGGCGCGCTGATCGGGGCGGAGGCGAAGCGGCACCGCTGCGCCCTCGTGCCGGAGCCCTCGCGCGTCGTCCCGACGCTCGACAGCCTCGGCGTCTCGGGAGGCAGGCATCCACACCTTCGACGAGCGCGTCGACGTCGCCAGCCTGGCGCGGGCGGCGCGCATGCCGGCCGGGCTCGCTATGACCCTCGACGCGGCGGGCTGACGGCGGGGGTCAGCCCAAGGCGGCGTGGGCCGCGGTGGCGGCGCGGTGCAGCGTGGCGTGGCGCAGCGCCAAACGCTGGGCATCGCGGTCGTAGCCGCCGCCGATGACGCCGACGAAGGGCAGGCCACGGCCGGTGACGAGCTCGATCACGCGGCGGTCGCGCGCCGCGAGCCCGGCGTCGGTCAGCGCCAAATGGCCGAGCCGGTCGTCGCGATGCGGGTCGACCCCGGCGTTGTAGAAGACCAGATCCGGCGCGAAGGCGTCGAGGACCGCGGGCAGCGCGGCGTCGAGGGCGTCGAGATAGCCCCGGTCGTCGAGATCGCGGGGCAGCGGCACGTCGAGGTCGCTGGTGTTCTTGCGCGCGGGGAAGTTGCTCTGGGCGTGCAGCGACAGCGTGAAGACGCGCGGGTCGCGCCGGAAGAGTTCGGCGGTACCGTCGCCCTGGTGGACGTCGAGGTCGACGACGAGAACGCGGCCGACGCTGCCCTCGGCCAGAAGCACCGCCGCAGCGACGGCGACGTCGTTGAAGACGCAAAAGCCGCTGCCGGCGTCGGCGAAGGCGTGATGGCTGCCGCCGGCGGTGTTGCAGGCGAGGCCGTGCTCGATGGCGAGCCGCGCCGCCAGCAGGGTGCCGGCGCAGGCGGCGCGCGAGCGCTCGGCCAGCGCCGGGCTCACCGGCAGGCCGAGGCGACGCTCGGCCTCACGCGGCAGCGTCTGGGCGAGAATGTGGGTGACGTAGTCGGGGGTGTGGACGAGCTCGAGCCAGCTCCGAGGGGCGAGGCTCGGCTGAAAGCGGTTGCGCGGGCCGACGAGGTCGAGCGCCTCGAGTACGTCGTGGAGCGCCTTGAATTTGGGCATCGGAAAGCGGTGCCCGGCCGGCAGCGGCATGCTGTAGGCCGGGTGAACGACGATCGGCAGCACCGGCGTCGATCAGAAATCGAAGCAGCGGCCGTTCTTCTCCCAATCCCCGAAGCGGGTCGGCTCCGGCCCCTTGGGCCCGCCCTTCTCGCCCGGCGGCTGGGTTCGCGTCCGCCCCGTGCTCGCCTCACCCTCCTGCTGCCCGGCCGGCTCGCCGGACGAACGCTCGCCGTGGGTCGCGGGCGTGCTCGCTTGATCCTCGTGCTCGCTCATTCGCTCATCATCTGCTGGTGGGCTTGGGCCTGAAGCTTTTCGAGATCGCGCTTGAGGCCGACGGTATCAACCGCCTCACCCTTGGCCTCGAGGTCGGCGAGCGCCTTCTCCAGGATCGGGTCGTCGCCGTGCTGGCGGAAATCGGCCAGCACCACCGCCTTGGCGTAGTCCAGCGCCGCGTCGCCCGAAAGGCCCAGCCGCTCGGCGATCTTGAGTGCGAACAGCTTGTTGCGGCGCAGGCGCACCTTGAACTCGAACTCCATGTCGTGGCGGAACTTCGCCAGTTCGGCCTCGAGCCGGTTGTCGAACGTCGTCATCGCATAAGCCTCCCGCGCATGTAAGTCCTCGGCCCCTGCGGGCGTCCTCTACATACCGAGACACGTTATATAGGGCTTTGACCGGGCGCACGGCACCGGCCAGAATACGCGAGATCGACGTCTTTTCGCCGCACGCGGCTAGGCCGTCGGCCCCATCTCGGGCGGCCACTTCGATCCGGCCGTCAACCTCGGCTTGCACGCCGCCGGCCGAGTGCCGGCCGGCGACGTCCTTCGCCATCGGCCGCCGCAGCTGGTTGCTGCGGCCGCGGTGGCCGGTGTGCCGTTCGTGATCGCGAGCGGTCCACCCGCCTTCACCCTCGCCGACGGCTTTGTGACCAACGGCAACGGCGCGCACGCGCCCGGCGGCTACGCCGCCAGCGCCGCCCTGGTCGCAAAGCTCGCGCTCACCACCTTCTTGTTGATCGTCATCCTCGGCGCCGCCAGCGCCCGCACCCCCAGGGCTTCGCGCCGGTCGCCATCGGCTTGGCGCTGACGCTCATCCAACGCGTCAGCATCAAGATCACCAACACGTTTGGTGAACCCGCACCCGCCAGGAGCCCGGCGCCGCTCGTCGGGGCGCTCGGCGCCGGGCTCGGCCACCGCTTGGTGACCGGCCGGCGCGTCGAGCCGGTCACGCCTTGACGCCGGCGCCGATCGCCGGCTCGGCGTCGGGGTCGAGCGGCCAGCGGGCGCGCACCGGCGCATCGAGCGGCTCGCCCGCGCCGCCCCGCTCCAGCGCCGCCCAGGCGATCATCGCGGCGTTGTCGCCGGAGACTTAGAGCCTTTTCAGCGAAAGTGGAC
>JBKHCM010000035.1:0-24939 GCA_046541805.1 Alphaproteobacteria bacterium
GCGGCGGGTGGGGCCGCAACCCCACCCGCCGCTATCCTCCCAGGGCTTCCGCCCATCCTGTCGCGCATGGGCGACAGCGCGGCACGATACCGGGCCGGGACCGGCGGAGCAGCCCCGTGCCGAGCCGTTGAGCCCGCGAGTACGCTGGACGGGCGCGGCGGGCTCGCCCATGCTGGCGGGCCATGACGGTTACGCCACGCGCCGCGCGGTTCGCACCGCCGCGACATGTCGCCAACGCCGGTCGCGTCGCCGGTCCCTGGCCGGCGGCCCTGGCAGCGATTCTGGCGCCCGCAGACCTCGATGCGGCACGCGCCGAGATCGCGGTGTGGCCCGGCTACGCGCCGACGCCGCTGCATCGCCTCGACGCGCTCGCCGCCCGGCACGGGCTCGGCACGGTCCGGTACAAGGACGAGAGCCGCCGCTTCGCCCTGGCGAGCTTCAAGGCGCTCGGCGGCGCGCTCGCCGTGCAGCGGCTGTTGCAGCGCTTGTGGACCGAGGCCGGTCGGCCGGAGCCCTTCGCCGCCTTCGCCGCGACCGTCACCGTGGCCTGCGCCACCGACGGCAATCACGGCCGCGCGGTCGCCTGGGGGGCGGCGCGCGCCGGCTGCCGCTGCCGCGTCTACCTCCACGCCACCGTGAGCGACGGGCGCAAGCGCGCGATCGAGCGCTTCGGCGCCGAGGTGGTGCGCACGCCCGGCACCTACGACGACAGCGTCCGCCGCGCCGCCCGGGACGCCGCGGCCGCGGGCTGGCACGTCGTCTCCGACACCTCCTATCCGGGCTACACCGAGATCCCCAAGGACGTCATGCGCGGCTACATGGTGATGGCGGCGGAAGCCTTCGACGCGATGGCGGCGCCGCCCACCCACGTCGCCGTGCAGGGCGGGGTCGGCGGCGTCGCAGCGGCGGTGCTGGCGGTCGCCTGGCAGCGCTTCGGTGCCGACCGGCCGCGCTTTGTGGTCGTCGAGCCCGCGCGGGCGGCGTGCATCCTCGACAGTGTGGGGGCGGGCGCCCGCACCACCGTCGACGGCGCGCTGGACACGCTCATGGCCGGGCTCGCCTGTGGCGAGGTCTCGCTTCTGGCCTGGGAGATCCTGCGCGCGGGCGTCGACGACGCGCTCGCGATCGACGACGAGGCGGCGGTGGCGGTGATGCGCCTCTTGGCCGCACCCGAGGGCGACGATCCGCCGATCGTCGCGGGCGAGAGCGCCACCTGCGGGCTCGCGGGGGTGCTCGCCGCCGCCGAACGGCCCGAGCTGGCCGCGGCCTTGGGGCTCGACCGCGCGAGCCGCGTGCTCGTCTTCGGCACCGAAGGGGCGACGGACCCCGCGCTCTACGCGGAACTGGTGGGCCGACCGGCGGAGGAGATCCAAGCGCCATGACCCGAGAGATCGTCACCGCCTGCGCTCAGCTCGGGCCGATCGGCCGCGCGGAGCCGCGCACGGCCGTGGTGGACCGGCTGATCGCGCTGATGGAGCGCGCCGCCGCCCGCGGCGCCGAGCTCGTGGTGTTCCCGGAGCTGGCGCTCACCACCTTCTTTCCGCGCTGGGATCTCGCCGACGCCGATCTCGACGCCTTCTTCGAGCGCGCGATGCCGAACCCGGCGGTCGCGCCACTCTTCGCCGCCGCCCGACGGCTCGGCGTCGGCTTTCATCTCGGCTACGCCGAGCTCGCCAGCGAAGGCGGGGCACGGCGGCGCTTCAACACCGCGATCCTGGTCGATCGCGAGGGCCGCATCGTCCACAAATACCGCAAGGTGCACCTGCCGGGGCACCGCGAGCCCGAAGCGTGGCGCCCGTTCCAGCACCTGGAGAAGCGCTATTTCGAGCGTGGCGATCTGGGCTTTCCGGTGACCGAGATGATGGGCGGCAAGCTGGGCGTGCTGATCTGCAACGATCGGCGCTGGCCCGAGGCCTTCCGCATGCTCGGGCTCGCGGGCGTCGAGCTGGTCGGCGTCGGCTACAACACCCCGCAGCACTACCCCCTGGCACCCCAGCAGGACCATCTGCAGGACTTCCACAACCTCCTCGCGCTGCAGGCGGGCGCCTATCAGAACGGCACCTGGGTCGTCGGTGTGGCCAAGTGCGGGGTCGAGGAGGGCTGTCTCCTGATCGGCGGCAGCGCCATCATCGCACCCACCGGCGAGATCGCGGCGCGCTGCACGACGCTGGGCGACGAGGTCTGCGTGGCCGCCTGCGACCTCGACCGCTGCGCCGAGATCAAGACCAACATCTTCGATTTCGCCCAGCATCGCGAGCCCGATACCTACGGCCTGTTGACCGCGCCGAAGCGCTGACGGCCCGAGGACCACGACGAGGGAGGCGACCATACCCTGCGAGCTCGAGGTCGATTTGACCCCCACCTCGCCCTGGGCCTTCTTGCGCCGGGACCGCCTGGGTGCGCCGATCGCCCGCGACAACCGGCCGGCGCACGACCTCCCGCTCGACGACGGCGTGATCTTCGCGGGCACGGGCGGGCGGCCGCTGCCGCAGCGCGCGCCCGCGCGCCAGCGCTACCGGCTGATGGAGCTCAAGCGCTGGTCGCGGGGGCTGGGCGTGCCGATCCACCTCGAGCCGCGTCAATTGGCGATGACCGACGCCGCGGCGGCGCCCTCGACCCTCGACGTCCGCGAGGCGGCGGTGATCGCTGCGGGGGTGCGATGAAGATCGCCTTTCACGGCGCCGGCACGGCCGTGTTCGCCGAGGGGTTCGAGGCCGTCGTCGCGGTCCCGGTCGAGGCCCGCGTCCTCGACCTCGCCCTTGCAAACGCGGCCGAGCGGGCTTGGTTCGAGCAGGCCGACGTCATCATCGGCGCCACCTTCGGCGCCGCCATGCCCACGCCCACCGCCCGGCTCTATCAGGTCGTCGGCGCCGGCTACGACCGCATCGATCTGGACCGCCTGCCGGCGAGCTGCGCGGTCTGCAACTGCTACGGTCACGAACCCCCGATCGCGGAATACGTCACCGCCGCCCTGTTGAACCGCCACATCCCCTTCACCGCCGCCGATGCGGCGCTGCGCCGCGGCGACTGGTCGTGGGGGCTGGGGCGGGCGGCCTCGCTGCGGGGTGAGTGGTCGGGCTCCAGGCTCGGCATCGCGGGCTACGGCCATATCGGCCGCGAGGTGGCGCGCAAGGCCGCCGCCTTCGACGTCGAGGTCCACGTCGCCAACCGCTCGCCCGTCGACGATCCGGCGCGGGTCGCGCGCTGGTGGCCCTTGGACGACCTCGCCGCCATGTGCGCCGGGGTCGACGCGCTGGTCGTAACCCTGCCGGCCGGCCCCGGCACGGACGGTCTCGTCGGCGCCGCCTGCCTCGACGCGCTGCCGGCCCACGCCCTGCTCGTCAACGTCGGCCGCGGCGCCGTCGTCGACGAGGACGCGCTCTACGCCGCGCTCGCCGAGCGGCGCATCGGCGGCGCCGTGATCGACACCTGGTACGTCTATCCCACGCCCGACGCCCCGCATCCGACACCGGGCCGGCGGCCGTTCCACGCCCTCGACAACGTGGTGATGACGCCGCACTTCTCGGCCTGGACGCGGGGGCTGGTGGCGCGGCGCCGGCGCCTGATGGCGGAGAACGTCCGCCGGCTCGCCGCCGGTGAGCCGCTGTTGAACGTCGTGCGCGCGGCGGTGTGAGGCTCAAGCGGCGTCGCGCTCGGAGGTCTCGGCGTTGCGCTTGAGGGTGTAGAGGGTGGCGGCAACGATCAGCGCCGCGCCGGCGAAGGTGGCGAGCCCCGGCGTCTCGTGGAAGACGACGAAGCCGATGGCGCTCGCGAAGAGGATGCGGGTGTAGTCCATCGGCGCGATCGCCGCCGCCTCGCCGGCGCGAAAGCCGGCGACGTTGCACCACTGCCCGAGCGTCGCGAAGAAGCCGACGGCGACGAGCAGCAGCCATTCGAGCGGCGTCGGCGTCACCCACCACCACAACGCCGCCGGGGCGAGCAACACGATGAGCGCGATCGCCTGATAGGCCATGATCGTGATCGAACGCTCGGTCCGGGTGAGCACGCGCAGCGAGATCTGCACGAAGGCGACGGCGAAGGCCGACAACAGCGCCAACAGCGCATAGCCGTTCACCCCGGCGGCGGAGGGCTGGACGACGATGAGCACGCCGACGAAGCCCACCGCCGTCGCCGCCCAGCGCTGCGGGCCCACGACCTCGTGCAACAGGAGCGTCGCCAGCACGGTCACGAACAGCGCCTTGGCGAAGCTGATCGCGGTGGCGTTGGCGAGCGGCAGATGGACCAGCGCTTCGAACCCCGCGAGCATGGCCACCAGGGCGCCGAGGACGCGAAAGGCGTGCAGAGCGGGCCGTCGCGTCCTCAGCGCGTCGGGGAAGTGGCGCCACAGCATCGGCGCGAGAAAGCCGAGCATGACGAGCTGGCGGAAGAACAGGATCTCCACCACCGGCAGACGCTCGCCCAAAAGCTTGATGAGCGTCATCATCACGGTGAAGAGCACGACGGCGAGAGCGACCCAGAGGCTGCCCTGCACGTTCGGCGGCAACGCCGCCCACCGCCCGCGCCAGCGGCCGATCGCGGACAGCTCGGATGACGGCGTCGGGTCGCTCGCCGCGGACAAGGGCACCTCACGTATCGCGGAAAATCCCAGCATAGGAAGAACCATCACCGCCGAGACCGGCTCCGAGAGGCTGGCAGCCTTGCAGCGGTGCGCCCACCCGCGGCCGGCAGCGCCGACGGGCCCGGCGTGCAGAGCAGCAGGTGCCAGCCGCGCGCCCGGCACGCCGCCTCACCGGCTCGTCGAGGGCGAAGGTGGCGGCGAGTACCACCACGGTGGCGAGCGCGGCGAGGGCCATCCGCCCGTGGCGGTTGGGTTCGAGCCCCTCGATCCCCGCCGGCAGGGCGCAGCCCCGCCCCTCGATCCCCCGGACGGAACGCAGCCGGCGCGCGGGCGCGCGGGGAACATGACGATGCCGAGGAAGCCGATCGGGGTCAGCGAGAAGCGGATGCCCCCGGTCGCGACGCCGGCGTTGACGCCGAGCTCGCCGAGCCGGCGGGCGATGGGTTGATCGCGGTGCTCGCCGGCCTGGACGAGGCGGACCACCAGCTGTCGCGCGGCGACGTCGAGGCGCTCGCTCCGGTCCGCCTCGGCCGCCTCGAACCGCAAAGGATGATCACCGGACGTCTACGCGATGGGGGTGACGCAGGCGCGGGGGGTTTGACCCGCGGGCTCGACCAAAACGCTCTTGCCGAAAGCCGCCCGCCCGCCGCAGTCTAAGGACCGTGACGGTGTCCTTCGGGACCGAAGAGGGAAGCCGGTGCGGTGTTCGCACCCAGGCCGGCGCTGCCCCCGCAACTGTAGGCGGTGAGCCTTCCGTCCTCGACGCCACTGGTGCGCTCGCACCGGGAAGGCGGGTGGAAGGGATCGAGCCGCGAGCCAGGAGACCTGCCGTCACCTTGGACCACCCGAACGAGCCGGGCGGGGTGCACCGGCGGAGGACGACATGACCGACCCGCTCTCGACGCGACGACCCCCCGACCCGCGGTGGCACGGCCCGCCCGAGGTGCGGGGAGGTGGTCGCGATGCGCGATGATCTCTACGCCCGCGCCGACCCCGACGGGGTGATCGCGCGCTTCGCCGGCACCAGCCCGATCGCCCGCTCGCCCGAGGGCACCTACGTCGCCTGGCGCTTCAGCCTGCGCGACGGCCGCCTCACGCCGGCGGACGCGGCAGCGGTCGTGCTCGCCGCCGGCGCCGGCCGCTGGCGGCGCTGGCCGCACCGGCGCCTGCGCCGACTGTTGGAGCGCACCAGCGGCGGCCGGCGCCATCCCGCCAACGACGACCATGTTCTTTCGGAGGCCTGAGCCCATGCCCGCCCGTATTCCCGCCACCGTGGTCACCGGCTTTCTGGGCGCCGGCAAGACCAGCCTCATCCGCCACCTCGCCGAGCACGCCGGCGGCCGCCGGCTCGCCTTTCTCATCAACGAGTTCGGCGATCTGGGCGTCGACCGCGAGGTCTTGACCGGCTGCGGCATCGCGGGCTGCGGCGCGGACGAGGTGGTGGAGCTCGCCAACGGCTGCATCTGCTGCACCGTCGCCGACGACTTCCTGCCGGCGATGCGCACGCTTCTCGCCCGCGACCCGCGGCCCGAGCACATCCTGATCGAGACCTCGGGCCTGGCGCTGCCGAAGCCGCTCGTCCAGGCGTTCAACTGGCCGGACGTGCGGGCCGCGCTCACCGTCGACGGCGTGGTCGCGGTGGTCGACGCCGAGGCCGTGGCCGCCGGCCGCTTCGCGGCCGCCCCCGAGGCGCTGCAGCGGCTGCGCGAGGCGGACGAGGCCATCGACCACGAGACCCCGCTCGAGGAGCTGTTCGAGGAGCAGGTGGGCTGCGCCGATCTGGTGCTGGTCAACAAGGCCGACCGCGTCGACGCCGCGGCGCGCGCCGAGGTCGAGGCCGCCATCAAGCGCGACGCGCGGCCCGGCGTGCAGCTGGTCTGGATCGAGCACGGTCGGATCGATCCGCAGGTGGCACTGGGCCTCGCCGTCGCCGCCGAGGACGATCTGGAGAGCCGCAAGTCGCACCACGACGACGGCGCGCCCCACGACCACGACGACTTCGCGAGCTTCGTCATGGAGCTGCCGAGCGTGGCCGATCCCGCCGCCTTCGCCGCCCGCCTCGAGGACGTCATCCGCCGCTTCGACCTGTTGCGGGTGAAGGGGTTTCTCGCCGTCGAGGGCAAGCCGATGCGCCATGTCGTGCAAGCGGTGGGCCCGCGCATCGAGCGCTACTACGACAAGCCCTGGGCGGCCGGGGAGAGCCGCCGCTCGGCGCTGGTCGTGATCGCCGAGAGCGCGCGCCTGCGCGACGTCGCGCCGATCCGCGCCGCCTTGATGGAGGCCACCCCGGCATGAGCGCGGCCGCGAACAGCCCCGCCGGGCTCCTGCCGTCGCCGTGCATCGGCGTCTGCCGGCTCGACGAGGCCACCGGCTGGTGCGTCGGCTGCGGGCGTGCCGGCGCGGAGCTCTTCGGCTGGAGCGAGCTGCCGGCCGCGCGCCAGCGCGCGGTCTGGGCCGAGCTGCCGGCGCGGATGGCGCAGCTGCGCCGGCCGGTGCGCGTGGCACCCTGGGGCGTGACCGCGCTGATGCCCAAGCTGCGCGCGCTCACGGGCAAGCCCGGCACGGTCTGGAGCGTGGGCGGGCCGGGGGCGTCGGCCGAGTTCATGGCGAGCCCGGCGGCACCGGTGACCGTCGAGGCCGCCGGCGCCGGCCTGCTCGCCCGCCACCGCGAGGGCGCCATCGCCTTCACACCCAAGGCCGGCGTGCGCGGCTTCGTGCGCGAGAGCGACGAGGCCGGCCGCGAGCTGATCCTGGCGCGCTACCGGGTCGGCCGCCGCCGGCCGCCGGCGAAGGTCGTCACCGAGCTCGGCGCCGACGAGGCCACGCTCGACCCCGCCGCGCGCTGGCACGTCCGCTTCGATCTGGGCCTCGGCCAGCCGGCCTACCGTTTTTGCGTGCGCACCGCCGAGGACGGGCTGCTGGCGACGCTGCGCGAGGCCACCGGTGCCGCCTTCACCGCCCGGCTCGACCTCGCCCGCGCGCTGGTGGCGGCGAGCCCGACCCGCGTCGTCGCCACCAGTGCCGGCCGCTGCGAGGTGACGGGCCCGATCCCCCGCGCCGGCGAGGCGACGCCCGAAGGCCCGCACACCCATCTGCTGCCCGAGCGCCTGGTCCCGCCCGGCCGCTTCGAGCAGGCGCTCGGCCTGCCCGAAGGCTATCTGGTCGAAGCCCGCATCTTCGCCCGCGCCGAGGCCTGGCAGGCGGCCGGGCTGGATCTGGACGGCGACGTGTAAGGCGCTGGGCGCGGCGGCGAGGTGCCGGCGCCCGTAACCCATTGCGCCGCCACGACGAAACGCCGATCTGGCTTCGCTCCACCACCACGCCTCGCGCCCCGCCGCTGTCGCGCCCCTCGGCGACAGCGACTTAAGCTACCACGAATAGGCTTTGCATCCTATAAGGGAACCGCGACCCACGCCCACGCGGCCCCAGCCCCGGCACCGCGGCGACAGGCCAACCCACCACGACGACCGCGTTGCGCCGGTCGGGGACCGAGGGCCGGATCTACGCGCGATCCAGGCGACATTGCAAAAGCGCGGACATCGGGACTGAGCTCAGACCGGCAGCTCCGTAGAAAGTCGCACGACCGCTTCGGGCCGCCATCGATCACCGCCTCTCGCGGTTCCGCAGCCTCGCGCCACGGCGGTGTTTAAAGCGCTGCCGCCGCCGGGGTGGCGGCCAGCTCCAGGAACGGCAGGAACTTCCGCGCGCGGGCGATCTCGTGGCGGTCGAGCGTCGCCGTGATCAACGCCGGTGCCTTGCCGGCGCGGGCGAGGTCGCGGCCGTCGGGGGCCGCGATGACGCTCTCGCCCAGATAGGTCTCGCCCGCGTTCGGCCCGCAATAGTTGGCGTAGGCGACGAAGACGCCGTTCTCGTAGGCGCGCACCGGCACGACCATGCGCGCCACGATCGGCACCCGGTCCCAAAGCGCGGTCGGCACCAGGATCAGCTCGGCACCGGCGCGGGCGAGGGCGCGGACGTTCTCGGGGAACTCGACGTCGAAGCAGACCAGAAGGCCGAGCTTGACGCCCTCCCAGGTGACGACCGTGGTCTCCGCGCCCGGCTCGAACAGGCTTTCGACCGCGAAGGGCGGCAGGGCGCGCTTGGCGTGGCGGGCGAGCGGCCGGCCGTCGCGGTCGACCAGCCGGGCGGCGTTGTGGCGGCCGTGGGCGGTGTGGTCGACGGTGCCGTAGACGAGCGCCACCCGGTGCCGGCGGGCGAGGTCGGCGAGCGCGCCCTCGGCCGCGTGCGCCGCCGCGTCGTCGTAGGCGGCGACGCGCGCATAGGGGCCGTAGCCGGTGGTGAAGAGCTCGGGGCAGAGGACGAGGTCGAGCGGCGCGTCGCCGTCGGCGCAAGGGGCGGCGAGGGCGGCGTCGAGCCGCGCCAGGCGGTCCTCGAACGCGCTTTCGGCCGTGTCCTGGAAGACACCCAGCCGCATCAGGCGCCGAGGACGCGCAGCTCGCGCGGGTGGTCGGTGAGGTACTCGACGCCGTCCTTGGTGACGACGACGCTGTCGCCGACGCGGCCGCCGAGCCGACCCTGCAGGCCGAGGCCGGTGTTCACGACGAAGGTCATGTTCTCCTTGATGAGCGTGCGGTCGCCGGCCTTGAGCTGGGGCGGCTCCAGGGGGGCGAGGCCGATGCCGCGGCCGATGCGGTCGTTGGGCTCGAGCCCGGCCGCGCGGAACACCGCCTCGGCGGCGTGGTAGGCGTCCTCGGCGTGGGCGCCGGGCTTGAGCTTGGCCAGCGCCGCCTGCTCGGCCTCGAGCGCGACGTCGTAGAGCCGGCGGCCCTCCTCGTCGACCTGGCCCAGATAGTAGGTGCGGTCCATGCCGAGGCGGTAGTGGCGGAAGGTGAGGACGCCGCCGAGGCCGATATGGATCGGATCGCCGCGGCGGTAGCGCCGGGTGCCGGCGCGGCGGTGGAGCATGGCCGTCTCGGCCCCGCTCTGCAGCAGCACCAGATCGTGGATGAGCGGGGTGATCAAGGTCTCGGTGGTGATGAGTTCGGCGGCCTTGCGGGTGCCGGCCGCCATCAGCGCCAGCGCGGTCTCGTATTCCGGCACGCCCTCGGCGATGGACTCCTCCGCCGCCACCATCATCGCCCGGCCGACCTCGCCGGCTTGGCGCATGATCCCGAGTTCCTCCGGCGACTTCACCATGCGCAGCTCGGCGATGGTCGGGCCGATGTCGACGATCGGCACGCCGCGGTAGCGGTCCTGCAGAAAGGTGCTCTCCATCGCCGGCATGTGCTGGACCTCGGCGCCGATGCGGCCGGGGCGCGTGCCGAGCGCGCCGGCGAGGACGGTGTCCCAGCTGTGCGGGCCGGCGTCGTCGTAGGGCCGGACGTCGTCGATCCAGGTCATCCGCTCGGCCATCTCCACCTCGAGGCGCGGCGTGATGACGATCGGCGGTTCGCCGTGGTGCAGGAGCAGGAAGGTCAGCCGACCGAACTCGACGTTCAGATAGCCCCAAAAACCCGCCAGATAGGCGATCGAGCTCTCGTCGGTGACGATGGCGATCTCGACGCCGGCGGCGTGCAGGCGTGACTGCAGCGCCTCGGTCCGTCGCTTCGCCTCGTCCTGGGTCACCGGCATGGCGCGCATCCCTCCTGTTGGGCCTCGAAGCTGCGCGCCCATGATGACGATGCGCACGACGCACGCAATCGGCGCGAACCGCGCTTCGCCTTAGGTCGATCGGAACACCGTCGGGCCGCCGCCCGCGCCGGCGGCGGCGCGTGGCCGGCCATCGAGCTGCGGCCGATCGGCGCCCGCTCAGCCGGGCTCGACCTCCGGCAGCTCGCTGTCGCGGCTCAGCTCCTGCTCGGCCTCGGCCATCGGCTGGGTGGTGAAGCCCTTGAGGCTGGCGAGGTCGCGGGCGTCGCGGCTGATCTCGATCGAGCTCGAGATGTAGGCGGTCACCAGCTCGGCGAGCGAGCGGAGCGCGTGCATGTGGATGCGCTCGTAGCCGTGGCTGGAATCGACCCCGAAGGTGATCAAGGCGGTGCGCACGTCGGCGCCGGCTTCGAGCGCCGAGGCGCTGTCGGAGCGGTAGTGCTTGAAGATGTCGCGTTGAAAGCGGATGTCCTGCTCGTGGCAGAGCCGGATCAGCTTGTGGGTCAGGTGGTAGTCGAACGGCCCGGTCTGATCGGCCATCGCGACGGTGACGCCGAACTCCGAGCTGTTCTGGCCAGGCGCGGTGGTGCCGTTGTCGATCGTCACCATGGCGGCGACCTCCGGCGGCAGCACCGCCGAGGCGCCGTGGCCGACCTCCTCGGTGATGGTGAGGGTCCAAAAGACGTCGACCGGCGGGGTGATGCCCTCGCGCCGCGTCGCCTCCAGCGCGGCGAGCATGACCGCGACGCCGGCCTTGTTGTCGAGATGGCGCGAGACGATGAAGCCGTTGTCGAGGAACTCGGGCTGCGGGTCGACGGCGACGAAGTCGCCCACCGCGATGCCGAGGGCGTCGAGATCGTGCGCGTGGCGGGCGAAGGCGTCGACGCGCAGTTCGACGTGATCCCAGCTCGCCGGCTGGGTGTCGATCTGCTCGTTGAAGGTGTGACCCGAGGCCAAAAGCGGCAGGATCGTGCCCCGATACCCGCCGGCGCCGGAGAACACCGTGCAGCGCGCACCCTCGGCGAAGCGCGCCGACCAGGTCCCGATCGGCACGAGCTCGAGCCGGCCGTTGGCCTTGAGGCCCTTCACCTGGGCGCCGAGGGTGTCGAGATGGCCGATGATGGCGCGCGCCGGGCGGCGGCTGACGCCCTCGGTGACGGCGCGGATGGCGCCGCGGCGGGTGAGCTCGAAGGGGACGTCGAGGCGCGCCAGCTCGTCGCAGACCTCGCGGACGATGGTGTCGGTGTAGCCGGTGGGGCTGGGGACCGTCAGCAGGCGGCGGAGCTGGCGGATCAGATAGCTCGTGTCGATCGGCAAGCGACCGGTGGTCAAACGGCACCTCCGACCCAGGCCTCGCGCGCCGCGAGCGGCATCGACTGGGGGAAGAGGAGGTCGATGAAGCGCTCGGCCGTGGGCTGGGGCTCATGGTTGGCGAGGCCGGGACGCTCGTTGGCCTCGATGAAGACGTACTCCGGGGCCTGCGGGCTTGGCACCATGAAATCGATGCCGGTCACCGGAATTTCGATCGTCCGCGCGATCTTGCAGGCGGCGTCCACCAGCCGTGGGTGCACCCGGTCGGTGACGTCGTGGATGGTGCCGCCGGTGTGGAGGTTGGCGGTCTTGCGCACCGCCAGGTCGCGGCCGGCCTCGAGCACGGTGTCGAGCGCCACCCCGGCGCGGGCCAGCGCGCGCTCGGTCTCGCCGTCGAGCGGGATGCGCGACTCGCCGCCGGTCGCGGCCATGCGCCGGCGCGACTGGCGCTCGATGAGCTGGCCGATGGTCGAGCTGCCGTCGCCCACCACCGTCGCCGGCCGGCGCACCGCCGCCGCCACGAGCTTGTAGTCGATGACGATCAAGCGCAGGTCCATGCCGTCCGCCAGCGCCTCGACCAGCACCCGCTCGCACTGGTTCTTGGCCTCGGCGACGGCCTTGTCGACCTCGGCCATCGTGGCGAGCCCGACGGCGACGCCCTTGCCCTGCTCGCCGCGGGCGGGCTTGACCACGACCGCGCCCACCCGCGCCAACAGATCGCCGACGGCGTCGCGGTCGTCGGCGTCCATCTGCTCGGGCACCGCGATGCCGGCGCGCTGGACCATGCGGCGGGTGACCGCCTTGTCGTCGCAGATGCTCACCGCGACGCCGGTGGTGAGCGCCGACAGGCTCTCGCGGCAATGGATCGAGCGGCCGCCATAGGTGAGGCGGAAGAAGCCGCCCTCGGCGTCGGTGACGTCGACGTGGATGCCGCGCCGGCGCGCCTCGTCGACGATCAGCCGGGCATAAGGGTTGAGCTCCGCTTCGGGCAGTGGGCCGGTGAACAGCTTCTCGTTGATCGGGTTCTTGCGCTTGACGGCGAAGACCGGGATGCGGACGAAGCCGAGCTTCTCGTAGAGGCGGATCGCCTCGTGGTTGTCGTGCAGGACCGAGAGGTCGAGGTATTGGGCGCCGCGCGCCTGGAAATGCTCGGCCAGATGGCGCACCAGCGCCTCGCCGACGCCGGGACGGCGGCACTGCGGGTCGACCGCCAGGCACCAGAGCGAGCAGCCGCGCTCGGGGTCGTTGAAGGCGCGGCGGTGGTCGATGCCCATCGCCGTGCCCAGGATGGCGCCGGTGTCCTCGTCCTCGGCGACGAACAGCGTGATCGTGCGGTTCTCGGCCGGGTGCAGCGCGAAGTCCGGCGGCACCGGGACCATGTGCCGCGCCTGGTAGATGCGGTTGACCGCCTCGAGGTCGACCTCGCCCTTGAGCCGGCGGATGAAGAAGCCGGCGGGCTTGCGGTAGTCGCTCTTGAAGGTGGCGAGATCGAGCCGGAAGGTGTGCGACGGGTCGAGGAAGAGCTCGGTCGGCGCCGCCGCCAGCACCACGTGCGGGTCGGTGACGTAGAAGGCGATGTCGCGCTCGCCCTGGGCCTCGCGCTCGAGCGCCGCCACCAGCGCCTCGTTCGAGGTGAAGGTGTTGGCGAAGAGGAGCCGGCCCCAGCCGCAATCCAGGCTGGCGTTGGGGGTGACGTCGTCGTGGGGCGTTTGACCGTCGTAGCGGACCGACGGCGCGCGCAGGCGCTGGATGCGGTGCTGCAGGGCCTGGGTGAAGCGGGGCCGGCGGGGCGTGTCGCGCGTCGTGGTCATCGCCACCTCAGATGCCGTGTTCTTGAAGCCACAGTTCCACGAGCCCGACCTGCCAGAGCTCCGAGCCGCGCAGGGGCGTGATGTGCTCGGCGGGGGCCGCGAACAGCCGATCGAGATACGCCCGGCGGAAGAGGCCGCGCTCCTCGGCGGCGCGGCTGGAGAGCGCGTCCTTCACCATCTCGAGATAGGGACCATCGAGGTATTTGAGCGCCGGGACGGGGAAATAGCCCTTCGGGCGGTCGATCACCTCCGCCGGCAGCACCTGGCGGGCGACATCCTTCAAGATGCCCTTGCCGCCGTCGGCGAGCTTGTGCTCCGGCGGGATGCGCGCCGCGAGCTCGACCAGCTCGTGGTCGAGAAAGGGCACGCGCGCCTCGAGCCCCCAGGCCATCGTCATGTTGTCGACCCGCTTCACCGGGTCGTCGACGAGCATGACCGTGCTGTCCAGCCGCAGCGCCTGGTCGACGGGCGAGGGCGCGCCGGGCCTGGCGAAGTGGCGCTCGACGAAGGCGCGCGGGACGTCGCCGTCGAGCCAGGCGTCCTCGAGATGCTCGCCCAGGCGCCGGCGGTCGCGGTCGAAGAAGACGCGGGCGTAGTCGTCCACCGCGGCGTTCGAGGTCGCGAGCGGCGGGTACCAGTGATAGCCGGCGAAGACCTCGTCGGCGCCCTGGCCCGACTGCACCACCTTCACCTGCTTGGCGACCTCGCGCGACAAGAGGAAGAAGCCGACATTGTCGTAGGAGACCATCGGCTCGGACATCGCGGCGATGGTGCGCGGCAGCTCGTGCACGAGGTCCTTCGAGGGTACGAAGATCTGGTGGTGCTCGGTGCCGTAGAGGCCCGCGACCAGATCGGAGTACTTGAACTCGTCGCCGTGCTCGCCCTTGGCGGCCTCGAAGCCGATCGAGAAGGTCTTGAGCCCCGCCTGGCCGCGGCGGGCGAGGAGCGCCACGATCAGGCTCGAATCCACCCCGCCGGAGAGCAGCACGCCCACCGGGACGTCGGCCACCATGCGTCGGTCGACGGCGGTCTCCAAGGCCGCCAGCACCCGCTCGCGCCAGACCTCGCGCGGGGTCTCGATGTCCTCCGGCGTGCGCTCGAAGGCGAGCTCCCAAAAGACGTGGTCCGTCGTCTCGCCCGTGGGCTCGACCACACGCAAGGTTGCCGGCGGCAGCTTGCGCACGCTTTTGAGGATCGTCCACGGCGCCGGCACCACCGCATGCCAGCTCATGTAGAAGGCGAGGGCTTCGGGGTCGAGGCCGGTGTCGACGCCGCCCGCCGCCACCAAGGCGGGCAGCGAGGAGGCGAAGCGCAGCGCGCCGTCGGTCCGGGCGACGTAGAGCGGCTTGATGCCGAAGCGGTCGCGCCCGAGCACGACCCGGCCGCTCTCGCGCTCGACGATGGCGAAGGCGAACATGCCGTGCAGCCGCTTGGGAAAGTCGAGGCCCCAGGCGTGGTACGCCTTGAGCATGACCTCGGTGTCGCCGGTCGAAAAGAAGCGGTAGCCCGCGGCCTCGAGCTCGGCCCTGAGCTCGGGGTAGTTGTAGATGCAGCCGTTGAAGACGATCGAGAGGCCGAGCTCGGGGTCGGTCATCGGCTGCTCGGCCTTGGCCGACAGGTCGATGATCTTCAAGCGGCGGTGGCCGAGCGCGATCCGGTCGCGGGCGATCAGCCCCGCGGCGTCGGGGCCGCGCGGGGCGAGGCTCGCCGCCATGGCGCCGACGGCGCCGACGTCCGCCGCCCGGCCGAAGGCGATCTCCCCGCAGATGCCGCACATGCGCGTTCCCTCCCTACCGCGACGCGACGCTCGCGGGTTAGACGCCGCGTCGCGCGAGGTCAAACGGACGAAGTTGTTCGGACCGCCGGGCTTCGCCGCGCCGTGCAAGAGGCGTACCATCTCGGAGCGGGGCCGGCCGACCCGTTCCGGGCGCCGCCCGCGATCCAAAGCGCTGCCCAGCAACGCGGCAGGGTGCTCGTGCGTTGCGTCGGCGGTGTGTCCAGGTCCCGCCGGCGGCGGTGCCTCGCATGCCGCCTAGACCCTCACCGCGCCACCCTCGACGCATCGGCGGGGCGGGCTAGGTCACCGGCCACGACGGGGGTTTGCCGGCCGGCGCCAAACCCGCGCGCCGCTTAAGTGGAGGAGGGATGTTCGAAAGCTTCGATGCGGTGCTGCTGGCGCGCATCCAGTTCGCCTTCACGGTCTCGTTCCACATCATCTTCCCGGCCTTCACCATCGGCCTCGCGAGCTACCTCGCGGTCCTCGAGGGGATGTGGCTGTGGACGAAGGACGATGCCTATCTCCGGCTGTTCAAGTACTGGGTGAAGATCTTCGCCATCGCCTTTGCCATGGGCGTCGTCTCCGGGATCGTCATGTCGTACCAGTTCGGCACCAACTGGGCGGCCTTCGCCGATCGGACCGGACCGGTGCTCGGCCCGGTGATGGCCTACGAGGTGCTCACCGCCTTCTTCCTCGAGGCCGGCTTTTTGGGCGTCATGCTGTTCGGCATGAACCGGGTCGGCAAGGGCCTGCACTTCTTCGCCACGCTGATGGTGGCGCTCGGCACGTTCTTCAGCGCCTTTTGGATCCTCTCGGTCAACAGCTGGATGCACACGCCGGCGGGCTACGCCTTCAACGCCGCGGGGCAGTTCGTACCCGACGACTGGTGGGCGATCATCTTCAACCCGTCCTTTCCCTACCGGCTCGTGCACATGGTGCTCGCCGCCTATCTCACCACGGCCTTCGTCGTCGGGGCGGTGGGTGCCTTTCACCTGCTCAAGCGGCGCGAGGACGAGGCGGCGCGGCTGATGGTCTCGATGGCGATGTGGATGGCGGCGCTCGTGGCGCCGGTGCAGCTCGTGGCGGGCGACCTCCACGGCCTCAACACCCTGGAATACCAGCCCGCCAAGGTGGCCGCGATGGAGGGTCACTTCGAGACCCAGGAGGGAGCCCCGCTGATCCTCTTCGGCATCCCCGACATGGCGGCGGAGGACACCCACTACGCCGTCGGCATCCCGAAGCTCGGCTCGTGGATCCTGACCCACGACTGGAACGGCGAGGTGCCGGGGCTCAAGGCCTTCGACGAGGACGAGCGCCCCAATGCCGAGATCGTTTTTTGGTCCTTTCGGGTCATGGTCGGCATCGGGCTCGCGATGATCGCGATCGGGCTGGCCTCGCTGTGGCTGCGCTACCGGCGCCGGCTCTACAGCGCCCGCTGGTTCCACCGGCTGCTCGTGGCGATGGGGCCGGCCGGCTTCGTGGCGGTCCTGGCGGGCTGGATCACCACCGAGGTCGGCCGCCAGCCCTACACCGTCTACGGCCTCATGCGGACCACGGACAGCATCGCCCCCGTGGCCGCACCGGCGGTGGGGGCGTCGCTCGTCGCCTTCATCGTCGTCTATTTCATCGTCTTCGGGGCCGGCACGCTCTACCTCCTGGCGCTGATGCGCCGGCCGGTGGTGTCCGCCGAGCCGGAGCACGCCGAGCGCGAGCCGATCCGGACCGCCGGCATCACGCCGGGGCCGGCGCAGGCGGGAGACTGAGCCATGGATCTGGCGCTCATCTGGGCCTTCTTGATCGCCTTCGCCGTGCTCGCCTACGTCGTGCTCGACGGCTTCGACCTCGGCATCGGCATCCTGTTTCCGTGGTTTCGCCCGGCGCACGAGCGCGACCTGCTCTCGGCGTCGATCGCGCCGGTGTGGGACGGCAACGAGACCTGGCTGATCCTCGGCGGCGGCGGGGTGATGGCCGCCTTCCCGCTCGCCTACGCCATCTTGATGCCGGCCTTCTACGCCCCGCTGATCGTCATGCTCTTGGGGCTGATCTTCCGCGGCGTCGCCTTCGAGTTCCGCCACCGCTCGCAACGCTGGCAAACCTGGTGGGACCTCGGCTTTTGGCTCGGCTCGACGGCTGCCGCCTTCTGCCAGGGGCTCGCGCTCGGCACCTGGATCCAGGGGATCGAGGTCGCCGAGCGGTCCTACGGCGGCGGCTGGTTCGACTGGCTCACGCCCTTCAGCGTCGCGATCGGCGCGGCGCTGGTCTGCGGCTACGCGCTCTTGGGCTGCGGCTGGCTCATCATGAAGACGACGGGACCGGTGCAGGAGCGCGCCTTCCGCCTCGCCAAGCCGTTCTTTGCGCTGCTGGTCGCGGGCATCGTCGGCGTCTCGATCTGGTCGCCCTTCCACCACGCGGCGATCGCCGAGCGCTGGTTCTCCTGGCCGAACCCGGCGCTGTTGAGCCCGGTGCCGCTCCTGGTCGCGGCGCTCGCCTGGCGGGCCTGGCGCGGGCTCGCCCGCCGCGAGGAGCGCTCGCCCTTTTTGTGCGCGCTCGGCTTGTTCGTGCTGTCGTTCGCGGGGCTCGGCATCAGCTTCTATCCGGTCATCGTGCCGTTCGAGCTGACGATCCACGACGCCGCCGCCCCGGATTCGAGCCTCGTCTTCCTCTTGGTCGGAGCGGGCATCCTGTTGCCGATCATCCTCGCCTACACCGGCTACGCCTATTGGGTGTTCCGCGGCAAGACCGACGTCACCGAGGGCTACCATTGAGACCGGGGCTCAAGAAGCTGGTCTGGTTCGCCGCCCTCTACGGCACCAGCCTCGCCGTCATCAGCGTCGTCGCCTACGCGCTGCGCGCGGTGCTCTTGGGTTGAACCGCCGAGACGGCGTGGCGGAGCGTGGCGGCGAGCCCGATCGGCGTGGCGGAGCGTGGCGTCGAGGTCACCGGGCCGGGGCGCCGCGGCGACGCGGACCCTCGCGGCGACGCCCACCCGCACGAGCGCGACCGCGCCCCGCACCGGCGGCGCACTCGCCGTGCCGAAGAGCGTCCTCACCCGCCGCGGCGTCGACCGCGCGATGACCTTGGCCTTCGATCGGGCGCGGACGCGGCGCCCCGACGTCACCTCGGCGACGACGTCCGCCGGCATCATCCGCACCACGCCCCATCAAGGCGAGCGCTTCGCCATCATCAAGGCGCGCGGCGCCGACATCCAAAGCGGGCTCGACCATCTCGACGCCCTGACCGCGCACGTCGTCCAGCCCCCGGACTGGTTCGACGACCTCGCCTTCACCCGCTTGCGCGACATCCTCCTCGATCTCGGCCCCGCCGGCGGCATCGGCCTCGCCGCCGGCGCCAACCTCGACCCGGAGCGGCTTTTCCCCGCGATGTTCGAGCCCGTGCCAGGCTCCGCGGCGGACATCGCGGGCCGGGACACGGCCAGCCCGATCGGCGCGCTCGGGCGGGCCGCTCAAGCCTCGACCATGGACGTCGCCAGCGGCGGCGGCCGCCGCGGTGGTGGGGTCGTTTGACGGGGCCGGCCGCGGTCGTTACCGCTCCGCGAGCACCGATGAGCAGCGCCGGGGGCACAGGATGATCGTCGTCGATTTTCTGAATACGTTTCTTTGGGGCTACGTCCTCGTCTACGGCCTGTTGGCCGTGGGCGTCTTCTTCACGCTGCGGCTCGGCTTTTTGCAGTTTCGACATTTCGGCGAGATGGTGCGGGTCATCCGCAGCGCGCCGGAGACCGACATCGCCGGCATCACGCCCTTTCAGGCGCTGACCGTCAGCCTCGCCTCGCGGGTCGGCACCGGCAATATCGCCGGGGTCGCGGTGGCGCTCTACCTCGGCGGCGCCGGCGCGATCTTTTGGATGTGGATCGTGGCGCTGGTCGGCATGGCCACGGCCTACGCCGAAAGCACCCTCGCCCAGCTCTACAAGGTCAAGAACCCCGAGGGTCAATACCGCGGCGGCCCCGCCTTCTACATCGCCCGCGGGCTGAAGGCGAACTGGGCGGCCGCCGTGTTCTCGATCGCGCTGATCCTCTCCTTCGGCCTGATCTTCAACGCCGTGCAGTCGAACTCGATCGCCGAGGCGGTGGAGGGCGCGTTCGGCATCCCGAAAGTGGCGACGGGCATCGCGGTGGCGGCGGTCGCGGGCGTCGTGATCTTCGGCGGCATCCCACAGATCGCGCGGGTCGCCTCCTATGTGGTGCCGTTCATGGCGGTGGCGTACGTCCTCTTGGCGATCGTGGTGCTGGCGTTGAACCTCGGCGAGTTGCCGGTGATGCTGGCGACGATCGTGCAGAGCGCCTTGGGCCTCGAGGCCGCCGCCGGCGGCGTCACCGGCGGGCTCGCGGCGGCGATGCTCAACGGCGTCAAGCGCGGCCTCTTCTCCAACGAGGCCGGCATGGGCTCCGCTCCCAACATCGCCGCCTGCGCCGTCCCGCAGCCGCACCACCCGTCCTCGCAGGGCTTCGTGCAGGCGCTCGGCGTCTTCATCGACACCATCGTCATCTGCACGATGACGGCCCTCGTGATCCTGCTCTCGGGCGTCTACGAGCCGGGGGTGGGGCCGACCGGGACCGAGCTCACCCAGGCCGCGCTCGAGGACCACGTCGGCGCGTTCGGCGGCTATTTCCTCGCGGTCGCGATCCTCTTCTTCGCCTTCACCTCGATCATCGGCAACTACAGCTACGCCGAGAACGCGCTCGCCTATTGGGGGCTCGGCGGCAAGACGCCCTTGACGATCATGCGCACGGCGGCGCTCGCGATGGTGGTTTGGGGCTCGCTGCAGACCGTCGGCACCGTCTTCGATACCGCCGACGCGTCGATGGCCTTGATGGCGACCATCAACCTCGTCGCCATCGCCCTGCTCTCGGGGACGGTGGCGAAGCTCACCCGCGACTACTTCGACCAGCGCCGCGGCGGCCGCGAGCCGCAGTTCCACGGCGACGACTACCCCGAGCTCGCGCACGAGATCGAGCGCGACATCTGGTGGCGCGAGGCGCGGTGAGCGACGGGCCCGGGGCGGCGGCGCATCGCCCGGGCGTCAGGCGCGCTCGGCAAGGGCGCTCGCGTCGGCGCGGCGGGCCCTGGCCTCGCGCCGGCGCAGCCGCCAGCGGCGGAGCGGCGAGAGCCGGTCGATGAAGAGGGTGCCGTCGAGGTGGTCGACCTCGTGCTGCAGGCACACGGCGTGCATGTCCTCGAGGTCGCGCACGAAGGGCGCGCCGGTGCGATCCACCGCGCGCACGCGCACGCGCGTCGCCCGCATGACCTTGCCCTCGACGCCCGGCACCGACAGGCAGCTCTCCTCGACGATCGCCCAGCGCCGGCGGACGAGGATGTCCGGATTGACGAAGACCTCGGGGGCGGAGCCGTCGCCCGCGAGGTCCATCACCGAGACCCGGCGCGGATCGCCCAGCTGCGGCGCGGAGAGCCCGATGCCGCCGCTGGCGTGGAGGGTGTCGAGGAGATCGTCGACGAGCCGGGCGAGGTCGGCGTCGAAGACCGTGACCTCGCCGCAGCGCGCCCGCAGGCGCGCGTCGGGATGCTCGAGGATGGTCGAACGCGCCATGACGTCACCTCATCGTTGGGGGGCGGGCGGGGCGGCGACGGCGGCTTGCGCCGCCCGGGCGCCGCGCCCGGCGACGTGCCGGAGCAACGGCGCCGCGGCGGCGATGGTCACGAGCAACAGCCCGATCTCCAAAGCGTAGACCGTGACGTAGCCGCCGGCGACGGCGCCGACGCCGCCCAGGGCGTCGCTCGCGCCGAGCGCGGCGTTGACGCCGTCGCGGATGCCGCCGCTGAGCGCCATGGCGAGGCCCGCGGCGCTCGCCTGCACCGCCCCCCAGGCGCCGAGCGCCAAGCCGGCCTGGTTCTTGGGCGCGCGCGTCATCGTCGCGGTGAGCGTGCCGTGGCCGAAGAGCGCGCCGCCGAAGCCGATGAGGAAATTGCCCAAGGGGAAGAGGGCGGGCGCGCCCAAGGGGGCGGCGAGCAGGACCAGCGCGAAGGCCGGCAGCCCGAGGACCGCTCCGCCCGCGGCGACACGGTAGGGCTCGCCGCCGCGGCCGAGGATGTGCGAGCCGAAGGCGAAGCCCATGAGGCCGCCGAGGGCGAACAGGGCGGTGAGCTTGGTGGTGGCGCTCACGCTGAGGTCCAGCACCTCGCCGCCGAAGGGTTCGAGGAGGACGTCGGACATGGCGAAGGCCATGGTGCCGATGCCGACGACCACGAGGCGGCGCACCGTCTGCTCGCCGGCGCAGAAATGCGCCCAGCTCTCGCGGAAGGAGGGATCGGGCCCACGCGCGGCGCCGCGCGGCGGGCGGCGCGTCTCCTGTTTCCACATCGCGATGCCGTTGAGGATCAACGTCGCCACCGCGGTGCCCTGGATGACCTGGACGAGCCGGCCGGGCGTGAAGTCCACGAGCAGCCAGCCATAGACGAGGGCGGCGCCGATCATGCCGAGGAGCAGCATGACGTAGGTGAGGCCCACGACCTTGGGGTGGGATTCGGGTGGGGTGAGATCGGTCGCGAGCGCCAGGCCGGCGGTCTGCACGGTGTGCACCCCGGCGCCGACCATCAAGAAGGCGAGGGCGGCACCGGCCTGGCCGAGCCAGATCAAGGCCTCGCCGCCTTCGCCCTTGCCCGAGAGCACCAAGAGCGCGAAGGGCATGACGGCGAAGCCGCCGAACTGCCAGAGCGTGCCCTTCCAGATGAACGGCACGCGCCGCCAGCCGAGCTCGCAGCGATGGTGGTCCGAGCGAAAGCCGATCAGCGCACGAAACGGTGCGAAGGCGAGGGGGAGTGCGATCATCAGGCCGACGAGCGCGGCCGGCACGCCCAGCTCGACGATCATGACGCGGTTGAGGGTGCCGACGAGCAGCACCAGCGCCATACCGACGGAGACCTGAAACAGCGACAGCCGCAGCAGCCGCGCGAGCGGCAGATCCGGCGTGGCGATATCCGCGAACGGCAAAAACCGCGGGCCCATGGCGAGCCACGCCGCGGTCATCCTCCGTCCAACCCGCTTCATCTGGGCCTCATCCCCCGATAGGCCGCCGGGAGGGCGGGCCCCCAGGGGGTCCGACCCTCCCTCTGGTCAACATCCCACGGAAGAGACGGCGGGATTCAGCCGCCCCAGTAGGCCCCGAACCAGTCGACGTTGCGCAGGATGGCGAAGTGCACGGTGAACGCGATCAGCGCCACGGCACCGAGAAACAGCGGCAACCCGACGGTCGGGTTAACGACGCACCAGATCCTACCTTGATTCATAACTACCTCCTCAACCGAGCCAGGGGGTAAACGCGGCGGCGAGGATGTGCGCGATCAGCGCAATAAAGAAAAACACCCGAGCGCCGTCGATGACGTGCTTATGGAGTTCTTCCGACTCGCGGATAGTCAGGCCGGTTGGCCACACCCGGTCCGGATCGTCCAAATCATTGGCCATGCGGTTTTCTCCCAACGGAAGCCGACTTCACAAACCACCTCAGCCTCGTACGAGCCCAAGAGGGATCGCCAAGTGCCGCGCCGAAAGATGACCGAGGATTTCCTGCCACCCTCCCGGACACGACCGACACCCGAGCGAGCCAAGTGCCGGGAGCCTTCGGTGGCGCCGCCGAAACCCGACGAACGCGCCTCAGCTCCTATTCAGCAAGCTATAGAGGAGTGGAAAATCTGTCAAGGGAAGTTGTCACGTCGGCATGTCAACCTTCGTTGACGTCGCGGCGACGGCGAGCCCGGGAACGCCGGCACGCCGAGGTCGGTGCGGGCCGACGTCGCGCGCCGGACGCGGCGGGACACGCCGAGCGTGGCGTGTCCCGCGCGCGCGTCGGTCAGCGGGCCTCGGGGAGCAGGGTCGGAAAGCGCAGGAGCGACGACAGCGGCGCGGCGCGGCGCGACAGCAGCGGCAGGCCGAAGCTCGACGACAGCGGCGCGGCGCGGCGCGACAGCAATGGCAGCCCGAAGCTCGAGGCCCACACGCCCTTCTTGCTGGTCAAGAGCTTGAGCCCGAAGGTCGAGGACAGCGGCGCCGGCCCCTTGCTCAGCAGCTTGAAGAAGGACGACGGGAAGAACGTCGAGCTCGCCAGGGTGCCGATGGTGGCCTGGCCCCGGACGACGGGCGTCAGGCCGATCAAGCCCGACAGCGGCGCCGGACGGTTGCGCGCCAGCACCGGCAGACAGACCGCCGAAGAGAACGGCGTGCCGACGTTCCAGTCGTAGGGGTCCTCCGGCAACTCGATGTCGGTGTCGACCGGCGCGCAGGTCTCCATGATCTCGGCGGCCCGGCGGGCGTAGCCGAAGGCGGCCGGAACCACCACCAGCGAGCGGCCGCGCTGGACGCGCTCGGCGTAGATGTCGGCATGCTCTCCCATGAGCTGGCCGGCCTTGATGGCGGCGACGAGGCTGTCTCCGACGGGCGCGCCGCCGCCATCCTCGCCCTCGACGCCGCCCGCGCCCGGCGTCACCAGAAAGATCGAGCCTTCGGGATATCCATCCTCGACCAGCTTTCCGACGGCGTCGCGCGCCTTCTGCTGCGTATCGTAAATCCGCACAACCGAGTTTGCCATGATGGCTCTCCAGCACAGTCCGCGCCAAGACGGGGCCGTGGCGACGCCGTCAAGCTGCGTCCCACGGTCGCATTTACACCATAGTCGCGACGGCCGGCCCACGAAAGGGCGGAGGAGTCCAACCCGACCATCGTCTGTCCATTTTAGTTGACGTCAATCGATTTGGACACCGCAAAAGCGGTCCGGCGGGGTGGGCCGATAGGTGGTGATCGCAGCCGGGTGCGGTCAGAACCGGTCCAGGGGGATGCGCAGATAGGAGGTGCCGTTGGCGTGCGGTGGCGGCTTGCGGCCGCCGCGGATGTTGATCTGCAGCGCGGCGAGCATGCGGTCGGGCAGCGGCAAGGTGGCGTCGCGCTCGGTGCGCAGGCGCACGTAGTCCGCCTTCGCGACCCCGCCCGCGAGATGCTTGTTGGTCTCGCGCTGTTGCTTCACCGTGCTCTCGCACAAGGGCTCGCGGCCGCCCGCGCCGTAGTCGTGGCCGACGAAGACGCGGGTGTCGTCGGGCAGCGCCAGGATGCGCTGGAGGCTGTCGTAGAGCTGGCCGGCGTCGCCGCCGGGGAAGTCCGCCCGGCTCGTCCCGCTGTCGGGCATCATCAGAGTGTCGTGGACGAAGGCGCAGTCGCCGATGACATAGGTGATCGAGGCCGAGGTGTGGCCCGGCGTGAACATCACCTGTGCCGAGAGCGCGCCGAGCGCGAAGCGGTCGCCGTCGTCGAACAGCCGATCCCATTGCGAGCCGTCGACGGGAAGGTCGTCGCCCAGAGCGTAGATGGCGCGCCAGAGCTCCTGCACCTCGCTCACCCGCCGGCCGATGGCGCGCGGCGCGCCGAGCGTCTGTTGGAGATAGGGCGCGGCGATGAGGTGATCGGCGTGGGGGTGGGTGTCGAGGATCCAGACGACGTCGAGGCCCTGCTCGGCGATGTAGGCCAAGACCGCGTCGGCGCTCTCGGTGCTGGTGCGGGCGTGGGCGGGATCGAAGTTCCAGACGACATCGATGGTCGCGGCCTGCTTCGTCGCCGGGTCGTGGACGACGTATTGCCAGCTGCCGGTGGCAGCGTCGTAGAAGGGCTTGACCACGGGGTGCGCGCCATCGGTCATCGGTGCCTCCGCTGACGGGCTCTTGCGCACGCGCAACGCTCGAAGAGCCGATCGGTTGCGGGCGCGCGAGCGCCGATCGGCGGCGCGACCCGGCGACGTCGCCGTGGCCGAATGCGACGTCGTGCCGCGGGCGGTGAGCGCGGTGCCGCCGCTCCCCACGGTGCGCCAGCCGGGGCGGACAAGGCCGCTCTCG
>JBKHCM010000036.1:0-24905 GCA_046541805.1 Alphaproteobacteria bacterium
CGAGCCGTCCCGGCCCCCCTTCGCCCGCGGAGGTGGGACCGCCCGGCGCCTCGCCCCGGTGGTCGTGGCGGGCGGCGGGGGCGTCCGCGCGCGTGGCGCCGGCAGGGCCGCACGTGTCCCCCGCGAACAGGCCCCAGAAGGCGCCCGCGCGGCGGTCGGCGGCGGCTGGTGGCGGCATCGCGGGCTCCGGCATCGCCGCTGTCGGATAGGGCAGTGGTCGCGTGGTGGCAACCGTCGGGCGAGGCTGGCCTCCACCGGTGGCATGGCGTAGCTTCGCGTTTCAGGCGAGTGGTGCGCGGAGGGCGTCATGTGCGGCATCGTGGGCTTGCTCGGTCGGCGTCCGGCGGGACCGCGGCTGCTCGACGGGCTCAAGCGGCTGGAATACCGCGGCTACGACAGCGCCGGCATCGCCACCCTCGCCGACGGCCGGATCGAGCGCCGCCGCGCCGAGGGGAAGATCGCCCGGCTCGAGGCCGTGGTCGCCGACCAGCCGGTCGGCGGCACCGTCGGCATCGGTCACACCCGCTGGGCCACCCACGGCAAGCCCAACGAGATCAACGCCCACCCGCACCTCGCCCACGGCATCGCCGTGGTCCACAACGGCATCATCGAGAACTACCGAACGTTGAAGCAGCGGCTGATCGAGGCGGGGCACCGGTTCGAGACCGAGACCGACACCGAGGTCGTCCCGCATCTGATCGCCGCCCACCGCGCCGCCGGGCTGGGGCGGATCGAGGCCGCCGCCAGGGCTTTCGCCGAGCTCGACGGCGCCTACGCGCTGTTGGTGCTGTTCGAGGACGACCCGAACCTGTTGATGGTGGCGCGCAAGGGCAGCCCCTTGGCCATCGGCTACGGCGAGGACGAGATGTACGTCGGCTCGGACGCCACCGCGCTCGCGCCCTTGACCGATCGCATCCAGTATCTCGAGGAGGGCGACTGGGCGGTCGTCCGCGAGGAGGGGGCGGCGATCTACGACGCCGCCGGCCGGCCGGTCGAGCGCAAGATCGGGCAGACCGCGTTCTCCGGCGCGCTGATGGGCAAGGGCAATTTCCGCCATTTCATGGACAAGGAGATCCACGAGCAGCCGGCGGTGCTCGGCGACACCCTGCACGCCTTCGGCATCCACGAGGGTGGGTTGCAGATGCCGGCGCTGCCGTTCGATTTCGCCCGACTGCGGCGGTTGCACGTGGTCGCCTGCGGCACCGCCGCCCTCGCCGGCATGGTCGGCAAGTACTGGTTCGAGAAGTTCGCCAAGCTGCCGGTGGAGTGGGACATCGCCTCGGAGTTCCGCTACCGCGACGCGCCCCTGGCGGCGGACGAGGGGGCGCTCTTCATCTCGCAGTCGGGCGAGACCGCCGACACGCTGGCCTGCCTCAGGCTCTGCCGCGAGGTCGGCATGCCGACGGTGGGGCTGGTCAACGTGCCCGAAAGCTCGATCGCCCGCGAGGCGTCGGGTGTGCTGCGCACGCTCGCCGGCCCCGAGATCGGCGTCGCCTCGACCAAGGCCTTCACCACCCAGCTCGCCACGCTCGCCTGCCTCGCCCTCGCCGCCGGCCGGGCGCGGGGCGCGCTCGCCGAGGCTAAGCTGGCCTTGGGGATGGAGGCGCTGGCCTCGCTGCCGGGCTCGGTGCGCGAGGCCCTGGGCTGCGCCGAGCAGACCCGCGCCATCGCCGAGACCTTCAACACCGTGCGCGACCTGCTCTATATCGGCCGCGGGGTGAACTACCCGATCGCGCTCGAGGGTGCGTTGAAGCTCAAGGAGATCACCTACATCCACGCCGAGGGCTACGCCGCCGGCGAGCTCAAGCACGGGCCGATCGCGCTGGTCGACGAGCAGACGCCGGTGGTGGTGGTGGCGCCCTCGGACGACGTCTTCGCCAAGACCGCGAGCAACCTGCAGGAGGTGGTCGCCCGCGGCGGGCGGGTGCTGTTGGTGACCGATGCCCGCGGCCGCGCGGAGATCGGCGAGGATGCCACCTGGGTGATCGAGATGCCGACGGTGGCGCCGCTGGTGGCGCCGATCGTCTACGCCGTGCCGCTGCAGCTCTTGGCCTACCACGTCGCGGTCTGGCGCGGCACCGACGTCGATCAGCCGCGCAACCTCGCGAAGTCGGTCACGGTGGAATGACGGCGACCCAGGCGTGGCCCCGCTGCCCCTTCTGCGCCTATCCCGCCGCCATCGTCTGGGTTCACGGCCACGGCCAGTGCGCGCGCTGCGGGGTCAATCGCGAGCCCTGCTGCGACGGTGCGCCGCCGCCGGCATCAAAGGGCGGGCAGGTCCCGCGCGGGGGAGGCGAGGGCGATCGCTCGACCATCGGTGCAGGTGCGCGCGCCTCAGAGGAGCCGCAGCAGGCCTTGAATGATCAAGACCCAGAGCAACGCTGAGCTCGCCGTCGCCAACCCGATCGATGCCAAAGGCGGCCATCGCTGCGCCTCCTCGCGGCCGTCGTCGATGTCGCGCTCGCCCGCCCACGCCCTGTCGGATCTGGTCGCCACCGCTCGCCTCCGTATCGGGGATCGACTATAGCACCCGCGCGCAAATGGTGTAGCGTAAAACTGTTAGTTCTTTGGGTGAGAGTATTCCCCAACGACTGCGCTCACGTCGCTTCGCATCTTCGCAACTGCAGCATGCGGCAGGGTGTCATCGGCTCGCGAGTGATGCGCGCAGCTGCCGGGAGAGGATGCGTGACGGCGGCGTCGAGATCGGCCGTGGCGACCCGCTCGGCGGCTCGGCCGGCGCGCCCGCGCCCCTGTGGCGGGCGTCGGTTCCATGTCGGCCACCGCGGGGACCGTGATGCCGGGTGTCGTCGACAGCCGGGCGAGACCCGTGGTGGCGAACTCGTCGCGGCCGCGCAGCCCCACCTTATGGGGCGCCGGCCGAGGCCCGGGCGCGCCGGCGTCGGCTCGGGTTGGTCGCGTTTTGATCTTGCTGGCTGGCGCGGCGGCTCAGGCTACTATTGCCAAGCTTAAGGCGTATCGTCACACAAAGGCCATGACCGAGACGCGATTCGGGTTTCCGGCTTGGCGCGCGCGGCCCGCCGCTCTTCTTGGCGGGACGCTCGACCGGCTCGCCGGCGTCATTCACGTGAGCGACGGCCTGGAGCTGCGGCTCGCCCGCGGCCGCGCCGACGTGCGCGCGGCCCAAGCGTTGCGCTTTCGCGTGTTCCACACCGAGATGGGGGCCGCCGTGCGCGGGCGCGGACTGTGGCTCCGGCGCGACATCGACCGCTTCGATCGCTTCTGCGACCATCTCATCGTCGTCGACCGCGCCCGACGCGGGCGGCGGCCGTACGTCGTGGGCACCTACCGCCTGTTGCGCGGCGAGGTGGCGCTCAAGCGCCGCGGCTTCTACACCGCCGACGAGTTCGACCTGCGGCCGTTGATGAGCCGCGCGCCCGAGGTGCTCGAGCTCGGCCGCTCCTGCGTCGATCCCGCCTACCGCGCCCGCGGCGTCATGCAGATCCTGTGGAAGGGCATCGCCGAGTACCTGGTCGCCCACGATATCAAGCTGATGCTCGGCTGCGCCAGCTTTCCCGGCACCGACCCCGACGCCATCGGCCACGCGCTCAGCTTTCTGCACCACCGCCACCGCCTGCCGGACGGCCTGCGCCCGCGCGCGCTGCCGAAGCGCTATGTCGAGATGGACCGGGTGCCGCTCGAGGCGATCGACCCGGCGCGGGTACGCCGCGAGTTGCCGCCCTTGGTCAAGGGCTATCTCCGCCTCGGCGGCCGGGTCGGCGACGGCGCGGTCGTCGACGACGACTTCAACACCATCGACGTCTGCGTCGTGCTGCCGGTGAACGCCGTCAAGGACCGCTACGTCAAGCACTACTACCGCGCCAACGAGCAGGCCGCCGCTTGAGGCCCGCCGTGCTCGGCCATCTGCGCGCCGCTCGGCGCTTTGCGAGCTTTCTCGTGGTAAGCCTCGCCTTCGCCGCCCTCTTCGCGCTCACGCTGCCCTTGCCGCGGCGGGTGCAGCTGCGCGTGCAGCGGCTTTGGTGCGTCGGCGTGGCCTGGGCGGCGGCGCTCGACGTGGTGGCCGAAGGCGAGAGGGTGACGGGCCCGGGCTCGGTCCTCTACCTCGCCAACCACGTGTCGTATTTCGACATCCCGGCCCTGGGCGGGTGCGTCGACGCGGCCTTCGTCGCCAAGAGCGAGGTCGCCGCCTGGCCGCTCTTCGGCTGGTTCGCCCGGCTCACCGGCACCGTCTTCATCCCGCGCCGGCCCGGGCGCTCGGCCGAGCAGGTGCGGGTTTTGCGCGCGCGGCTGGTGCGGGGCGAGAATTTGATCCTCTTTCCCGAGGGCACCAACAGCGACGGCACCGGCGTCCTGCCGTTCAAGAGCGCCTTGTTGGCGAGCGCGGCGCCGGAGGCGACGGGGCTGCCGGTGACGATCCAGCCGGTGAGCCTGGCCTATACCCGCACCCGCGACGGCCGACCGCTCACCGGCGAGCGGGCCGACCTCTACGCCTGGATCGGTGCCGACGACATGTTTCCCCATCTCTGGCGCGCGCTGGCGGCCCCCGGTGCCGAGATGCGCCTCGTCTTCCACGAGCCCCTCGACATGGCCGCCAGCGCCGACCGCAAACGCCTCGCCCGCGCCGCCGAAGACGCCGTGCGCGCCGGGGTGGCGCGGCTGTGGGCGGAGACCGAAGCGGGGCGCTCGCGCGAGCTCGAGCCGAGCTGAGCCGCGGCATTCAGAGCGCGACGCCCGCGGCGAGGGTCGCGGCGAGGGCGTGGACGGGCTCGGGTGCCTGCGGCTCGGGGCCCAGGCGCACGATGTCGATCGCCGGCAGGGCGGGCAGCGCCGCCTCGGCGCCGGCGGCGCGCAGCTCGCCCGCAAGGTTGCCCTCGGCCACCACGGTGACGGCGAGGCCCGCCGCCACCGCCACGCCGGAGAGCGCGTTGGCCTCGAAGCTCGTCCGCCAGCGCCGGCCCGCGTGCTCCACCGCCGCGATCGGCCTGCTCGCCCAGGGCGCGTACCTCGTTGGCGTCTTCCAGGCCCAGGGCTCCGGCGTGCCGGCCGGGCTCACCGCCCTGATCGCGGCCCTGCACCCGCCGGTCGTGGCGGCGCTGGCGGGCGTGCTGCTCGCCGAGCCGGTGCGGCCGCGCCAATGGCTCGGCCTCGCTCTCGGCGGCGCGGGCGTCGGGCTCGCGGTCGGCGGCGAGCTCGAGGCGGCGTCGTTGGCGGCGGTGCCGGCGTGGGCCTATCTCTGGCCGGTGCTCTCGATCGCGGGGTTGAGCGCCGCCACCCTCTTGCAGCGACGCTGGCCGCCGCGCCCGCTCGCGGCCGACCTCGCCGTCCAGTTCGCCGCCTCCGCCGGGCTCTTCGCCGTGCTGGCGCTGGCGAGCGGCGCGGGGCTCGGGCTCGATGTCCGCCCGGCCGCCCTCGGCGCGCTCGCTTGGCTCGTCCTGTTCTCGACCCTCGGCGGCTACGGTCTGTTGTGGGCGGTGGTCGCCCGCGGTGGGGCCACGCGCGCGGCGAGCCTCACCTCGCTGACCCCGGCGGTCACCGCGCTTTGGGCCTTCGCGGTCTTCGGCGAGCGCCTCGGTGGCGCGAGCCTCGCGGGCTTCGCCGTGGCGCTCGCGGGCCTCGTCTTGGTCAACGCCGCCCCGCCCGGGCGCTCGTGGTGGCGGCTCCGGCTCCGGCGCGGCGGCGAGTGCGCCTGAATGTTGCACTGCAGTACTGGACAGAAAAAAGGAGCCGCCAGGGCTCCTTTTTCAGATCGGACCTGCTTCGCAGCTTGAGCCGCGTATCGTTATTCTTCCGATCTAGCCGTTCGTTTCGACGGGCGCAACGGGCCGTTCACGTGAAAATCACAGCGTGCGGTCAACCATCAGTTTCTTGATCTCCGCGATGGCCTTGGCGGGGTTCAGTCCCTTCGGGCACACCGTGGCGCAGTTCATGATGGTGTGGCAGCGGTAGAGCTTGAAGGGGTCCTCGAGCTCGTCGAGGCGCTCGCCCGTGGACTCGTCGCGGGTGTCGGCGATCCACCGATAGGCCTGCAGCAGCACCGCCGGGCCAAGGTACTTGTCGCTGTTCCACCAGTAGCTCGGGCATGCCGCCGAGCAGCAGCCGCACAGGATGCACTCGTAGAGCCCGTCGAGCTCCTGGCGCTCCTCGGGGCTTTGGGCGCGCTCCTTTTCCGGCGTCGGGCTGTCGGCCTTGAGCCAGGGCTGGATGCTCTCGTACTGCGCCCAGAATTGGTTGAGGTCGACGACGAGATCCTTGACCACCTGCATGTGCGGCAGCGGGTAGACCGCCACCGCGTCGCCCGGCACGTCCTCGATGGCGCAGGTGCAGGCGAGGGTGTTGGTGCCGCCGATGTTCATCGAGCACGACCCGCAGATGCCCTCGCGACAGGAACGCCGGAAGGTCAGCGTGGTGTCGATCTCGTCCTTGATCTTGATGAGCGCGTCCAGCACCATCGGCCCACAGGTCGACATGTCGACCTCGTAGCTGTCGATGCGCGGGTTGTCCGGGCTGTCGGGATCGTAGCGGTAGACCTTGAAGGTCTTGGTTTTCTCCGCCCCGGCAGGGGCCGGGTGGTGGCGGCCCGCGCCGATCTTCGAGTTCTTCGGAAGCGTGAACTGGACCATGTCGTCTCGTCGCAGCGTGAGGGACGGCGGAAGGGGCGGGCTCAGTAGACCCGCTTTTGCGGCGCGATCGGCTCGACCTCGTTGGTCAGCGTGAAGGCGTGCACCGGGCGCTCGTCGAGGTCGGCCCTAAAGCCGCCGTCGACCCAGACCAGCGAGTGCTTGAGCCAGTTCGCGTCGTCGCGCTCGGGGAAGTCCTCGCGGGCGTGGGCGCCGCGGCTCTCGGTGCGGTAGTGCGCCGAGTGCACCGTCGCCACCGCCTGGGCCATCAGGTTCTGCAATTCCAGAGCCTCGACCAGATCGGAGTTCCAGATCATCGAGCGATCGTTGACCTGGAGGTCGTCGAGCATGGTGGCGACCTCGCCCAGCCGCTTGCAGCCGGCCTCGAGCGTCGGCCCTTCGCGGAAGACGCTGGCGTAGCGCTGCATCGTCTTCTGCATCTCGGTGCGGATCGCCCCGGTCTTGCTGTCGCCCTTGGCGTGGCGGGTCCGATCGAGGCGCGCGACGGCGGGCTCGCCGGCGTCCTCCGGCAGCGGCTTGTGCGGGGCACCCGCCACCACGGTCTCGGCGGCGCGATGGGCCGCCGCGCGGCCGAACACGACGAGGTCGATCAAGGAGTTGCCGCCGAGGCGGTTGGCGCCGTGGACCGACGCGCAGCCGGCCTCGCCGACCGCCATCAGCCCCGGCACGACCGCGTCGGTGTCGCCGTTTTTGGGGGCGAGAACCTCGGTCAGGTGGTTGGTGGGGATGCCGCCCATGTTGTAGTGGCAGGTCGGCACCACCGGGATCGGCTCCTTGGTGACGTCGACGCCGGCGAAAATGCGCGCGGTCTCGGAGATGCCGGGCAGGCGCGCGTGCAGCACCTCGGGGTCGAGATGCTCGAGGTGCAGCTCGATCCAGGCCTTTTCCGACCCGCAGCCGCGACCCTCGTTGATCTCGATGGTCATCGCCCGGCTGACCACGTCGCGCGAGGCCAGATCCTTGGCGGTGGGCGCGTAGCGCTCCATGAAGCGCTCGCCCTCGCCGTTGGTCAAATAGCCGCCTTCGCCGCGCGCCCCCTCGGTGATGAGGCAGCCCGCGCCGTAGATGCCCGACGGGTGGAACTGGACGAACTCCATATCCTGCAGCGGCAGCCCGGCCCGGAGCACCATCGCGTTGCCGTCGCCGGTGCAGGTGTGGGCCGAGGTCGCCGAGTGGTAGACCCGGCCGTAGCCGCCGGTGGCGAGCACGGTCTGGTGTGCCCTGAAGCGATGGATCGAGCCGTCTTCGAGGCAGTACGCCATGATGCCGCGGCAGGCGCCCTCGTCGTCCATGATGAGGTCGAGGGCGAAATATTCGTTGAAGAAGCGGACCTTGTTCTTCAACGACTGCTGAAACAGCGTGTGCAGGATGGTGTGGCCGGTGCGGTCGGCGGCGGCGCAGGTACGGTAGGCTTGGCCCTTGCCGTAGCCCACCGACTGGCCGCCGAAGGCGCGCTGGTAGACCTTGCCGGCCTCGGTGCGGGAGAACGGCACGCCGTAGTGCTCGAGCTCGTACACCGCCGCGGGCGCGTTCTTGGTCATGTACTCGATCGCGTCCTGGTCGCCGAGCCAGTCCGACCCCTTGACGGTGTCGTACATGTGAAAGCGCCAGTCGTCGTCGTTCATGTTGCCGAGCGCGGCGTTGATGCCGCCTTGGGCGGCGACGGTGTGCGAGCGCGTGGGGTACACCTTCGAGACGCACGCGACGTTGAGCCCGGCCTCGACCATGCCCACCGCGGCGCGCAGCCCGGAGCCACCGGCGCCGACGACGACGCAGTCGAACTCGTGGTCGATGATCTCATATGCTTTCGTCATGGCGTGCATCACCCGGCGAGCGCGACCTTGAGGACCGCCACCACGCTCGCCGCGCCGAAGCCGTAGGCGACGAAGGCGAGCGCGATGAGGCTCAAGGTCTTGGTGAGTTTGTGATGGACATAGTCCTCGATGATCGTCTGCACACCCAGCCGGGCGTGCCAGAAATTCACGACGATGAAGAGGATCATCAGCGTCGCGTTCAGCGTCGAGCCGAGCCAGGCGGCGACCTCGGCGTGGCCGGTGCCGGCGAGCCCGACGGCGCTCCAGATGAACCAGAGGGTGAGGAACGTGCTGGCGATCGCGGTGACGCGGGTCTGCTTGAAATGGGTGACGCCCTCCTTGGCCGAACCGAGGCCGCGGACACGGGCGATGGGCGTGGCGAGCGACATGGCGGCGACCTCAGGCGGCGAGAATGGCGATCCAGGTGAGCGCGCTGGCGACGACGGTGAAGACGACCACGGCCTGGCCCGAGCGCTTGGTCGTCTCGAGATCGAAGCCGTAGCCGAAGTCCCAGACCAGGTGGCGAATGCCGTTGCCCAGGTGCAAGAAGGCCGCGACCGTGAAGCCGAAGAGGACGAGGCCGCCGAACCAGCTGTCCACCACGCCGTCGACGACGGCGAAGGCCTCGGGCCCGGCGGCGAGGGCGACCAGCCACCAGGTCAACAGGAGAAGGCCCGCGGCGAGACCGGCACCGGTGATCCGGTGGCCGATCGACAACGCCATCGACAGCGGCCAGCGAAAGATCTGCAGATGCGGGGACAACGGTTTGGGCCGGCTCACGGACACGGGGGAACCTCCTGCGCGTGGAAGCTGGGGCGGACGGACGACCACGCCCGACGCGCGCATGTCAGGCCCGGACGCCAAGCCGCACGCTGGATACGGCTTATATGCTGGGTTGCGACCCAACGGGTGTCAACGCGACCTACCTACGTGGCGGGCGGCTTTCGGCTCATTGCGCCCGCGGCACGAGCGCCCAGTAGTCGAAGTCCAACAGCACCTGGCCACGATAGCGGCCGTCTTCCGCCTTGAGCGGGAAGTCCCGGCAGGGGTGGTCCTTGGTGGCGACGAGCCGCAGGCGCAGCGCCCCCAGATCGTCGCGGCCCGGCAGCGGCCGGCGGTCGAGCACCTCCGACCAGGCGTAGACGGTGTCGCCGGCGAAGCACGGGTTGGCGTGGGTGCCGCCGTTGATGCCGACGAGGGCGACGACCGTCTCGAGCCCGCTCCAGGCGAGCGCGCGGGCGAGGCTCAAGACGTGGCCGCCGTAGACGATGCACCGGCCGAAGCGGCCCTGGCGCTCGCGGTGATCGTCGAAGTGGACGCGGGCGGTGTTCTGGTAGAGACGGGTGGCGATGCGGTGCTCGGCCTCCTCGATGGTCATGCCGTCGACGTGGTCGATGCGCTCGCCGACCGCGTAGTCTTCAAAGCGCCAGCGCGCCCCGGCGAGCCCCTCGGGATCGTCGGGCGCCTTGAGGCCCGTGGGCACCACCAGGTCGTCGACGTCGAGGGCGGGCTTGAGCTGCGGGACCTGGGGCGCGGGCGTCGGGCTGGCGGCGTCGCGCTTGCGGACCATCACCCAGCGGACGTATTCGAGCACCGGCTCGCCGTCGCGATACCCCTTGGTGCGGACGTAGACCGTGCCCGTTCGCCCGTTGGAATTCTCCTTGCGGCCGATGACCGTTGAACGTGCCACCAGGGTGTCCCCGGCAAAGACCGGCGCCAGAAAGCGGCCCTCGGCGTAGCCGAGATTGGCGACCGCGTTGAGGGAGACGTCGGGCACCGACTTGCCGAAGACGATGTGGAAGGTGAGCAGGTCGTCGATGGGGCTGGAGGTATAGCCGCACCGGCGGGCGAAGCCGTCGGCGCAGTGCACCGCGTGGCGGGCGCCCGTGAGGCCGATGTAGAGCGCGGCGTCACCGGTGGTGACGGTGCGCGGAACACCGTGGATCAACTCGCGGCCGACCTCGAAATCCTCGAAGAAGTTGCCCTCGGCCGTTTTGGACATCACCGCCACCCCTGTTGCCGGTCGCTACGGGGCAAGGGTTATGCCGACCTTGGTGCAACGCAGCAACCCGCCTCACGGCCGTGGATGCTCAGGCCTCGCCCGCGCTCTCGGCGTCGATGAGGTGCTCGAGCATCCGTCCCAGCGCGACCAGCGGGAAGATGTCGTGGTGCACCGAACTCTTCAAGAAGACGTAGGGCTGTTGCCGGCCGTCGCCGCCGCCGAGGCGGTCGACGAAATCCTGATGGCCGGTGATGAGCACCACCGGCACGTCGACGGAGGCGGCCTTGAGCTGGTCGTAGGTCGCGTCCCAGGCGCTGTCGGGCAGGCTGAGATCGGAGACGACGAGATCGAAGCCGCCCTCGTCCAGCCGGGCAAGGCCGTCCTCCAGCGTCGCCGCGCAGACGATGTCCGCCTGGGTCTTGGCCAGGGTGCGGCGAAAGAGGCTCTGATCGAGGGCATCGTCCTCGATGAGCAGGACGCGGGCGGGGGCGGTGACCATGGGTTTTCCTTCCTGGTCCATTGCCGAATACGGTATTTAATCCTATACTCCGCCGGAGCCTCGAGCTCAAGCCCCGGAGCACCGTCACCATGACCCAGCCCACGCTGCTCCTCGTCGAGGACGATCCGTTCGATGTCCTCGCCATGAAGCGCTGCGTCGCCACCTACGACCTGCCCGTACGCCTGGAATGCGCCGGTGACGGGGAAGACGCGCTGGCGCGCCTCAACCGCCTGCTGGCGGAGCCCCACCCCGCACCGGTCTTCGTTCTCCTCGACCTCAACATGCCGCGGATGAACGGCATCGAGTTTCTCGACGCGCTGCGCGCCGACCTGCGGCTCGCGCGCACGGTCGTCTACCCGCTCACGACGTCGAACGACGTCCGCGACCGCCGTGCCACCTACGCCCGCGGCGTCGCCGGCTACATCTGCAAGGACGCGATCACGCCCGACTACAGCGACCTCGCCGGCCTGATCCGCCACCTCGTCGATCTGGTGATCCTGCCCGAGCCCGGCCGGCCCTGAGGCCGGCGCGCACCCGCCCGCGTCAGCCGGTCCCGCGCGCCGCGATGGCGTCCGCCAGCGCCACCGTGCGCTCGGCCATGACGACGTGCAGGTTTTCGATCAGGCGGCCGTCGACGACGACGACGCCCTGGCCCTCGGCGGCGGCCTGCCGGTGCGCCTCGATGATCTTGCGGGCCTGGGCCACCGCCTCGGCGCTGGGCGCGAAGGCCGCGTTGGCACCGTCGAGCTGCTTGGGATGGATCAGCGTCTTGCCGTCGAAGCCGAGCTCCGCCCCCTGCGCGCAGCTGGCGCGAAAGCCGTCGTCGTCGCCGAGGTCGAGATAGACCCCGTCGAGGATGGCGAGCCCGGCGGCGCGCGCGGCGAGGAGGCAGAGCCCGAGCGAGGTGAGCATCGGCAGCCTGAGCGCGGTGTGCTGGCAGACCAGCTCCTTGGCGAGATCGGAGGTGCCCATGACGAAGCCCTCGAGCCGGGGGCTCGCATCGGCGATCTCCTCGGCGCGCAGCATGCCGCGGGCGGTCTCCATCATGCACCAGATGGGAAGGTCGGCGCGGCCGCCCTCGGCGTTCAAGATGCGCTCGGCGCGGCGGACCATGTCGGCGCTGTCGACCTTGGGCAGGAGCACAGCGTCGCAGTCCATCGCGGCCGCCGCCGCCAGATCGGCGTAGCCCCAGGGGGTGTCGAGGCCGTTCACCCGCACGATCAGCTCGCGGTGACCGTAGGCCGCGCGCTCGGTGAGCGCCTCGCCGACGAGCCGGCGCGCCTCGGCCTTGGCGTCGGGGGCGACGGCGTCCTCGAGGTCGAGGATGAGGCCGTCGGCGGCGAGCGTCTTGGCCTTTTCGAGCGCGCGGGCGTTGGAGCCCGGCATGTAGAGCACGCTGCGGCGCGGACGGACGGTCATCGCGGGCCTCCCGGTCTCGGTTCTGCAACCTCGCCGAGATAGCCCAGCCGGCGGCCGCCTCCAAGCCCGCGCCGCGAGGGCTCAGGCCAAGAGCGCCTGGATCGCCTGCGCCTTCTCCGGCGGCACCGTCAGGCGCACGCGCTTGAGCCGGCTGCGGCGGCCGGCGGTGAGCTCGAACGCCGTCGGCGCCACCCGCCAGCTTTTCGCGAGCAGGCGCACGACCGCCCGGTTGGCCTCGCCGCCGTCCGCCTTGGCGGTGACGTGCACCGCGAGGCGGCGGTGGCCCTCACCGTCGTCGGCGATGGCGCCGATCGCCTCGCGGCGCGCGCCGGGTGTCACCGTCAAGAACAATTCGACGGCGTCACCGCGCCGCTCGAAGGGACCACGCGTCGGCATTGTCAAAACCCCGTCGTGCAGGCGCCGCCGAACACCTCCCATAGGAGCGACTGCGCAAAGGTCAACAAGAGGATGAGGACGATCGGCGAGATGTCGATGCCGCCCAGGTCCGGCAGGACCCGGCGGATCGGCATGAGCGCCGGCTCGGTGATGCGCGTCAGGAAGTCGCCGATGAGATAGACGAAGCGGTTGCGACCGCTGATCACGTTGAACTGGACGAGCCAGGTCATGATCACCGCGATGATCAGCGCCCAGATGTAGAGGCCGATGGCGGTGTCCACGAGCTGCAACAGCGAACACATACGCGATCTCCGAGGGTCGGCGACGAGGCGGCAGGAGGGATGGAGGCGGATCGAGGGCGCGGACTATAACGGTTGGCGCCCGGCTCGCCAGACCCGGGAACGTTCTTGACACCAGCTGTGCACTTTAGGATACACCCCGCCCACGCGCGGCGTTCGACCCGTGGGGCCGTAGCTCAGTTGGGAGAGCGCTAGAATCGCACTCTAGAGGTCGTGGGTTCGAATCCCATCGGCTCCACCAGCGCGCCGCGCCGTGCCGTTTCCCCCCCAACGCCGTGCCGGATCGGTGAAGAGCGCGCCGCCCTCCCCCACGAGCGCCAAGGCGCCCCGTCGCGGCCCGTGGCGGTTCGCCCGGCCGTCGCCCGCCGCCGTCTTCACGCTGGCGGTCGCCGGCCTCTTGGCGGTGCCGCTCGTCGCCGTGCTCGCCGCCTTCGCGCAGCCGGCGGGGCTGGTCTGGGACCATGTCCTGGGCGTGCTGGTGCCGCGCTATCTGGCGACCACCCTGCAGCTCGGCGTCACCGTGGCGGTGCTCGCCACCGTGTTCGGGGCGGGCGCGGCGTGGCTGGTCACGATGTGCGCCTTTCCCGGCCGCGCCGTGCTCGAGCCGCTGTTGATGACGCCTTTGGCGTTGCCGTCCTACGTCCTCGCCTACGTCTATCTCGACATGCTGGGGCCGGCGGGGCCGCTCGCCGGGCTCCTCGCCGTCGACGTCGCCTCCACCGGCGGCGCCTCGGTGTTGCTCGCCGCCGCGCTCTTTCCCTACGTCTACGTCCTCGCCCGCAGTGCGTTTCTGCAGCGCTCGGGCACCTTCCACGACATCAGCCGCTCCTTGGGGGTGGGGCCCTGGCCGGCCTTCTTCCGCATCAGCCTGCCCTTGGCGCGTCCCGCCGTCGTCGCCGGCGCCGCGCTGGTGGTGATGGAGACCCTCGCCGATTTCGGCGCGGTCTCGCTCTTGGGCGTGCAGACCTTCACCACCGGCATCTACCGGGCCTGGTTCTCGATGGGCGACGTCACCGCCGCGGCGCGCCTCGGCGGGCTGTTGCTGCTGGGGGTGTTCGCGCTCTTGGTGCTCGAGCGCCGGGCCCGGGCGGGGGCCGCCTACCACGAAGCCCGCACCGCGCGCGGCCGCGCCCGCTTCGCGCTCACCGGCTGGCGCGCCGCGCTCGCCTTCGGCTTCTGCGCGCTGCCGGTGCTGGTGGGCTGCGTGATCCCGGTGGCGCGGCTGGTCTGGCTGGCGCTGCGGCCGGGGGCCTGGAACACCTCGGTGGCGCTCGGTCCCTTGATCGCCAACTCGGCCATGGTTGGCACGGTGACGGCGAGCATCGCCGTGGTCCTGGCCGTGGTCATGGTCTACGCCGCCCGCCAGTCGCGCGAGAACGCCGCCGCCGTCGGGGTGCGCGCGGCGAGCCTGGGCTACGCCGTGCCGGGGCCGGTGATCGCCGTCGGCGTGCTCGGCCCGCTCGCCGCCGTCGACGGCACCATCGCCGGGCTTTTGGGCGAGCTCGGCCTCGACGTCGGCCTCCTCCTGACCGGCACCGTCGGCGCCTTGGTCTTCGCCTATCTCGTCCGCTTCATGACGGTGAGCATCGGCGCGATCGAATCCGGCCTCGCCGCGGTCCGCCCGGCGCTCGACGACGCCGCCGCGACGCTCGGCACCGGCTTCGCGATGCGGCTTTGGCGGGTCCACGTCCCGCTCGCTTGGCCGGCCTTGGCGAGCGCCTTCCTTTTGGTCGCGGTCGACGTCGTCAAGGAGCTGCCGGCGACCTTGGTGCTGCGCCCCTTCGACTTCGACACCCTGGCGGTTCGCACCTACAACCTGGTGCGCGACGAGCGCCTGGCCGAGGCGGCGCAGCCGGCGCTGGTCTTGGTCGCCATCGGGCTCGTGCCGGTGCTGCTCTTGCTGCGCACCCTCGAGCGGCCGCGCTGACCCGACGACGGGAGGCCAAGAAGGCGCGGCCGCGCGAACAGCGCGCCGCCGGCCTCGACGGACGCGCCCGGCACCGCCGGCGCCGAAGGGGGAACGCCCGTTTCGAAGGCATCTGCCCGGCGACGAGGCAAGCGCCGCTGCGCGCACGCGGGCACGCGGGCGCTCGACGGCACGCCACCTGGCATGTATGTTGCAGCGCAACAAATGCGCGCCCGGCTAGAACGCCGTGACGCGGCCCGTCGTCGCGATCCCGCCCACCCGCCGCCGAGGTGCGTTCGTCATGCCGTCGCCGTCGCCGTCGCCGTCGCCCGCTCGCCGGTTGGCCTTCGGCCGTTGCCGCCCGCTCCGGGCCGCGGCCGCGCCGCGCGGCCGTCGGCGCCTGCGCCTGCGCCGGGGCGTTCAAGGCCCCGTCGACACGCCCACGACCGCTGCGCCGGTCGTGGCGGAAGGCTCTATCCCTGCGGCCGTCGCGTCGACGGCCGGCGCGCGCCAACGGGAGATCGCGCCATGTCCTGCGTCTTCGAAGCCGAGACCGAATGCTGCACCACCTGCGGCGCCGCGCTCGCCAAATACCGTGCCGCGGGCGCGGTCTGCCGCAGCGGCGGCGGCCGGGTGGTGCATCTCGACCGCGCTTTGGCGCGGCGCCACCAGCGCGCGGTCGCGGCGCTGGTGGCGCTGATCGAGGTCGAGGCCGCACGCCTCGCCGCCGTCCGCCGGCGCGACGAGGTCGACGTGCTGTTCAATCTTTACGAGACCAACGACAGCTGAGTGCGGCGGTGTCACACGGGGCCGCGGTCGCCGGCGGGACGCGGCGCGCCGGCGACCGCGGGCCCTCGCGCGACGGGGCGGGGCGGGCGCGCGAACGGGGTCGGCCGGGTGCGCTTGACACGCCTCTCGCGCGTTCGTTTGATGCCGGCGCATCGTGGACGGCGCGCAACGTCGGGCCCGGTGCCAAGCCTGAACACTTCTGCTGGTGGGCTCCCTTCACGTCGGCTATGCGTGGCGGTCCGCGAGGGTCGCGGCCGCGCGACCCGCGACGTTTTGGGAGAGCACAGCATGATGCGAAGTGGCTTGTTGATGGCGTCGGCGGCGCTGGTCGCGTTGGCGGCGGCGCCGGTGAACGCCGAGGAGAAGGTGTTCCGCTACTCGACCACCGGCGACATCCTCGGCCTCGACCCGCACAACAACAACGAGGGGCCGACCAACACGATGAAGAGCAACCTCTACGGCCGGCTCATTCATCGGACCCCCGACCTCTCGCTCGAGCCCGACCTCGCCACCGAGTGGGAGCGCATCGACGACACCACCTGGCGCTTCACGCTGCGCGAGGGCGTGACCTTCCACAACGGCAACGACTTCGCCGCCAACGACGTCGTCTACAGCTTCGAGCGCCAGCGCCAGGACAGCTCGGACATGGCCTTCGCGCTCTCCTCGGTCGAGAGCGTCGAGGCGATCGACGACTACACCGTCGAGATCAAGACGTCGGCGCCCGATCCCACCTTGCTCCTCAACATGCCGAACTTCTACATCGTCGACGAGGAGTACATGGAGGAGAACGACGCCTTCGAGGTCGTCGCCGGCGCCGGGCGGACCAATTTCGCCAACACCAACGCCAACGGGACCGGGCCCTTCCGGCTGGTCGAGTGGGTCCAGGACAACCGCGTCGTCGTCGAGCCGTTCGAGGACTGGTGGGGTCACGACGACCGCATGCACAACCTCGACCGCGCCGTGTTCACGCCGATCGGCAACGACGCCACCCGCGTCGCGGCGCTGCTCTCGGGCGAGGTGGACGCGATGTACCCGGTGCCCTTGCAGGATGTTCCGCGCCTCGAGCGCGAGCCGGAGGTCGGCGTGCTGGAGGGCCCGGAGCTGCGCACGATCTTCTTCGGCTTCGACCACCACCGCGACGAGCTCCTCGACATGTCGGGCTCGGGCGAGAACCCCTTCAAGGACCAGCGGGTCCGCGAGGCCTTCGCGCTCGCCATCGACAAGGAGGGCATCAAGCGGGTCGTCATGCGCGGTGCGGCGACGCCGACGGGCCAGATGATCGCGCCGGGCATCAACGGTTTTCAAGAGGACATGAACGAGCCCTACCCGCACGACCCCGAGCGGGCGATGGAACTCCTCGAGGAGGCCGGCTACGGCGACGGCTTTCCGGTCACCCTCGACTGTCCCAACGACCGCTACGTCAACGACGAGGCGATCTGCACGGCGATGGTGCCCATGCTCGAGCGCATCGGCATCGACGTGACGTTGAACGCACAGACCAAGTCGCTGCACTTCAACCAGATCCGTGATCACGACACCAGCTTCTTCATGCTGGGCTGGACCCCCGGCTCCTACGACGTCTACAACGTGCTGCAGAACATCATGACGCTGGACGGCGAGGCGCAGGGGGCCTGGAACTCCGGGCGGTACTCGAACCCCGAGGTCGAGGAGCTGACCGACCAGATCGCCACCGAGGTCGACACGGAGAAGCGCAACGAGCTGATCCGCGAGGCCTTCCGCATCCACAAAGACGACGTGGGCCACATCCCGCTGCACCAGCAAACGCTGGCCTGGGGCGTGCGCGACGACACGGTCGAGGAGATCATCCAGCGGCCGTTCAACGACATCGACCTGCGCTACGTCGTCTTGAAGTAACGAGCCGGACGGCCCGGGCGCGCGCCCGGGCCGTCCCCGGCCCGGCGAGGGGGCTTCATGCTCGACTACATCGTGCAGCGGCTGGTGCAGGCGATTTTCGTCATGCTCGTGGTCGCGCTGATCTCGTTCTCGCTGTTTCAGTTCGTCGGCGACCCGGTCAACAACATGGTGGGTCAGGAGGCGACGCAGGCGCAGCGCGAGGCCCTGCGCGAGCGCCTGGGCCTGAACGAGCCGGTGCCGGTGCAGTTCGTGAACTGGGTCGGCAACGCCGTGCAGGGCGAGTTCGGCACCTCCTACCGGATGGGCAAGCCGGTGGACCAGCTCATCGCCGAGCGCCTGCCGGCGACGCTCGAGCTCGTCTTCCTCTCGGCGGTCATCGCGCTCGCCCTGGGGGTGCCGATGGGGGTCTACACCGGCCTCAAGCGCGACAGCTGGCTGTCGCGCTTCTTCTTGACGATCAGCCTGATCGGGATCTCGCTGCCGACCTTTTTGATCGGCATCTTGATGATCCTGGTCTTCGGCGTCTGGCTCGGCTGGCTGCCCACCTTCGGGCGCGGCGGGTTGGTCTATGTCGGCGGGTGGTGGACGAGCCTGCTCAGCGTCGAGGGCTGGAGCCACATCATCATGCCGGCCTTCACCCTGGCGCTGTTTCAGCTGACGCTGATCATGCGCCTGGTGCGCGCCGAGATGCTGGAGGTCCTCAGGACCGACTACATCAAGTTCGCGCGCGCCCGCGGGCTCTCCCAGCGCGCGATCAACTTCGGCCACGCCTTGAAGAACACGCTGGTGCCGGTCATCACGATCATGGGGCTGCAGATCGGCGCGCTCCTCGCCTTCTCGATCATCACCGAGACGGTGTTCCAGTGGCCGGGGATGGGCTTGTTGATCATCCAGGCCATCCAGTTCGCCGACATCCCGATCATGTCGAGCTATCTGGTGCTGGTGGCGCTCTTCTTCGTCACCATCAACCTGACCGTGGATCTCCTCTACTACGTCGTCGACCCGCGGCTGCGCGTCGAGCGCGGCGGCGGCGGGCACTGAGAGGTCACTCGTGCAGAACGCCCGTCCCGAGACCGCCACCGACCTGCCGGCGCCGCCGCGCTTCACCGCGCGGCTGGCCTCCAACCTGAAGGCGTTCCTCGACGGCGACGTCTTCGACAGCTTCAAGCGCTCGCCGGTGACCGTGACGGCGTTCCTCGTCACCGTGATCCTGTTCGCGAGCGCTGCCTTCGCGCCCTGGATCGCCCCTTATGACGTGGACGACCTCAGGAGCCTGAGCCTGATGGACGCCTTCAAGCCGCCGGTCTGGGCCGCGGGCGGCGACGCCGCCTATCTTTTGGGCACTGACGACCAGGGCCGCGACGTGCTCTCCGCGATCATCTTCGGGCTGCGGATCTCGCTGATGGTGGGCTTTTTGGGTGTCATCCTCGCCGCGGTGGTCGGCACCATCCTGGGGCTCGTCTCCGGCTATCTCGGCGGCTGGGTGGACGCGCTGATCATGCGCATCGCCGACGTCCAGCTGACCTTTCCGGCGATCCTCATCGCCTTGATGATCGACGGCATCGTCGGCGCGGCCATGGGCCGCCAGGCCGACGCCGAGACCAAGATCGGCGTGCTGATCCTCGCCATCGCCGCCAGTTTGTGGGTCAACTTCGCGCGCACGGTGCGCGGCTCGACGCTGGTGGAGAAGAACAAGGAATACGTCCAGGCGGCGCGGCTGATCGGCGTCCACCCGATCTTGATCATGTACCGCCACGTCCTGCCGAACGTCATGGGCCCGGTGCTGGTCATCGCCACGCTGTCCTTGGCGGTCGCCATCCTCACCGAGGCCACGCTCTCCTTTCTGGGCGTCGGGGTGCCGGTGACCAACCCGTCGCTCGGCACGCTCATCCGCATCGGCAACGACTTCCTCTTCTCGGGCGAGTGGTGGATGTCGATCTTTCCAGGCGTGGCGCTGGTGATCCTCGTCCTCGCGGTCAATCTCCTCGGCGATTGGCTCCGCGACGCCTTGAACCCCAAGCTGCGCTGAGGTGGCGGCCGTGACCACGAAGCGTCCCGTTCTCGACGTCAGGAACCTGCGGGTGGAGTTCGTCACCCGCCGCGGCACGCTGACCGCCGTCGACGACGTCTCCTTCGAGGTCAACGAGGGCGAGGTCCTGGGCGTCGTCGGCGAGAGCGGTGCCGGCAAGTCGATCACCGGCCAGGCCATCATCGGCCTGCTCGAGCCGCCGGGCCGCATCGCCGGCGGCGAGGTCGTCCTCGACGGCCAGCGCATCGACCATCTGAGCCCGGAGCAGATGCGCCACGTCCGCGGCAAGCGCATCGGCATGGTCTTCCAGGACCCGCTGACCTCGCTGAACCCGCTCTACACCGTAGGCTACCAGCTGGTGGAGACCATCCTCACCCACCAGGACATGTCCGAGAGCCAGGCCCGGGCGCACGCCATCGAGCTTCTGGGCGAGGTCGGCATCCCGGCACCCGAGCGCCGCATCGACCAGTACCCGCACCAGTTCTCGGGCGGCATGCGCCAGCGGGTGGTCATCGCCCTCGCGCTCTGCGTCAACCCGCGCATGATCATCGCCGACGAGCCCACCACCGCGCTCGACGTCTCGATCCAGGCCCAGATCATCAAGCTCTTGAAGCGGCTGTGCACCGAGCACGGCGCCGCGGTCATGCTGATCACCCACGACATGGGCGTCATCGCCGAGACCGCCGACCGCGTCGCCGTCATGTACGCCGGGCGCATCGCCGAGATCGGCCCGGTCCACGACGTCATCCGCCACGCCAAGCACCCCTACACCGCGGGGCTGATGGGCTCGATCCCGGTGGTCGGCCACGACCTCGACCGGCTGACCCAGATCGAGGGCTCGATGCCGCGGCTCACCGAGATCCCGCCGGGCTGCCCCTTCCACCCGCGCTGCCCCTACGCCTTCGCCCGCTGCCGGCACGAGCGCCCCGAGCTGATGCCGGCCGGCGGCTCGCTCGCCGCCTGCTGGCTGCACGACGAAGACCACGCCCAGGCGGCCGAGTGAGGAGACCGCGATGACCGCTGCGACGATCCTCGAGGTCGAGGGCCTCTCCAAGGACTTCGACGTCTCCTCGCCGATCCTCAAGCGCCTCCTCCACCGCGAGGGGCGGACCTGGCTGCGCGCGGTCGACGAGGTCGGCTTTTCGATCCCCAAGGGCAGGACGCTGAGCCTCGTCGGCGAGAGCGGCTGCGGCAAGTCGACGGTGGCGCGCCTCGTCGTCGGCCTCTACCGCCCCACCGCCGGCAAGGTGGTCTTCGACGGCCGAGACCTGGCCGAGGCGGCGAAGAGCGGCCAGATGGGCCCCTTGCGCCGGCGCTTTCAGATGATCTTCCAGGACCCTTATGCCAGCTTGAACCCGCGCTGGCGCGTCCACGACGTGGTCGCCGAGCCGATCCGCGCCCACGGGCTGATCAAGGACGAGCGCGCCGTCACCAAGCGCGTCGGCGAGCTCTTGGAGATGGTCAAGCTCTCCGCCAAGGACGGCCTGAAGTACCCCCACGAGTTCTCCGGCGGCCAGCGCCAGCGCATCTCGATCGCCCGGGCGCTGTCGTCGAACCCCGAGTTCCTCGTCTGCGACGAGCCGACCTCCGCCCTCGACGTCTCGGTGCAGGCGCAGATCCTCAACCTGATGAAGGACCTGCAGGAGGAGCTCGGGCTCTCCTACCTCTTCATCAGCCACGACCTCGCGGTCGTCTACCACATCGCGGACTATCTGGGCGTGATGTATTTGGGCCGTCTGGTCGAGGTCGGCCCGGCCCGCGAGATCTTCAAAAACCCGCAGCACCCCTACACCCGCATGCTCCTGGAGGCGATCCCCGACCTCGAGATGACCGGCAAGAAGCGCATCCCCGTCGGCGGCGAGGTCCCGAGCCCCATCGCCCCACCATCGGGCTGCCACTTCCACCCCCGCTGCCCCTTCGCCAACGACCGCTGCCGGGCGGAAACGCCCATGCCCTACCGCGTCGGCGAGCGCGACGTGCGCTGCCACGCGGTCGAGGAGGGGAGGTTGGAGGCAGAGGTGCAAGCCGCGAAGGCCAAGGCGCCGGCGGCGGTGGCTTAACGCGTCCGCATTATTCAGGACGCGACGATGTTATTCGGCACCGTCTTGCGGTGCTTCAGAAAGGCCCGCTTTATAGGTTCGATTTATCGCAACCGCCAAGCGGCTACCGGCCGAAACAAGTTTCGAGAGTACAAGTATCTGCTCTTTAAGCGCAAGGTTATCAGTTTTTTTGGGATAATTCATCCAATGATCAAGTTCACCCCAAGCTTCCTCAAAAAGCGTCCTGACTTGAACTTCACATCTAATTCTGCTTGTTTCGCTCGCTCTCAAAATATAGTGGAGACTTGTGTAGAAAGATTCCCTAAATTCTACTTCAAATCCAAGCTCGCGAAGGTGGTCCGTGCTTTCCGGATCCCAAGTGTACGCCTTTGGTTGCTCTCCGAAAACAAATTCACCATCATCCACACGCTTGCATAAAAAGGAGTGTATCGGTCCCACTTGATCAAAATGTAAATGCAATACCCTTATGCCAAAAAAATCCTCGATCTCGTCAAAGACGTTATATTCGTCGATCAAGATTCCCTTTTCTTTTTTTCTTTTGCATTTATCCAGCATGCTGCGGTGAGATTTTTTTCGCCACCTGACTGAATGCACACAATGAAGCCCGTCGATCTCAAGTTCCGGATTGTCTTCAAGTTGCGCCTGAATACGCATGCAAAGCGAACGGTAAGACCTCTCTTCGTGTTCGAGCTCATCTAGCGCTACGCGAAATTCGTCTGTCATCGGATCAAGTAAATCCGGTCAGTGAGATCGTTTACAAAGGCCTCATATGCATTCCGCGTTTCCTGATATCGTTGTCGATTGCCCGAAACACTACTTCTATCTTCCGTGTCAAGGTTCGCGCTAGGAACAAGCCAAATGGGGCTCTTATATTTTTGTGCCATTGTCGCCATTGTGGAATGCGTATGCATCACAGCGGTCTCTCCAATCGGCTCGGATAGCCTTTCATCCGGCAAGGAGGCTCTCAGCTTCTCGGAAATGTAGGAATCGATCGTTTGAGGAATTTGTCGGGCGTAATTAAGGTGACCCGTCGCAAGATCCCACTTGTTTTGTCCTGAATATTTCCGGGCATTGTAGATCGTGTATCCGATAAATTGGACTGGACGTTTTGGAAACCCAGACAATTTGGAATCTGGAAGAACTTGACGTAATACGTCAAAATTCTTCTGCCATGCAGCTAAACTTCGACCGATATTGCGAATTCCGTATAGAGAGAATAAATCGGGATTGCATGGGATGATGAAGCAGTCCGTAAGCGATAGAATTACTCGATTAAGAATGCCGAGACTTGGAGACGTGTCAAATATCACATAATCAAAGCCTAATTCGTTGGCATACCGAAGGGCTAAACGCCGTATGTTAGTTACTGTATGTATCGCAAGTGGATCTCCAACAAAGACGTCGGACCACCGAGAGGACAATTTGTCTTCGTACATATGCAATGACAAACGACCCGGAACTAAGTAAAGATTTTTATTTATAGCGCGTGGCAAAGGAAAAATTTCAAAATCTGTTAGACCATCTTCTGCCGGTTTTAGCGAAAAGTGGACAGATCGGCACTCTCGAGCGAAAGCATCAAATTGTTCGCTTGACATTTTGGCGCGTGCGTTACGGAAGTCTTCGACGAAATATTCCTCTCCTTCCCATATTTTGCCAATTTCGTCTTCCTTAAGACAGAATATAGATATGTTACACTGCGGATCTAAGTCCATAATAAGTGTTCTATGCCCTTGCGCGGCCAGAGCATGGGCAAGATGAAAGGTTAAAGTAGTTTTGCCGACGCCGCCTTTATTGTTGAAAACGGCAATACTAGTCATTTGGCCTCATGTCTAGGATGGGTGCGGCACGGATGCATATTTGCGATATCTAACGTTGCGAGGCTTGGCTGGGCAAGGAGTTTCGCGCTTGGGCGAGCGTCCAGCTCTAAGCTGGCGTAACGACGAGGCTCTTACGGACGCTTTGCTGGAATGAGAGCGGTGGGTGAAGTCTGGCCAGTCGCAGCGCTTCAGCGCAAAGAGCAACCCACTCGACGGGCGTGATGCGCCCACGTCCGCACCTGTTCGCAGCGGCATGAGATAGGGCTCAAGTAACGCCGCCAGGTCGTCGACCGTGCGGTCCTTCGTGATCACGGCCATGCCGATCTCGAAGGCGGCCTGTTCGGGAGCGTCGAGGTAGAGGTCGTTGAGGGCGAGGAAGACGGTGAGCGACTGCCAGGCGTGGCGCTTGTTGCCGTCCACGAGGGCGTGGCGGGTGGCGACGCCCTGGAACATAATCGCCGACCGCGAGCCGTGACCGCTCACGCCGGCAGCAAATCAAACGCCACCCGCACGGCGTCGTAGGGAAACGCCACGCGGCCGTCGTCGGTGCGATCGACCAGCCCGGCGTCGAGCAAGGCGTGGACGTCGCCGTGGACCGCCTTGACGTCGCGGTCCACCCGCCGCGCCACCTCGCGGATCGTGAGCGCGCCGGCGCCGGTCATCGCGCGCAGGATGGCGTGGCGCTTCGGGCTCGCCACCCGCCACAACAGATCGACCGACGCGAGCGCGATCCGCGCCCCCTGCGCCTCCCCGGCGAACGCCGCGCGCGCCCGCGCCGTCGTCTCCTCGCGCGACGCCACCGCGAGCGTGAGCGTGCGCATGCGCATTCTCCCCGGTTTGCGGTGCGTCGGATCGTAAGCGACGACGCCTCGCGTCGCCTGTGCTAACCGTCAAGCATGTTCGAAGCCGTCGTCGCCAAGCGCCCCGCCACGTATCAGGACGTCCTCGACCAACCGGAGCACGTGGTCGCCGAGATCGTGGGCGGCACGCTCCACCTCGGCCCGCTGCCGCCGCCGCGCGGTGCGCTCGCGAAGACGGCTCTGTGTGCGCTGCTCGTGAAGGCGCTGCGCGCAGGACGTGGGCAGGACCGCGGCTGGTGGGTGATGCCGAGCCCGGAGCTGCGGCTCGGTGACGACGTCCTCGTCGCCGACATCGCCGCGTGGCGGTGTGCGCGCACGCCCGATCTTCTGCATCACGACGTCTTCGACGTCGCGCCGGATTGGGTCTGCGAGGTGCTGCAGCCGAGGACGCGGGCGCTGGACCTCGCCGTGAAGCGCCCCGCCTACGCCCGCCACGGTGTCGCCCACCTCTGGCAGGTCGACCCGGACGCGCGCACGCTCGAGGCGTTCGCGCTGGAGGGCGGGCGCTGGGTGCTGGTGGACA
>JBKHCM010000037.1:0-24862 GCA_046541805.1 Alphaproteobacteria bacterium
GTAATGGATCGTCGCTTCGCCGCCGCGATATCGGGCAGTATGCGACGGGTTCGCCCGGTACCGGGAAATCGCATCTGGCCATCGCGATCGGCGTGAACGCCGTCAACGCCCGCCGCCGCGTCCGCTTCTTCAGCGCCGTCGACCTCGTGAACCGCCTCGACGCCGAGCTCCGCGCCGGACGCGCCGGGCGGCTCGGCGACCAGCTGTGCCGCGTCGATCTCGTGATCATCGACGAGCTCGGCTACCTGCCCTTCGCCCAGGCCGGCGGCCAGCTGCTCTTCCATCTCATCAGCACGCTCTACGAGCGCACGTCGGTCCTGGTCACCACCAACCTGACCTTCGCCGAGTGGCCCTCGGTCTTCGGCGACGCCAAGATGACGACGGCGCTTCTCGACCGGCTCACCCACCACTGCGACATCGTCGAGACCGGCAACGAGAGCTGGCGCATCCGCAACCGGGACTGACCGCGAGGGAGGGGCCCGGAGCCGCTCCGCTATCTGAGGGCTGCGCGCCTCCGGGCCTCTCCCTCGCTGCAACCGCTGCGTGCAAAAGACCGCCGCTGCCGGATCCTGAGGGGGTCAAATTTGAACGCCGATCAGGGGTCAGAATTCGATGCCGATTGACACGTGAGACCCTCGCCGACGCGCTGACGTTGATCGAGACCGCCAAGCTCGCCGGCGTGAACCCCGAAGCCTGGCTCGCCGACGTCCTCGCCTGCCTCGCCGACCACCCCATCAACCGGCTCGACGAGCTGCTGCCCTGGCACTGGAAGGCCACCCGCGACGCCGCGGCCGAGGCCGCCTGACGGGTACCGAGCGGCCGGTTACGGTACACCGCGCCCACCGCCATCCGCACGCTGATGCGTGCCGGCGCGGAGCTGACCCTGGACCGCGATCTCTCCGCCCTCAGGCTGATGGCGAGCGTCGGCGAGCCGCTCAACCCCGAGGCCGTGGTCTGGGGCGAGCGGACCTTCAAGCAGCCCGTCCGCGACAACTGGTGGCAGACCGAGACCGGCGGCATCATGCTCGCCAACACCCCGGCGATGACGGTGAAGCCGGGCTCGATGGGCAAGCCGCTGGCGGGCGTCGAGGCCGCCGTCCTCCGGCGCCGCGACGGCGAGCTCGCGGTGCTGGACGCCCCCGATGAGGTCGGCGAGCTGGCGCTACGGCCGCCCTGGCCGGCGATGTTCAGAGGCTATCTCGGCGAGGAGAGCGCTACCGCGCGGCCTTCGCCGGGGGCTGGTATCTCACGGGCGACCGCGTCCGGCGCGACGCCGACGGCGATTTCTGGTTCGTCGGCCGCGGCGACGACATCCTCAAGTCCGCCGGCTCAAATCCGCCGGCGACCTCACCGGCCCGTTCGAGGTCGAGAACGTGCTGATGGAGCATCCCGCCGTGGCGGAGGCGGGTGCCGGGCATCGGCGAGCGCCGTGCGGCGGCGATCCGCGCCGCCGCCCGTCACCGGCATGACGTCGATCCTGCGCCCCCGCCTGCTCGCCCGCGTTCAGCCTTCCGCTTCGAGCCGCAAGAGGCGGCCGGCGCCGTGGGGATGCTCGCGCGCGACCTCGAAGCCGCGGGGTGCGGCGAACGGGTCGTCGCGGCCGAGCTCGACCAGCACCACCGCGTCCGCGGCGAGCCAGCCGCCGTCGCGCAGCCGCGCGAGCGCCCGCTCGGCGAGGCCGCGGCCGTAGGGCGGGTCGAGGAAGACGGCGTCGACCGGCTCGCTCGCGACGCCGAGACGGCCGGCGTCGTTCTGCAGCATGCGGGCGCGGGCGGTAAGACCCAGGGTCTCCAGATTGCGGCGGATCAGCCGGGCCGCCGCCGGGTCGTTCTCGACGAAGACGACGCGCGCCGCGCCGCGCGAGAGCGCTTCGAGGCCGACCGCGCCGGTGCCGGCGAAGAGATCGGCGAGGGTGAACTGCGAGAGGTCGCCGAGCTGGGCGGTGAGGATGTCGAAGACGGCCTCGCGCCGCCGCGCCGAGGTCGGCCGCAGCGCGCCCTGGCCCGCGGGCGCGGCGAGGACCCGGCCGCGATGGGCGCCGGCGAGGATCTTGAGGGTCATCGGCCCAGCTTTGCGCCGACCTGCTCGCGCAGCACCTTGCCGGTGACCTCGTCGGTCTCGCAGCGGGCGAGCGTGCCGAGCTGGAAGGGGCCGTAGGCGGTGCGGATGAGGCGGTTCACCTGCAGCCCCAGATGCTCCATGACGCGGCGGACCTCGCGGTTCTTGCCCTCGCGCAGGCGCACGGTGAGCCAGGCGTTGTCGCCCTGCCGGCGGTCCAGCGTCGCCTCGATGCGGCCGTAGCGCACGCCGTCGATCACCGCGCCGTCCTTCAAGCCGGCGAGCGCCTTCTCGTCGACGCGGCCGTGGACGCGGACGCGGTAGCGCCGGGCCCAGCCGGTCTGCGGCAGCTCGAGATGGCGCTTGAGCGCGCCGTCGTTGGTGAGGAGCAAAAGCCCCTCGGAGTTCAGATCGAGGCGGCCCACGGGCATCATGTGGTCGAGCTCGCGCGGCAGCTGGTCGTAGATCGTCGAGCGCCCGGCGGGGTCGCGCCGCGCCGTCAGCACGCCGGCGGGCTTGTGAAAGCGCACCAGCCGCGTCGGCTCGAGCGCCGGCAACGGCGCCTCGTCGACCTCGACGACGGCGTCGGGGCCGACGAGGACCGCGGGGCTCTCGAGCACCGTGCCGTCGACGCGGACCCGGCCCTCGAGGATCAGCCTCTCGGCGTCGCGGCGCGAGCACAGGCCTGAGCGCGCGATCCGCTTGGCGATGCGCTCGGCCGTCGCGGGCACGGTGCGGGCCTGCTCACGCGCCACGGGCGGCGTCCACGAAGGTGCGCAGGATCAACGGATCGGCCGGGCTGACGCCGTATTCCGGATGCCACTGCACGCCGAGGGCAAAGCGGTAGGCCGGCGCTTCGATCGCCTCGATGACGCCGTCCGGCGCACGCGCGCTCACCACCACGCCCGTGGGCACCCGGTCGGCGGCCTGGTGGTGGGCGCTGTTGACCTCGAGCCGCGCCGCGCCGGCGATGGCGTGAAGACGCGTGCCGGCGGCGACCTCGATCGCGTGGCCGGGCTCGGTGCGCGGGTTCGGCTGCTCGTGGGCGAGGGCGTCGGGCACGGCATCGGGGATGTGCTGGATCAGCGTGCCGCCGAGGACGACGTGCAGGAGCTGCTGGCCGCCGCAGATGCCCAAGACCGCGAGGTCGCGGTCGAGCGCGCCGCGGGTGATCGCGAACTCGAAGGCGGTGCGGCGTTGCTTGGTGGTGGTCGCTTCGTGACGGTCGCCGCCGCCGTACCAGCTCGGGTCGACGTCGAAGGCGCCGCCGGTGACGACGAGACCGTCGAGCCCGTCCAAATAATCCGCCGCCAGCTCCGGCGCGTGCGGCAGGGCGATCGGCAGCCCACCAGCGGCGGCGATGGCGACGAAATAGTTCTCCCGCGCCGCGTACCACGGCAGGCGACTGTAGCCGCCGCCTTCCTCGCGGTCGAGGGTGACGCCGATGCGGGGACGCGCAGGTACGGCCATGTCGAGCATATCCGAGAGCTAAGCGCTCGCGCCGCGCGCCACAAGAGCGCCCGCCGGCGCGCGGCGCCGCCGCCACAACGACCTTTGAGCATACGCGGGTGCCGCAGGTCAGACCCGCCGCGGTGACGCCGCGATATACACCAAGGTGCTCTATCCCATAAGTTTATTTTTATGGCTTAGCGTTCGCTTGATAGGCGATCTTCCCGGGGTGAGAGGATCGATGCCGCGGCTCGCACTCAACCGCCTGGCGATCATCATCGCCGCTCTCCTGCTCTTGTCGCTGGGGCTCGCGGCCGCACGGGCCCAGTCGGCGCACCCCGCCGTTCTCGAGCTGCCGGCCCTCGCCCGGCCGGTCGGGGTCGCCGGCCTCCCCGCCGCTTCGAGTGCGGCACCGGCGCCCGCACCCTCGGGCACCGTCGGCTTCAGCCCACCGCCGCAAGGGTTCGAGCGCTTCCTCGACCAAGCCGGCCTGCGGCTGGCGGGGCGCGAGCTCCGCTTCGAGCCGGGCCACTGGCGGTTCAGCGTCGGCCCCGGCGCTACCGCCTCGCAAGCCGTCGGCGTCGCCGATCTCTCCGGCACGCGGACGATCAGCTCGGCCAACCTCACCGCCCACCGCGGCAACGTGCGGCTCGGCAGCGCCGACGCGGCCCCGCGGGTCGGCGCCGTCTTCCACGGCTTCGGCGGCTTCGGACATCGCCGCCGCGCCCGGCTCGACATCGACCTCGCCGGCCCCGGCACCGCCCGGCTCGCGACCTCCATCGCCGAGCGGGGAGACGTCGACCTCGCCTTCACCAGCATCGGCCGGTGGCGTGGCTTTCGCACCGACGGCCGCGCCGCGGTCCTCGTCGACGAGCACCCGAGCGGTCGCACCTTGCTGTTCCAGGGCTCGGCGGCGCTGCGCGATCCCGCCAGCGGCTGGACCCTGGGCCTGGCGAGCGTCGCGCGACATGCCGACGTCGGCGCGCCGGCGACCTTTTACGCCAAGCTCGGCCACGACGCGCCCGACGCCGGCCCGTTCGCGACCGCCTGGTCGTTCGAGACGGCCCACGGCCGCGACGTCGGCGTCGTCGGCGACCGCGCATTTCTTGCCGGCGCCACCTTGATGCAGCGCATCGACGATCTCGCTCGGCTGCACGTCCGCTACCGTTACCAGCGGCTCGACGGCTGCGCCGCGCGCCGCGGTGCCGCGCACGCGCTGCTCGTCGGTGGCAGCCTGGGGCGTTGAGCCTTCAGCCGGCGGCGAGGCGTGCGCGCACCGGCGCGAAGCTCCGGCGGTGGTGCGCGGTGACGCCGAAGCGGTCGAGCCCGGCGCGGTGCTCGGGCGTGCCGTAACCGACATTCGTGGCCCAGCCGTAGTGCGGGTGCCGCCGCGCCAGCTTCGCCATCAGCGCGTCGCGATGGACCTTGGCGAGGATCGAGGCGGCGGCGATCGCCGCCACCTCGCCGTCGCCGCCGAGCACGGCCCCGGTCGGTACCCCCAGATCCGGCGCGTCGCGGCCGTCGACCAGTGCCCGCACGGGCCGCACCCGCAGCCGCGCCATCGCCCGCCGCATGGCGAGGAAGGTGGCCTCGCGGATGTTGAGCCGGTCGATCTCGGCGACCGCCGCCACGCCGAGCGCCCAGTCGGCGACGCCCTCGGCCGCGAGGCGGGCGGCGACCGTCTCGCGCTTGAGCTTGGCCAACGTCTTGCTGTCGGCGACGCCCTCGACGTCGCGGTGGAGCACGACCGCGCAGGCGACCACCGGCCCCGCCCAGGGCCCGCGCCCGACCTCGTCGATGCCGGCGACGGGCGCGCGGCGCACGGGGCTCAGACCTCGCAGACGCTGCCGAGCAGGGCGGGGCGGGCCGCGCCGGTGGCCGAGGGCAGGTTCGCCGGCACGCGCGCCAGCCGGCAGGCGGCGAGGATCGCGAACGCCAACGCCTCCTTGGCGTCCACCGGCAGACCGTAGGCGTCGGTGCGCTCGAGGATGACCTGGTGGTCGAGGCGATGGGCGAGTGCCGCGGTCAGCGCCGGATTGTGGACCCCGCCGCCGGAGACCAGAAGGCGCCGCGTGGCCGGGGCGTAGGCCGCGAGGTCGCGCGCCACCGCCGCCGCGGTCCAAGCGGTGGCGGTGGCGATGCGATCGCACCAGTCCTGCTCGCCCGCCGGCGGCTGCGCGTCGAGCCAGGCGTCGACGAAGCCGGCGCCGAACTGCTCGCGCCCGCACGACTTGGGCGGCGGGGTCATCAGGAAGGGATGGGCGAGCAGGCGCTCGACCTCGGCCTCGTCGATGTGACCGCGGGCGGCGAAGGCGCCGTCCTCGTCGCGGCTCACCGCCCCGCCGGTGGCGCGCCGCGCCAGCTCGTCGATGACCATGTTGCCCGGCCCGACGTCGAAGCCCGCCGGGGCGCCGGCGTGCGGCAACAGCGTGAGATTGGCGATGCCGCCCAGGTTGAGCGCGGCGCGGTCCTCCTTGGCCGAGCGCAGCAGCGCCCAGTCGACGAAGGGCACCAGCGGCGCGCCGGCCCCGCCCACCGCGATGTCGCCCTGGCGGAAGCCGTGGACCACGGGACAGCCGAGCGCGGCGGCGAGGAAGCTCGCCTCGCCGAGCTGCCAGCTGACCTCGCCGTGGTCGTGGTAGACGGTCTGGCCGTGGCTGCCGATCAGCTCCGGGGCGAAGCCGTGCGCCCGGCAGCGCGCGGCGACGGCGTCCGCCTGCCAGCGGCCGAGATCGGCATCCAGCGCGGCGAGCTCGGCGAGATCGAGGCGATCGAAGGCGGCGAGCCGGGTCGCGAGGCTCGGCGGGAACGCGACGGTGTCGAAATGGTCGAGGGTGGCGGCGATCGCCGGTGCGTCCGGCGGCCCTGCCACCTCGACGTGGCACAGCGCCACGTCGAGGCCGTCCATCGACGTTCCGCTCAAGAGGCCGGCGACGCGCATGGCCTCACAGCGTCCCCGGATAGGCGCCGCCGTCGATCAGCAGGTTCTGACCGGTGACGAAGCCGGCCTGCGCCGAGCAGATAAACGCGCAGTACTCGCCGAACTCGAAGGGTTGGCCGTAGCGCTTGGCCGGGTTCTGCTGCTTGCGTTCCTCGTAGACCTCCGCGAACGACTTGCCGGTCTTGGCGGCGGTCGCCTCGGTCGTGCCCGCCAGCCGGGCGGTCTCGAACGGGCCGGGCAACAGGCCGTTGATGGTGACGTTGTGGGCGACGGTCCTGCGGGCGATGCCGGCGACGAAGCCGGTGAGCCCGGCGCGCGCCCCGTTGGAGAGGCCGAGCACGTCGATCGGCGCCTTCACCGCGGCCGAGGTGATGTTGACGATGCGGCCGAACTTGCGCGCCATCATGCCGTCGACGGTCGCCTTGATGAGCTCGATCGGGGTCAGCATGTTGGCGTCGAGCGCCTTGATCCAGTCGTCGCGGGTCCAATCGCGGAAGTCGCCGGGCGGCGGGCCGCCCGCGTTGTTGATCAGGATGTCGGGCTCGGGGCAGGCCCAAAGCGCGGCGGCGCGGCCGGCTTCGGTGGTGATGTCGCCGGCGACGGTGTCGACCGCGCGCCCGCTCCGGGCCTCGATGGCGGCCTTGGCGGCGGCGAGTTTGTCGGGTGTGCGCCCGGTGATCACGACGTCGACGCCGTTCATCGCCAGCGACATCGCGCAGGCCTGGCCGAGCCCCTCGCTCGCCGCGCAGACCAGCGCCTTGCGCCCCGTGATGCCGAGATCCACGACCTGTTCTCCCTAGCCAGCGCCCGGGCCGACGCGTCAGCGCCCGAGGTTTTTGTCGATCTTGGCCCGGCTGTGGGCCAGGACGTCGGCCGGGTCAATGTCGAGCACGCGACAGAGCCCGAGCCAGCTCCAAAGGACGTCACCGAGCTCGTCCGCCACCCGCTCGGGATCGAGCGTGCGGCCGGGCCGCAAGCTCTTCTTCACCACCTCGCAAACCTCGCCGGATTCCCCCGCCAGCGCCAGCGCCAGATAGAGCACCCCGTCGTGGCGGTCGTCGGGGACCGGGACGGAGGCGGCCCAGCGGACGTAGTCCTCGAAGGTCATGCGCTCTCCCCGTCCAGTCGCGCCAGCACCTCACGCGCGAGCGCGGTCGTGATCGCGCGCCCGCTCGCCAGCGCGCGCTGATCCAAGAGATCGACGATGCGCCGGCAGGCCGCGAAGGAGCGCTCCATGCGCGCCGTCAGATAGTGCACGACGGCGGGCGGCACGCGCAACTGACGGTCGGCGAACTGCTTGACCAGGACCGCGCCCAGGAGCTCGTCGTCCGGCGCGGCGATCGCCACCGTCGGCGCCGCCAGGAGCCGCGAGCGCAGATCGGCGAGCACTGGGCACCAACGGCTGGCCGCGAAGCGCGAGACCACGATCAACCCGAGCCCGCGGGCGCGGGCGACGTTGACGAGATGAAACAACAGCGTCTCGTCGCCGAGCCGCTCGGCGTCGTCGACCACCCAGGGTCCGGCGTCGAGCAGGCTCTCGGCCGAGCGCGCCGCGCAGGTCGCCGGCGTCACCCAGCTCGCACCGACGCGGGCCTGCCAGATCCGGGCCAGATGCGTCTTGCCGCAGGCAGCGGGACCGGTGAGCACCAGCACCGGATCGGCGCCCTCGGGCCAAGCCTCGACGACCTCGCGCGCCAGCCGGTTGCAGGAGGCGGTGAGGAAGTCCTCCGGTCGCATGCGATCGTCGAGCGGTAGCTCCAGCGGCAGTTGCTCGAGCGGTGGCGAGGCCGGCGGCGGGAACAGCTCGCGCGTCATCGGCGCCGGGCTCACGACCGCAAACGGTCGGCGTAAGCGGCGAGCGAGAGGACCGCGGTGACGGTGACCATCACCGCCAGCACGTCCACGACGACCGCCGGCGCCAGCCCACCCGCCGCCGCCACCGCCGCGACCAGCAGGAAAAAGGCGAAGGCGGTGTGCAGCTTGCCGACGACCAACGGGCGCATCGGCCGGCTCGGGGCGAAGGCGGCGAGCGCGCCCGCCGCCACCAGCGCCTCGCGCGCCACCAGGACGGCGGTGATCCAGCTGGCGAGACCCTGGGTCCACCACAGCGCGGCGACGACGGCGGCGATCAGCAGGCGGTCGGCGGTGACGTCCAGCCAGCTGCCGAGAACGGTGGTGCCGTAGCGCCGCGCCAGCCAGCCATCGATCGCATCGGTGCCGACGGCGACGGCGAGCAGAACGAGGGCGGGCAGCGCCCGATCCTGCAGGATCGCCCAGGTGATCGGCGCCACCAGCACCAGACGCGCGAACGTCGCGAGGTTGGCGAGCGCCCGGGTGAGACCGCGGCTGGCCAAGCTGCCGTTCAGAGCGTCGAGCTCCCCTCGTCCGCGCCGCCCCGCTCGAGCTGCCAGCCGTCGTCGTCACGCGCCGAGAGCCGCCAGCCCTGGCGGTCGAGGCTCTCCTCCAGACGCGTGCGCCCGCCGGCGACCCGGAGCTCGAGGGTGGCCTCGGCTTGCGAGAAGCGCCGCACCTCGGCCCGCTCGACCTCGGCCAGTCCGTCCAAAAGCCGCAGCACCCGCCCCCAGTCGTCGAGATCGCGGACGGCGGTGGTGACCACCAGCCGCTCGCTCGGGGCGCGCTCGACGGCGCGGCGCTCGCGAAAGCGCGCGTCGTAGGCCGCCTGCATCTCGGCCACGGCCCGCTCGAGGCTCTGCTCGAGCGACTCGTCGGACCCGCGGCGAACCACCGCGCGGTAGGGCTCGCCCGCGGTGTCGCCATAGCGCCGGGCGGTGACCTCGAGCGGTGCGCCGGGCTCGCCCGAGCCCTCGAGCCGGGCGATGACCACGCCGTCGGTGCCGTAGCGCTCGGCCAGCGCGGTGAGCGCGGTGCGGTCGGCGCGGGCCGCCTGATCGGGGTTCAACAGCGCCAGGTCCTGCAGATCGCCCAACGGCACGACGAAGGGCACCAGCCCGTCCGGTTCGAGCGCGCGGTCCCAGGCCGCCTTCCACGCGCTGTCCGGTTCCCAAAGCCGCAGGCCGCTGCCGGTCTCCCACAGCGGCACCACCACCACCGGCTCCGCCGCGAGGTCGGCGTAGGCGATGCCGCGGTCGTCGAGCAGCTCCTCGACCGCGCCGCGGTCGAAGGCGACCTCGAGCGTCGCGGCGTAACTCGTCGGCCCCACCGTCTCGTCGAGGACCTCGAGGCTGGAGACCAGATCCGCCACCGGCAGCTCGCGCACGTCGGGCGGGGCGTCGCCGTCCGCCGTCAGCCGCTCGAGCAGCTGCTCGAGCGCTCGGCGCTGACCCTGCTCGATCGCGCGATCGCGCGCCGCGACGGCGTCCTGGGCGGTGGCCTCCACCTCGACGTCGCGCACCCGATAGCTGGCCTCCATCTCCTGCGCCAGGCCCGCAGCCGGATCCAGCACCAGCGCGGCGACCACCAGCAGCGCCCGGGCGAGACGTGCGGCACCCTGACAACCGGACGGGGAACGGGTGCAAGCCATGGCGGGGCGATCTCGGGTGGTTGATGGACAAGCGATGCCGCCGGCCCTACCTGACGGCGGTCGGCGCGGGCGTCACCGTGCTGCGAACCTACCCGGGTGGTCGGCCATGACACAAGCGCCCCCCGCGCACGGCTGCGGCGGCGCCGCCTCCAGCGGCGGCGACGCCTACAAAGACGCCGGCGTCGACGTCGATGCCGGCAACGCCTTCGTCGACGCGATCGCCCCGGCGGCGGAGCGCACGCGCCGCCCCGGCGTGCTCGCCGGTCTGGGCGGCTTCGGCGGGCTGTTCGACCTGGCGGCCGCGGGCTGGCGCGACCCGGTCCTGGTGGCGGCTACCGACGGCGTCGGCACCAAGCTGCGGTTGGCCGAGAGCACCGGCGCCTATCGCGGCCTCGGGGTCGACCTGGTGGCGATGTCGGTCAACGACATCGTCGTGCAGGGGGCGCAGCCGCTGTTCTTCTTGGACTACTACGCCACCGGCCGGCTGGAGGCGACGATCGCGCGGGCGGTGGTCGAAGGGGTCGCCGACGGCTGCGTCGAGGCCGGCTGCGCGCTGTTGGGTGGCGAGACCGCGGAGATGCCCGGGGTCTACCCGCCCGGCGCCTTCGACCTCGCCGGCTTCGCCGTCGGCGCGGCCGCGCGCGAGCGCCTCCTGCCCCGCCCGGCGGAGGTCCAGCCCGGCGACGCGCTGGTGGCCGTCGCCAGCTCGGGCCTGCACAGCAACGGCTTCTCGCTGGTGCGCCGGATCGTCACCACCGCCGGCGCCGACCTCGCCGCCCCCGCTCCGTTCGACGCCACCGTCGGCCTCGGCGACGCGCTGATGCGGCCGACGCGGATCTACGTCGCCGCCGGCCGCGCCCTCATCGACAACGGGGCGCGGGCGCTCGCCCACATCACCGGCGGCGGCCTGATCGAAAACATTCCGCGCGTGCTGCCGCGCGGCCTGCGCGCCGTCGTCGATCTCGAGAGCTACACCCTACCGCCGCTCTTCACCTGGCTCGCCGAAGCCGGCGGGCTCGACCGCACCGCGCTGGCGCGGACCTTCAATCTCGGCATCGGGCTCGTCGGCGTCGTCCCGGCCGAGCGCGCCGAGGCGGTGCTCGCCGCCCTCGGCGAGATCGGCGAGGACGCCTGGATCGTCGGCCGCATCGAGGCGGGCGCGGGCGCGCCCCTGGTCACCCTCGAAGGTGGGCCGCGATGGCCGCAACCGTAGCCGTTCTGGTCTCAGGAGGCGGCACCAACCTGCAGGCGCTCCTGGACGCCGCCGCGGCGGGAGCGGCGTTCGAGGTCGCCCACGTCGTCGCCGACCGCGAGGACGCGTTCGCGCTCGAGCGCGCGCGGCGGGCGGGCGTGGCGGCCACGGTCGTGCCGCGAAGCACCTTCGCCGACCGCGCCGCATTCGAGCGCGAGCTCGCCGCCGTGCTCGCGGACAGCGGCGCCGACTGGGTGGCGCTCGCCGGCTTCATGCGTGTGCTGGGGCCCGAGCTCGTCGCCGGCTGGCGCGATCGGATGCTCAACATCCACCCGTCGCTCCTGCCCGCCTTTCGCGGCCTGCACACCCACCGCCGCGTGCTCGCGGCCGGCCTCAAGATCACCGGCTGCACGGTGCACATCGTCCGCGCCGCGCTCGACGACGGCCCGGTCGTCGTCCAGGCGGCGGTGCCGGTGCTCGACGACGACGACGAGGCGACGCTGGCGGCGCGGGTGCTGGCGCAGGAGCACCGCGCCTATCCGCTGGCGCTCGACCTGCTCGCGAGCGGCCGCGCCGTGGTGGACGGCGAGCGCGTGCGCCTCACCGCGCCCGCCGCGGCGATGCCCGAAGGCTTTCTCTGGCCCACCGCCGCGAGCGCCGAGCCGCGGCGCTGACGGCGTCGCCCTCGCCCCGCCGACGGCCGATGGTCCAGCTGCGCCGGCATGTGATCGCGACAGGGCCTGCGGCGGTCGGCGCTGTCCTGAAAGCCCGGCGGCGACGCCGCTGCCGCGCCCGACCTCAGCGTCGCCGATGCCGAGGCGGCGCTCGCCTTCACGGCCACGGTCTTCGGCGCCGAGCCGCTGCGCGTGAGCCGCGGCGACGACGGCGCTTGCCGCCACGCCGAGCGCTCGATCGACGACCCGGTCGTTATGGTCGGGCAGATGGGGGGGGCGGACCGCAGGCGCCGGTCCATGTCGACGTGGACGATCCCGAGGCGGCGTGCGCGACGTCAAGGGCACGAGCTGGTGGCTCGGCCGCTCGGGCGATCGAGCGGCGCGCCCGCCGTCGTCGCTCAGCCGACGATCTCGATCTCGGCGAAGAAGAACGCGATCTCCTGCTCCGCGGTGTCGGGGGCGTCGGAGCCGTGGACCGAGTTGGCCTCGATGTTCTGGGCGAAGTCCTTGCGGATGGTGCCGGCGGCGGCCTTGGCCGGGTCGGTGGCGCCCATGACCTCGCGGTTCTTCTCGATGGCGTTCTCGCCCTCGAGGACCTGCACGACCACCGGGCCCGAGGTCATGAAGGCGACGAGGTCGCCGTAGAACGGCCGCTCCTTATGGACGGCGTAGAAGGCCTCGGCCTGGGCCCGGGTCAGCATGACGCGCTTTTGCGCGACGATGCGCAGCCCCGCGGCCTCGAAGCGGGCGTTGATCTGCCCGGTGAGGTTGCGCGCGGTGGCGTCGGGCTTGATGATCGAGAGCGTGCGCTCGGTGGCCATGGGCGAACTCCGCGAGGTCGGGGGAGGATCGATTGCGCCGGGCTTATAGCGACGCGCCGCCGCCGGTGGAAGCCGCCGGCGGCGTGCGCTCAACGCAGCCGTCGCACCTCGTCCATGAAGGCGCGCGCCCGCTCGGGGTCCACCGGGTTCCACCAGACGCCGTCGCGCTTGAGCGAGGAGGCGATGATGACCCCGTCGGCGAGGGCGAGCATATCGCCGACATTGGTGGTGTCGACGCCGCTGCCGACGAGCACCGGCAGGCTGGTGGCCGCGGCGATGGTACGGAGCTCGCCCAGGGCGGCGGCGTCGCCCGTGCGCTGGCCGGTGGCGATGGCGACGTCGGCGTGGAAGAACTCGACGTCGCGGGCCATCTCCGCGACCGAGCGGTCGGCGACGATGGCGTGCGCGCCGTGCTTGACGTGGACGTCGGCGAAGATGCGCACGGCCTTGGCCCCGAGCCGGGCGCGGTAGCGCAGCGCCCGTGCCGCCGGGCCCTCGATGATCCCCTCGTTCGCCACATAGGCGTTGGCCCACTGGTTGACCCGCACGAAGGCGCCGCCCGCCGCCGCGGCCACCGCGAGCGCCGCCAAGGCGGCGTTGGCCAGCACGTTGATGCCGACCGGCAGGCCCGTCGCCGCCCGCACCCGGTCGGTGATCACCGCCATCGCCGCCGCGGTCTCGGGGCCGATGTCCTCGGGCTTGGCGAAGGGGATGTCGCCGTGGTTCTCGACGATGAGCCCGTCGACGCCGGCGGCGCGATAGGCCTCGGCGTCGCCGAGGGCGCGGGCGACGATCTCCTCCATCGACCGGCCGTCGTGGTCGGGCGCGCCCGGCAGCGCCAGGCAGTGGACCACCGCGATCACGACCTTGGGGCGACCGAACAGCTCGCGGATGGTGGATACGCCCGGCTTGGCGACCGGCTTGGACAACGGACCTGCTCCCTCGGCGGGACGTGCCGGCATGGCCCGGCCTTCGAAGCGCGTCTTTGGCCCGCGCGCAAGGGTACCCTCGCCTTATCGCCGGGTTGTCGCGTGCGCTCGGATGACCTTGGTACGGGGACGGTGTCGCTTGGGGAGGCCTTGATGGGATGGAGACCGGCCGAGCGCGTCGTCGTCGTCGGCGCCGGCATGGGCGGGCTCGCCGCCGCCGTCGACTTGGCGCGCCAGGGGCTCGACGTCACCGTCTGCGAGCGCGCGCCGGTCCCCGGCGGCAAGATGCGCGAGGTCGACGTCGCCGGCGCCAAGGTGGCTGCCGGGCCCACCGTCTTCACGATGCGCTGGATCTTCGAGGAGCTGTTCGCCGACGCGGGCGCGTCGCTGGACGACTATGTCGACGTCGTGCCCGCCGAAACGCTGGCGCGCCACGCTTGGCGCCAAGGCGGCCGGCTCGATCTCTTCGCCGACGTCGAGCGCTCGGCCGACGCCATCGGCCAGTTCGCCGGTCCTCAAGACGCCGCCGGCTTTCGCAGCTTCTGCGCGCGCTCGGCCGACATCTTCGCCACGCTCAAGCACAGCTTCATCGCCGCCGAGCGGCCGAACCCGGCGAGCCTGGTCGGCCGGGTGGGGCTCTCTCATCTCGATGCGATGCTGCGGATCGCGCCCTTCAAGACGATGTGGCGCGCGCTCGGCGAGCACTTCACCGACGCCCGCCTGCGCCAGCTCTTCGGCCGCTACGCCACCTATGTCGGCTCCTCGCCCTGGCTCGCGCCGGCGACGCTGATGCTGGTGGCGCATGTCGAGCAGGATGGGGTGTGGTTGGTGAAGGGCGGCATTTGCCGCGTCGCCGACGGATTGCAGCGCCTCGCCGAGGACCAGGGCGCGCGCTTTCGCTTCCGCGCGCCGGTCGCCGAGATCCGCGTCGTGCGCGGGCGCGCCGCCGGCGTGGTCCTGGCGGACGGCGAGCGCATCGACGCCGACGCGGTCGTCTTCAACGGCGACGTCTCGGCGCTGGCGCACGGGCTTTTGGGCGCCGACGCCCGCCGCGCCACGACCGCGACGACGCCGCGCCAGCGCTCGCTCTCGGCGATCACCTGGTGCCTCAAGGCGAAGACCGCCGGCTTTGCGCTCGTCCACCACAACGTCTTCTTCGCCGAGGATTACGCCCGTGAGTTCGAGGCGGTGTTCCGTGACCGCACCGTCTGCGCGGCGCCCACCGTCTACATCTGCGCGCAGGACCGCGGCGAGGCGGCGGACGGGCCGGTGCCGGAGGACGGCGAGCGCCTGCTCCTTTTGGTGAACGCCCCCGCCGACGGCGACGCCCACGACTTCGCCGAGATCCTGCCCGCGGTCGAGCGTCGCGCGTTCGAGCTGTTGGACCGCTGCGGGCTCGCGATCGACCGGCGCGACGACGCCAGAACGGTGACGACGCCGCACCTCTTCGACAGGATGTTTCCGGCCACCGGCGGTGCCCTCTACGGCCGCGCCAGCCATGGAGCGATGGCGTCGTTCAAGCGCGCCGGCGCGCGCACGCGCTTGCCCGGCCTCTACGCCGCCGGCGGCTCGGTCCATCCCGGCGCCGGCGTGCCGATGGCGACGATGTCGGGCCGGCTGGCGGCCGGCCGCCTCATCGGCGACCTCGCGCGCGCACGCCCGCGCACGGACCGCGGTGCCGCGGTGCCCAACGCCGCGGCCGCGGGCTCGCTCAGCTCCAAGGCGTGAGGCTAGCGACGATCGCGACGCTCTGGAACGCCTCCTGCGCGAAGGGGTAGATCGCGGTCATCAGCCCGACCACGATGGCCACGGCCGCAAAGCCGCCGAGCAGAAAGCCGACGATGCGAATCATGGTCCGGTCGTACAAGGGTGCTCTCCGCCGGTGATGGATGCTCACCCGTCACGAATTAGCGCCGCTCTCGCCCCCAGCGCCGCGACAAAGCGGCACGCAGCGCGCAAGCGGCGTCGGGCGTTCGCGCGCTGTGGAACCGCGACGCCGGGCTTCGCCGGGGGAGAGGGCGGCGGCGATCTCGTCCAACCGCCCTTCGTAGTCGGCGATGAGGCGACGCTCGGCCCGGCGCGCGTGAGTTCGGCCAAAGGAGGCGAACGCGGTCCCGCGCAGAAAGCGCCGCGTCGCGCGTAGGTTGAAGGCCTCGCGCAGCCACGGGCCGCGGTGACGGCCGGCTCGTCGTGCACCGCCGGGCGGAAGACGACGTGGTGCTGGTCCAAAAAACGCCGGGCCTCCCACCGCACCTCGGCGGAGCCATCCACGGGCGAGCCGCGATAGCCTGCGATGAAGCCGGCGGTGTCAAGCCCCGTGGCGCAGTCACGCTCTTGCAACAGCGGCAGCCGGAGCCGCGCCTGGGGGCCCGTCTGATCGATGCGCCCGCGGGGGACGGTGTACTCGTCTTCCAGCGCGATGACCTCGAGGTCCATTGCGCCTGTCCCGAAAGGCGCGACGCCCGCCGCGTAGCATCCGCCCTAAGTCGCGTTGCGCTGCGTCACCAGGGTCTAGGCGGCGCGCCGCCGCTCGCCGCCGTGGCCGAGCCGGCGCCGAGCCGCAGCGTCGGCGGCGCGCGCGGGCGTCACACCGTCGGCTACGGCCTGTTCGAGGATCTCGCCGACGGTGGTGGCGATGCGGTCGACTTTGGCCCAGACGGTCGCGCCGTCGTTGTCGCCCAGATATTCGTGGGCGACGGCGATGACCCCACCGGCGTTGACGACGTAGTCCGGGACGTAGGCGATGCCGCGGGCGGCGAGCGCGTCGCCGTCGGCGGCGGTGGCGAGCTGGTTGTTGGCGGCGCCGACGACGAGACGGCAGCGCAGCTCCGGGATGGTGCGCGGGTTGAGCACGCCGCCGAGCGCGCAGGGGGCGAAGACGTCCACCTCGGCGCGATGGATCGCGTCCACGGCCGCCGCATCGGCATCGAAGGCGTCGCACGCCCGCGCCACCCGCTCGGCGTCGAGATCGGCGACCACCAGCCGCGCCCCCGCGGCGCGGAGATGGGCCGCGAGCTTCCAGCCCACGGCACCCAGCCCCTGCACCGCGACCCGCAGCCCCTCGAGGTCGTCGCGACCGAGCACGTGGCTCGCCGCCGCCTCGAGGCCCTTGAAGACGCCGCGGGCGGTCTTGGGTGAAGGATCGCCGCCACCCTCGCCGGCAATGCCGCAGACATGGCGCGTGCGGCGGGCGAACACCCGGGCGTCGGCCTCGGTGATGCCGACGTCCTCGGCAACGACGTAGCGCCCGGCGAGCCGCCCCACCGCCTCAGCGAAGGCCTCCAGCAGCGCCGGTGTCTTGTCGCGCCTGGGATCGCCCAGGATGACCGACTTGCCGCCGCCGAAGGGCAGGTCGGCGAGGGCGTTCTTGAAGGTCATGCCACGCGCCAGCCGCAGGGCGTCGACGGTGGCGGCGCGGGCGTCGGCGTAGGTCCACATCCGACAGCCGCCGAGCCCCGGGCCCAGCGTGGTGTCGTGCACCGCGATGACCGCCTTGAGGCCGACCTCCGGGCGACTGACGTGGACCACCTCGCGGTGGTCGTCGAAGGCATCCAGATCGAACACGGGCTCGCCCCTCCGCTCATCCGTGAGCGTGCAACTTAGGCCGAACGCCGCGAAAGGCGTTTTCGATCTCGCGGCGCATTCCCTTGTGCGACGAAATGGACACGCTCTAAGAGAGCAAGACGCAGATATTTCTTCTACTGCCGTGCAGCACGGAGGGGAGGGGCCTTCGATGCGGTCGCTCGACGCCGTCGATCTGCGTATCCTGCGCGAGCTCAGGCTCGACGCGCGGCTCAAGAACAACGAGCTGGCCCAACGGGTCGGCCTGTCGCCGACGCCCTGCTGGAACCGGGTCCGCGCGCTGGAGCGCGACGGCGTCATCCAGCGCTACGTGACCATCCTCGATCCCGCGAAGCTCGGCTTGCCCGATCTCGTCTTCGTCGAGGTGATGCTGGCGAGCCACGACGAGGCCACCCTCGACGCCTTCGGCCAGGCGGTGGTCGATCTGCCGGAGGTCGTCGAGGCTTGGCTGGTCTCGGGCGAGTACGACTACATGATCAAGGTCGCGGTTGCCGGGGCGGCCGGCTACGAGCGCTTTCTGCGCGAGCATTTGTTCCGGCTGCCGGGCATCCGCCACACCCGTTCGAGCTTCGCGCTCGGCTGCTTGAAGCAAGGCTACTCGCCGTCGCCGACCGCCGCCTCGGCTTGAGCCGCCGCTTGCGGCCTGAGCGAGCGCGCAGCGGGCGAGCTGCCGTGCCTTGGCGGCACGCCGAGGCGGCGGATCGCCGCGCGGCCGGCGTGCGCGCGGGATCTTGCGCGGCGGCGAGCCTGCGTCCGTGCCGTTGGATGAGCGCGGCAATCGGTCGCTCGGTCATCCTCCTGCCGGTCATGGCACCCTCCGTCGCCGCGATCGATAAAGAGCCGACGCTGGCGACCGCTGCGGCGCGGCCGCCTCGGCTCGGATTTTGCTGGGACGCGCCTTCGGGAATGTCGTCATGACGGACGTCGACGCGTTGGACGCGGCCGCGGCACCGCTGGTGCCCTACCGCCTCACCATCTGCGGGCTCAACGAGCTCGCGCGCTTCGCCGAGACGGGCGTGAGCCACGTCCTCTCGATCCTCGATCCCGATTGGCCCGAGCCCGAGGCGTTTCGGCTCTACCCGCCGCACCGCCGCGTCGTGCACCGCTTCGACGACGTCCTCGCCGCCGACGGTGACGCTGCCCCGCCGGAGGTCGCCGACGTCGCCGCCATCCTCGGCTGGGGCGACGTGCTGGCCACGGAACGCGCAGGCCACGTGCTCGTGCACTGCCATGCCGGCGTGTCGCGCTCGACCGCCGCCGCCGTCATGCTCATCGCCCGCGACCATCCGGGCCGGGAGGCCGAGGCCTTCGACGTCGTCCGGCGGCTGCGTCCACGGAGCTGGCCCAACAGCCGCATGCTCGCCATCGCCGACCGGCTGCTCGAGCGCGAGGGCGCGCTCATGGCGGCGCTTCGCGAGCACCAGCGCCGGGTCGCCGCGGGCGATCCCGAGTTCGCGGCGCTGCTCGCGGGCGGCGACCGCGCCCACGAGATCCTCGGTTTCGACTGAAGCGCCTCCCGCCTCGGCGAATCCGCGCTGTACACCCCCGCCCGGCCATCCCGGGCCTGGCCACCTCGGGTTTCGAGCCTCTCGGGCGCCGGGCGGGGTGCCGGTGGCTCGGTCCACGAGAACGGCACGCGTTCAAGCCGCCTGTCGGTGCTGCGCGCCAACGGGCTTGCGGGGATGGCGTGGTGCGCCTGATGCGACCGCCCGCGCCGGCCTCGGCTGCCGTGGGCGCTGAGGCTGGGGTTGGCGGCGCTCAGGCCGGCGCAGGTCGAGCTGGCGGCGGCGGCGCGCCTCGCGATCGCGGGCCCGAAGGTCCCGCGAGGCGCCAGCGCGGCCGCACCGCCCTCGCCCCCACGCACCGCGCCGCGCGGTGCCGACGGCTGGAGCGGAGTACCCAAAAGCAAGGGCCGGCGCCCTGGGGTCGCCGGCCCGGCTGCGGTCGGGGGCAGCCCTCGGCTCAGCTGAGGGCTTCGACCGCGCGCTTGGTCATGACCTTGACGAGGTTGGCCCGGTAGGCCGCGGAGCCGTGGATGTCGCTGTTGAGCCCGTCCGCCGGCAGGGTCAGGGGCTCGATCGCCGTCGCGCTGAAGTCGGCGCCGAGGGCCTGTTCGGCCTCGCTCCAGCGAAAGACGCAGGGGCCGGCGCCGGTGACCGCCACCCGCACGCCGCCCGCGGTCTCGGCCACGAAGGCGCCCGCCATCGCGTAGCGCGAGGCCGGGTTCGGGAACTTCATGTACTTGGCACGCGCCGGCACCGGGAAGCTGACATGGGTGACGACTTCGTCCTCCTCGAGCGCGGTTTCGAACATGCCGGTGAAGAAGTCGTCGGCCGCGATCTTGCGCCGGTCGGTGGCGACCGTGGCGCCGAGGCCCACGACCGCGCCGGGATAGTCCGAGGCCGGGTCGTTGTTGGAGATCGAGCCGCCGAGGGTGCCGCGGTTTCTGACCTGCGGGTCGCCGATGGCCTCGGCGAGCTCGGCCAGCGCCGGGATCTTCGCCTGCACGAGCTCCGAGTTGGCGACCGCCGCGTGCTTGGTCATGCCGCCCACGACGACGACGTCGTCGCCGTCGGGACAGATGCCGACGAGCTCCTTGAGACCGCCGAGGTCGATGACGTCCGAGGGCATCGCCAAGCGCTGCTTCATCGTGGGGATCAGGGTCTGCCCGCCGCCCATGAACTTGCCGTCCTCGGCGTCGCGCAGGAGGGTCAACGCCTCCTGCAGGCTGGACGGCCGGTGGTAGTTGAACGCGTACATGCTCGTGCCCCTCCTATTCCGCGGCCTTGGCCGCACCGGCCCGGATCGCTTGCCACACCTTCTCGGGCGTCGCCGGCATCGACACCCGGGTGCCGATCGCATCGGCGATGGCGTTCATCAGCGCCGGCGGCGCGCCGATCGCGCCGGCCTCGCCGCAGCCCTTCACGCCCAACGGGTTGTGCGTGCACACCGTCTCGGTGGTGGCGACGTCGAAATTCGGCAGGTCGTCCGCCCGCGGCATGGTGTAGTCCATGTACGAGCCGGTGAGCAGCTGGCCGCTCTCCGGGTCGTAGACCGTGTGCTCCAGGAGCGCCTGGCCGATGCCCTGGGCGAGGCCGCCGTGGACCTGGCCCTCGACGATCATCGGGTTCACCACCTTGCCGAAGTCGTCGACGGCGGTGAACTTGATGATCTGAGTGCGGCCGGTCTCCGGGTCGACCTCGACCTCGCAGATGTAGGTCCCCGACGGGTAGGTGAAGTTGGCCGGATCGTAGAAGGCCGTCTCCTCCATCCCCGGCTCGAGGCCCTCGGGGTAGTTGTGCGGGACGTAGGCGGCGAAGACGACTTCGCCGATGGACTTCACGCGGTCGGTACCGCGGACGGTGAACTGGCCGTCCTTGAAGTCGATGTCGCCCTCGCTGGCCTCCAGCAGATGGGCGGCGATCTTCTTGCCCTTGTCGATGACCTTCTCGGCGGCCTTGACCAGCGCCGAGCCGCCGACGGCGAGCGAGCGCGAGCCGTAGGTGCCCATGCCCATCGGCGTCTGGTCGGTGTCGCCGTGGATGACCTCGATGTCGCCGTAGGGTACGCCCAGCTTTGACGCCATGACCTGGGCGAAGGTGGTCTCGTGGCCCTGGCCGTGGCTGTGCGAGCCGGTGAAGACCTGCAGCTTGCCGGTCACCGAGAAGCGAACCTTGCCGGCCTCCCACAAGCCGACGCCGGCGCCGAGCGCCCCCACCACTTGCGACGGCGCGATGCCGCAGGCCTCGATGTAGCAGGAAAACCCGATACCCCGGAGCTTGCCCCGTGCCTGCGCTTCCGCCTTGCGCTGCGCGAAGCCCTGGTAGTCGGCGAGCGCCAGCGCGGCGTCGAGATGCGCCTCGTAGTTGCCGGTGTCGTAGGTGAGCGCCACCGGCGTCTGGTAGGGGAAATCCCCGGGCTGGATGAAGTTGCGCCGGCGCAGCTCCGCCGGGTCGCGCCCGGTCTCCCGCGCCGCCTCTTCCACCAGGGTTTCGACGACGTAGGTGGCCTCGGGGCGGCCGGCGCCACGATAGGCGTCGACGGGGGCGGTGTTGGTGTAGAGCGCGTCGACCTCGCAGTGGATCGCCGGCGTCTTGTACTGCCCGGCCAGCAGCGTGGCGTAGAGGTAGGTCGGGATCGAGGAGGCGAAGGTGGAGAGATACGCCCCCATGTTGGCGGTGGTGTGGACCTTGAGCCCGGTGAAGCGGCCGTCCGCGTCCAGCGCCAGGCTGGCTCGGGTGACGTGATCGCGGCCGTGGGCGTCGGCGAGGAAGCTCTCGCTGCGCTCGGCCACCCACTTGACGGGCACGCCGAACCGCTTCGCCGCCAACAGGCAGACGCACTCCTCGGCGTAGATGAAGATCTTCGAGCCGAAGCCGCCGCCGACGTCGGGTGCCACGACCCGGAACTTGTGCTCCGGCGCCAAGCCGACGAAGGCCGAGATCACCAGCCGCGCCACGTGCGGGTTTTGGCTCGTGACGTAGAGGGTGTGGTGGTCGGTCCACGCGTCGTACGCCCCGATGGCGGCGCGCGGCTCCATCGCGTTCGGCACCAGCCGGTTGTTGGTGATGTCGATGGTGGTGACGTGGGCGGCGTCGGCGAGCGCCCGCTCGGTCGCGGCCTTGTCGCCGAGCTCCCACTCGTAGCAGGTGTTCCTGGCGATGCCGTCGTGCAGCTCGGCGCCGTCGCGCGCGCTGGCGAGGTCGACCACCGCCGGCAGCTCCGCGTAGTCGACCTCGACCAGATCGGCGGCGTCGCGGGCCTGCTCTTGGGTCCGGGCCACCACCACGGCGACGTGGTCGCCGACATAGCGGACCTTGTCGTGGGCGAGGATCGGGTGCGCCCCCGCCTTCATGTCCGAGCCGTCCTTCGACGTCACCATCCAGCCGCAGATCAGCCCGCCGACGCCCGCCGCGGCGACGTCCGCGCCGGTGAGCACGCCGACGACGCCGGGGGCCTGCTCGGCCGCCTGGGTGTCGACCCGCGCGATGCGGGCATGCGCCACGGGTGAGCGCACGAAGCAGGCGTAGGCCTGACCCGGCAGATTGATGTCGTCGGTGTAACGCCCGTGGCCGGTGATGAAGCGCTTGTCCTCGGTGCGCAGCACCCGCGCGCCGATGCCGTCTTCGGCCATCTCTTTTTCCCCTCCCTGATCGCGCGGATGCGTCACTCGGCGGCGGCGCGGCTCCCCGCGGTCGCTTCCGCGCAGGCCTGAATGGCCTTGACGATGTTGTGGTAGCCCGTGCAGCGACAGATGTTGCCCTCGAGCCAGTCGCGGATCTCGTGCTCGGCGGGGCTCGGGTTGTGCTGCAGGAGATCCACCGCGCTCATGATCATGCCCGGCGTGCAAAAGCCGCACTGCAGGCCGTGGTGGTCGCGGAAGGCCGCTTGCATCGGGTGCAGCGCCTCGCCCTGGGCGAGGCCCTCGATGGTCGTGACCTCGCTGCCCGCCGCCTGCATCGCCAGCATCGTGCAGGCCTTCACCGACGCGCCGTCGACGTGGACGACGCAGCAGCCGCACTGCGAGGTATCGCAGCCCACATGCGTGCCGGTCAGCCCCAGGTTCTGCCGCAGCGCCTCGACGAGCAACGTGCGCGGCTCGACGTCGACGGTCACCGGGTTGCCGTTCACCTTGAACGAAACTTCGGCCATCGGTCTCCTCCCTCGGACGGGGTCCGCCCCTCAACTCAAGATAAGGATCAACAGCAACACGATGACCACCGCGACACCGATGACGACGGGTCGCTGCCAGAAGGGCTTGGCCGTCGGCCCGCCCTTCAGGCGCTCTTCGACGGCCCGCCTCGCCGCCTCCACCGCCGGCGCGGCGCGGGCGGGCGCCTCCTCCGCCGGCGCCTGTTCGGCCGCGGCGCCCGCCTCGGCGGGCGCGGCCGCCGGGGGTCCGCTCACCTGGGCCACGAAGTTCGAGAAGAAGTCGTCGGCCATCTTCTCCGCCGAGCCCTTGACCAGGCGTGAGCCGAGCTGGGCGAGCTTGCCGCCGACGTCGGCGTGGGCCTGGTAGCGCAGCACCGTCGCGCCGCCGTCCTCCTCGAGCTGGACGTCGGCCGAACCCTTGGCGAAGCCGGCCGTGCCCTTGCCTTCGCCCCGGAGCGTGTAGCTGTGCGGGGCGTTGACGTTTTCCAAAAACACGTCGCCGTTGAACTTCTGCTTCACCGGGCCGATCTTGGCGGTGACCTTGGCGGTGAGTTCGTTCTCGGAGACGAGGTTGAGCTCCTCGCAGCCCGGGATCGACGCGCGCAGCACGTCCGGATCGTTCAGCGCCCGCCAGACCGTGTCCCGCGGCGCCGGGATCCGGTACTCGCCGGTCATGTCCATTTTTGTGGCTCCTCCCTCGAGCACGACGGCCGCGCGGCCGGCACGACACCCCGCCTCTTAGCAAGCCGACGCCGGCCCGCCAACGCCGTCAGCGCTTTTCGTGTTCGCCGAGCCGGGCCAGCAGCTCGGCGAAGTTGCAGGGGCGGTGGCGGATGTCGAGTTGGGGCTCGAGGATGAGGTCCCAGCCGTCCTTGACCGCCCCGGTCGAGCCCGGCAGGGCGAATAGATAGGTGCCGCCCGCCACGGCGGCGGTCGCCCGCGACTGCAGCGCGGAGGTGCCGATCTTCGCGTAGCTCAGCATGCGGAAGAGCTCGCCGAAGCCGGGGATCGTCTTCTCCGAGACCCGCGCGAACGCCTCGGGCGTCACGTCGCGGCCGGTGACCCCGGTGCCGCCGGTGGTGATGACGATGTGCACCGCGGGATCGGCGATCCAGGCTTCCAGCCGCGCGACGATGCGCGCGACGTCGTCGCGCACGAGATCGCGCGCGGCGAGGCGATGCCCCGCCCGTTCGAGCCGCTCCACGAGCGCGTCACCCGAGCGGTCCTCGGCGAGCGTGCGGGTGTCGGAGACGGTGAGCACCGCGATCGCGAGGGCGCGAAACGGCGTCGTCGGGTCGATGCCGGCCATCAATCCCCTCCCGCTGGGCCGGCGCCGATCGTCGCGCCCGCGGCCGCCGCCCGCAAGTGTGCGTCACCCGCCGTCGGCGATCGCGGTGGCGGCGAGCAGGTCGCGCCAGGCGAGGCCTTTGAGTTGCGGTCGGCGCAACAGATAGGCGGGGTGGAACATCACCGTCGCCGGGATCTCGCCGCCGTCGGCCAGCGGGTAGCGGAACCGCCGCCCGCGCAGCTTGGTAACGCCCTCCTCGAGGTTCAAGAGCGCGCGCACGGCGATGCCGCCCACGAACAGCACCGCACGCGGGCGTACCAGCTCGATCTGGCGCTCGACGAAGGGCAGGCAGGTGGCGAGCTCCTGCGCCGTCGGCGAGCGGTTGCCGGGCGGCCGCCAGAAGACGGTGTTGGTGATCCAGGTGCGGTGGCGCGGCCGACCGGCGGACTCGAGCATGCGGTCGAGCAGCTGGCCGCTCTTGCCGACGAAGGGCTTGCCCTGGCGGTCCTCCTCCGCCCCCGGCGCCTCGCCCACCAGCATGAGCTCGGAGGTCGGATCGCCGTCGCCGACGCAGAGGTTCATCGCCGTGCGCGCGAGCCCGCAGCCGTCGAAGCCGCGCAACCGCTCGATCAGCTCGGCGACGGTGGTGGCTTCGGCCGCGAGCTTGCGGGCGTCGGCGGACGGCCCGGCGCCGACGGCCAAGGCCGGCGCGCGCGCGGCCGGCCGCGGCAACACCGGTGCCACGGTGGCGGCACCGCTCGCGGGTGCGCTCGC